>SVIA01000019.1 GCA_015055535.1 Clostridiales bacterium
TTAAAAGAAATAACAAGGTTTAATGATAAAAAAGAATTAAATAATATTAAAAGATATAATAACACTAACTATAATTTGGTTGAATCAATTTATAATTTTTTAAATTCGTCTATAAATAAAGATTTTATTTGAGTGAAAACTATAAAAATTTTTATATTGAACACTTAAATGAGAATTTCACAAATATAAACAGTCTTTTCTTTGACATTAAAACTCATTGTGACCAACTTCAACAAATGTTTAAAGAGATTTCAACCAAATATAAAAACGAATTGCCACAAGATCAAATAATAAAGATGGCCAACTTTTGCCTTAAAGCAACCGCTATTAATAACGAAACATTGTCTAAACTAGTAACTCTTTCTGAACTCAACACAGATTTAATAATTTTTATGAAAAAACATTTAATTTTAAACGACTTTAAAGTTTTTATCAATAAAGAAATTAATTCTATTCCTATATACGCAAAAAGTGTAAATGAATTACAACAAAGGGCCAAAGAATGTGGAATGAAAATTAATTCAATGGTGAGCCCAGTTTTTAATAGAGCAAAAGCCTGCAGAAAAAATGAAAATGCTTTTATTTTGGTTAATAAAAAAGAACTTGAAAAACTAAAAGGCTTTAATTTTATTTTAAAAGAACCTGTTAACTTCCCTATTTGGGAAATTGGCCACTATAAAGATATTACTTTTAAAAACGGAAAAGGTGAAGGCATATTTAGCGAATTTACACCAAATGCTTAGCAGAAATTTAATTTCTGCTATTTATTTTAAATTTCTCTTGACTTTTAAATAAAATTATAGTATTATATTGAGGTACTTGGTGGGATTAGCTCAGTTGGTTAGAGCGCTGGTTTGTGGCACCAGAGGTCATCGGTTCGAATCCGATATTTCACCCCATTTAAAAAGAAGCCGTTTGGCTTCTTTTTTTAATTATTGATCAAAATTAATGGTACTTCCATTTCGTCTGTAAGCGAAGTATGGTGCCCTTTTAAAATACTGCTAATTGGTGAAAGAATTAAACATTTGTTTGTATACTTTCCTATAGAAATATAATCGCCAAGTAAAAATCCTTTATTACCAAAATCTCCAAAATAACCCTGTTTTATTAAATCTTCCGACTTATACAAAACAAAATCTTTACCATATTTTTTATTAAAAACTTCTTCAAATTCTTTCTCTTTACCTTTTATTACTTTATATGCTGTAGCGCGAGGTTCTAAATAAGGATAAATTTCAAGTAAATCCATTATTTCTTTATCTTGATAAATATAAATATAGTCTTCAACATCTATGTGTCCATGGTCAGAAGTTATTATAAATAGTGTATCTTTAGTATTTTCAACCAACTTTTCCATGTTTTTAGATAATGTTTTAATTAAATTTTTAGATGTACTATTTTTAACACCAAAGTCATGCATTGTGTGGTCAGGCTCATCGTTATAAGCATAAATAAATTGCTTGCCTTCACGATTACATATTTCTTTTAAAGTATCAAAAAATTCTGACTGACTATAATAAACATTGTTCCTTTCTTCATGTTTTACTTTTACATATGAAGGGAAAATTGTATTAATATTGTAATCGGTTTTAGTATTATCAAAATAACAATTAATACTTTCTAGTGGTGAATTTTTTATTTCTACATTTTCGCCTGTCCAACCATCTTGCCCTAAATATATGGCAATATTTTTATTCATATCGGGGAAATTAATCGTCCACCCAAACCAGCCATGTTCTAAAGGAAGCGTATTTGTCATAAGCGAAGTTGTGGCATTAGTTGTTGTAGAGGGAAAAGTAGAGACTAAAGTTTGTATAATATGTTTTCTTAAAAAGTCTTCTTCTCTCAAATTTTGAGTTAATGGATAAATTCCCATTCCGTCAAAACATATAAAAACTACATTTTTATAATCTTTTTTTAATTCATTTTTTAAAACTTCAAGCGTTGCATTTTTATTTTCTGCTCCTAAAAACTCCGCAAGTGTACTTGAGATATTTAAATTACAATTTTTATAATTTGGTTTAATAAATTTTTTTTCCATACTTAAATAGTAACCTTTTTATTTTAAAATGTATTTATATTGTCATTCATATTTTCAATCATGCTTTCCATTTTATCAAGTAGTTTTAACGATTTTTCCGTAAGTTCTGGATTTTGAGATTTATTATCCGCTCTACCTACTAGCACCAAAAGTTTTAAAAGTTTTTTACCATTTCCAAAATTGTTTAATTCTAAAATTTTATTCTTTAAAAATTTATAACTTAAAACTTTATGATATGGGTTGCCATCATTCTCAAAAGTTATAAACATAAACATATCATGTTCTTTAATAAATATTTCAATAACTTTTTGTTCTGTTTTATTAAAGTTAAATTTATCTAAAACTCTTTTTGCAATTTTTTCACCTTCAATATTATGATTAAAAAAACTATCTATTTCTCTTTTATATAATTTAGAGTAGCGCCTTAATACACAATTTGGTTTTCCAATATCGTGCAAAAACATTGTATATGCAAGCATTCTACGAATAGAATTATCCATATCTTTTGTTTGTTTGTTAATTTCTTCAACCGAATGTAAAATATGAGTTAAACAGTTATAAACATGCCAAGGATTATCTTGTTTTAAATTTTTACAAGTTTCAACCTCTGGCAAAATAGAAAGTAGCCAATTTCTAAACCCTTCATCATCATAATTTTTATAAAAGTTTTCTACAACATTATCACTTAATAAAATACTATCTAATAATTTAATCATACTTTCATTATATCATACTTCAAAAATAAAAACAATCTACTTTTAAAATTTGTCTTTAATATAATTTGTAATGTCTTCAAAAAATAAAAATCTTTTTTTAACAAGAAAAATAAACACTCAACTTGTTTTTAGAACTACTTTTTCCTTTAGTTTTATACTTTAACTCAAATAAAAAACCCGCAAAGCCCGAATTTATAAGGGATTGCGAGTATTTTAATTGGTTGAGCAATAGCAATGCAAGTTGAACTTATTAATTTTTGCGTAAATCTAATTAACTCTTTTTAAACTCCTTTAAAATTTCTATTATTTCTGCTTCGCCTTTAAATAAAATCTCTTTGGTGGCAGATTTAGAATTTTGGTCTTGACTCCAATATTTTACTGCTTCTTCTTTATATTCGTTAAAAGATAGTTCCAAACGATTTACTCCATAATCTTTTACTAAATGCACTTCGCCATTAACTTTCGCCAAAATAAATTTTTTCGCCAACCTTATAATCTCTATCTGTCGCTACTTGATATAAAATTAAATCTTTAACTTGCATTTTTTCGCCTATTCTATAACATAAGGGTTGAAAATTTGATAAGTTTCCATTTCGTCTGCTTTTTCTAAATTATTTAAAATCATTAATGATTCTATATATTTTTTTTTGTCTTTTTTATTTTCTCGATAATAACCTTCTATAATATCATTCGTGCTAATTTCATTCGCTTTTAAGTAAGTAATAGTATTATTTTTTAAAAATTCAATACAAGCATTATAATATTTGTCTTCCATTTTATAAAGTAAAGGAGCGTAAATAGAAATTTCCGCTTTATCTAAATCACTACACATTCTAAATAAATGGTTAAATTCTCTAAAATTCATTCTTTCTAAATTTTCTTGTTTCTCATCTTCAAGCAAACTAATTTCAAAATTTATTCCAAAATCTTTCGTTTTTGTTGCAAAACCCATGTTTTCATTTAACTTTAATGTGATTAATTTAGAAGTGTAGCCAAAACTATCTTCTTTTTGTTCGCCGCCAGCTTCTCCACTAACTTCCAAAACCACACTATCTTTATTTAATTCTTTCACTTTTATAGAAAAATTAATAATTCTAGGCATAGCACCTTTTATACAAATATTAGCAGACTCAAAATATTCTCCCCAGTCCGCCCAAAATAGTTTTTTTTCTTTTTCAATATCGTTAAATTTATAATATGTTTCTTTTTTGCTTATCTCTCCAGTTCTTCTAATAGCGTGCCACTCAATTTTTTTAATAACTATTTTCATACATTTTCTCCTTCTTTAATTATAATTTTACCTTTTAAGAAACTGCCTTCTTTTTCTTCAATTTCTCTTCTTTCTTTTTCAAGTATATCATAATCTAATGATAAAAAACTAATTAAAAATAAAATTATATTAAATATATTGTTTAAACTTTTATTTGTATTTGCATAAAGATTTAAAATCCCAATCTTTAAAGAATTATAAATTTCATATTCAGTTTTAATATTTGTTTCAGTTTCTTCTAAATCTTTAGTTAATTGCAAAAAATCTACTATAACTCGTGTGCCAATTTTTGCTTTACAATAAGTTCTGGTGTTTCGCTTGTAATAGACCTTTTTTCTTTTTTAAATAATCATTTCTTTTAGCTTGTTTTAATAATAGTATCTTCGTGATTGTTTATATTCTTATCATTATTTCTTAAATGTTTATAAGTCAATTCATTATTAATAACAGTAGACACATTCAAACCAAGTTTTGAAAGCTTTGAATTAATATTTTCTCTTTTTTCAATTTGTTCATAAACTTCACTAAAAGTAGCATATTTAACATCCATTCCATTTTTTATTCTAAAAGAATCTTTTCCGTAAGTCGAAATTCTTTCCGATGTTATCAACGTGTCGTTATATTTAATATCTTTTAGTTCATCTTTATGAGATGGATCTAAAACAAATTCAGTTTTACTTGAAATAATTAATCTCTCATCTACTATTCTTACAAATTCAGGCTTAAAAGTAGAATAAAACCCACAAGGAGTTTCTCCGCTTAATGTATATTCTCCTTCATTTGTAAAGATAGTAGGATTTTCATCTATCTCTAAATCAAGTTTTCCATTTTTAAAAACTGGTTTTATTTCTTGCAAAATTTCTATATTAGAATTTAAATATGTTTCTTTTAATATTGCAACTCTCGCTTTTCTTTCAATATTTCCACTAGTATCATTTAATGGACAAAAATAAATTTTTTCATCGTATACGCCATCTAGTTTCTCTACTGACTCGGATTTTATATAATAATGAGACACCCATTGGCTTCCTTTAACTTTTTTAACTTCTATAGCACTAAACCCGTAAAAATCTATAGGGTTTCCAAACTTTTTAATAAATTCTTCGTTTTTATTCATTTTCTACTCCTTATATTAAACCTATTTTATCAAATAAAATATCTAAACTTTTATTGATTATATTTATTTCAATTTTGTTATTAGTATAAATTTGTTTAGGGCAAATTAATTCCTTATTTAATTTTATTTTTGCTTGTGGTTTTAAGGCATCGGCAAATTCATTTAAAGTGTTTATTGTATATCCAAACATTAATCTGTAATATTTAGAAGATTTCGCAAAATCGTTTATTGCCATAATAATTTTAGGATAGTTTTCGCTAATTTTAAAAATATCGTTTGGGCAAAGCGAAAGAATGCCTGCTCCATATTTTTTTATATGGTCTATAACAAAATCAATATCTTTAAACTCTATTACTTTAGGGCTTAAATTTTCATTTATATCTTCAATAGTAACATCTACAATATTCCCATCTAAATATAATAAATCTCTTGTTTCTACTTTTATTTCTTCATTTACAAAATTAAATTTTAAGCCAAAGTATAAACCAAAATTTATTTCCGAACCATTTCCAATTTGCTGTATTCTTGTATAGCCCTTACTTAAAACTTCGCCCTTATTATTTACTAAATGTACTTTTTTAGTTTTTTTATTGTATGCTGGGCACACATTAAACAAACCAAAAGCCCCATTGAAACCGAATTCAAGATTTGAATACTCTTTAATATTTCCAAAATTATCACAAATAGCGGAATAAGTAATTTTTCTATTTTTGTAAACTTTTCCGTCTTCAACAACGTCTTTTGTTTTATATACAATATGATTTCCACTTTCTGAAATTATTATATAGTCATACAAATGCCCCGTAAGATACACACTTTGCTTTTTATCGAAAAGAGCAAATTTGCCATTTTTTTCTAATAGTATTAAATCATTAGGATTACTCTCAGTTGTTTGACTTGTCATAAAATAATCTAAAGCAATATTAAATTCTTTACAAACTCTTGTTAAAAAATCTAAATCAGGTGTTCTCACTCCATTTTCATAATTACTTACAGTTTTTTCAGTTATAAAAAATTTTTTAGCAAATTGTTTTTGTGTTAATTTTTGAGATAATCTAATTTCCTTTAATAATTCAGAAGTTATTTTCATAATATTTCTCCTTTGTTTAAAATATTTTATCATATTTAATCACAAATTTCATCATTTTAGATTTTAAATATTCCACATATTGTTCTAGTCGGTTTTCTATAAATATTTTAAAAAATATTGCTTAAAAAGTCAAATAAAAACATAAACATTTCATATAAAGCAATATTTTATTTCTTTTTTTGATTATTTATCATTTGTTTGGCACATATTAAAGTAATTATCAAATAATATAATTATTATAGGAGAAAATTATGGATTTAAACAATATTATAGAAAGAATAGGTTATTTTAGAAATAAAGCAAATTTAAGTGCAAGAGCACTAAGTTTAAATATAGACAAAAACCCCGCTTACATTACAAAATTAGAGGCTGGCGAATTTGAACCTTCTATGAGGGTTATTTTAGAAATAATACAGGCTTGCAATATAACACCAGAAGAATTTTTTAGCGAAAATATAGATACATACAAACTAGACAAAGAAACATTAAATATAATAAAAAATTTGCCAGAAAATAAAAAATTAGCTTTAAAAGAATTGTTAAAGTAATTTGCTCAAAATAAAAATAGGAGTTATAAAAACTCCTATTTTTATTAAAATTATTTATTTAATACCCCCTCTAATTCATCGCAAAGTTTTTTGATTTCACCTGGTTTTAAATATTCTTCTTCGCCAAACTCTCCAGTAGCATTTTGCCACTCTTTTTCAAATTTTCTAAAGTGAGATAAAGTTTCTATCGCATAGTCTTTAGGTTCTCCTATTAATTCATCACCTTCACCTTCTTCTTCTGTAAATCCAAGAAACAATTTATCATTATTAATTTTTAAAATAAAATTACACATTTCTTCTTCAAAAAGGCCAATATAAGGGCTTTTTATACCTTTATAATAATCTATAAACAAATTTAAAAGGTCTACTGGTAAAACTTCATAATCTAGTAAATCCGGCAACACCTCTACTTTTCCATCTTTTAATTTGAAATATAAACCACACTTACTTACTTCTTTAAAAAATATTGATGGTTTAATTGCAAAAATTTTATTTTTAACAAAATCTTCGTTCCATTTATCTTTTTGTTTTCTATGTTCAGCAAACCATAAATCACGCAATTCTTTAGCTAAATTCTCTACTAGTTCTTTATTACTACAAACATTACTCCATGCTTTTTGATAGTCAAAATAAAAGTGAGTATGAACAGCTTCTGCAATTTCATTAATTGTTCCTAGAATTTCATAGTCGGCAGAGTTAAAAGATACCATCAATTTATTATTCTCTATTTTAAATAAATAAAAAACATTTTCGTCATCAAAAAAACCTAACTCTCTAGACTTATCGCCTTTGTAATAATCTATAAAAAAGTTTAAAATACTATCAACTAAATATTCTTTATTTTCTTCTGTTATTTTATTGATTTTTTTAGTAGTGCCATCCGTAAATTTGAATAAAATTGAAACATCTTTAACTTTACCCCTTACAACTTCCGGTTTAATTAAAAAAGACATTCTATCTACTAAATATTCTTCTATATTTCTATCCATAAATTCTAAAAGTTCTTGTCTATTTTGTGGATAATCTGTTCCACTATAAACTCTTGATGATAAATAACCATTTTCTTCATTTATTGAAAATTTTAATTTTAATCTTGAACCAATATTTTTTTTAAAATATTCTGATAATTTTTTTATTTCTTTTCCAAATTCTACATTGTTCATAATACCCTCTTTTTTTTATTTGAATTATATTATTTTTCTAACCAGTAAATTATGAGAATTGTTTATAGAAAACACTTTAAACCCATATTTTTCAAATAAAACCAAATCTTTATTTCCTATAAAAGTTTTTAAATATATTGGCTTATTTGTTTTACCAGACAAATCTATTAAAGCATTTAAAAACCAATCAATTATAATTTCTCTAGTTTTATGATTTAATATTTGAATAGTTACACATCCAATTTCTTTTTCAAAAATTGAAAAGCTTAAAAAACCTACTAAATTATTATTTAAAATTACTTTTTTAAAATAATCTTGTTTTAAACTCTCTTGAAAAACTTTATAGTTATATTCTCTTTGCTCTGCTTCATCCCAAATACTAAAAAATTGTTTTACATATTTTTCACAATTGATTTTTTTAATTTCATAAAATTTTTCAAAATCTTTTTCTTTAGGTTTTAACACTCTATATCCTAAATCAATTAATTTTTTATTTAATTCAAATTCCATTACGCGACAATAACCTTACCATCTAAATTACAAATATATACATTAGGAAGTTTTTCTTTAATATGTTTTAAAATCTTTTTATTTTTTTCAAACTTTCTACCAACCAATACGCCTTCAATCATATTTTTAGGCAAACCAAAAATTATATATGCAATTCTCGTATCTGGACCTTGTCTTCTGTTTTCAATCCAGCTTTGTGCACGCTCTTCGGTTGAAAATTTCATAAAACCTTTAGCAATGTCATAAGAAATTCTTTCATCGTTTAAATTATAATAAGTTAAATCTTTGCATACTTTATCTCTACCATTAAAAATAAAAGCTATTTGATTATTTTCTTTTGCTAAACTTGGCATAAAACGAATTTCCATTGAACTTTCAGCTTTCCAAGACCAATGTGGATATTTTCTCATTTTTTCAACAAATTCATCTAGTTTTCCATAAGGCACAACTTTATATTCTTTATTGTCAATCATAACTTCCATTCCGCTATAATTTACAATATAATCAGCTAAACGAATATCTTTCATTATGTGCCAAAGTGAAACTGCGTGATGAATTTTATGCGAACTCGCTCCTAATTCAAAATCTTTATTTATTAGACCTTTTTCTGCAAGCAAATCAAAAACTTCATAACTGACTTTACTTCCTAATCCGTGCAAAAAAGTGTCTTTTTTTAATTTAACAAAATCACCAACTTTATACTTTTGATTATATAACTTTTTAGACTCTAAAGTATAAAAATTTTCAACTTGTTTTAATAACGCTTCTTTTCTAATTCCATCAAATTCTTTATTAATAATTTTTATATAATCTTCTTTTGTCATAATAACTCCCAATTTAAATTATTCAACTAAAGTAACTTCAAAAAATGAACCTGAATCAAAAGAGTTTGTACTAAAACTTTGCGTTTCCCCTAATTTTAATACAAAAGGATTAGTTTGTTTTCTTTCTTCTACAAATCCTGCACCTATACCGAACACCTTAAGTTTTATACTATCTTCCGTTTTTTTTAAAACTTTAAAAGCAAAATTAACTACTTTTTCGTTGCCTTTAACCGTCATTACTTCATCTTGAGCTACATAAATTATATTTTTTTGTGTTAATACTCCATCTACAAACTCGTGTACAAATTCTTCTTCGTAATCTGTTTTTAATTTACTCCAATCTTTTTGTTTTACAATAATTTTCATAATTTTTCTCCTTTTTGTATAATATGTTTAATTTTTAATAAATTCATTAAAATAAGCTAGTCCACCAATATCGTCATTAGCCTTTTCTAATTCAATTCCTATTTCTTTACAAACCATTTTAACATATCGGCTTATTTGGCCTTGAAGCAGAGGACTAACAAGTGAACTTTCAGGGTTATAGTTAATTAATTGCGCAATAGATGCTTTTGCTTTACTAGGCAAATTATTAATTTTAACAACAATATCAAATACAATTTCTGCTAACTCTTTATTGTTTTCCACAACTTCTTCAATAATTTTTATTAAATCTTTATTATTAATAGATGTCATAATATTTATACTTTTCTCCTTTATCTATATACCATATTTGTTTTCATTTCAAAGTCATAATAAAACACTCGAATTCGAGTACTTTAAAAACAAATCTGAAAAATATACTTTACATTACTCCACCATATTTGGATTAAAAATCATTGGGGCGTAATTTGGATTATTTTCAATATTGTGTAAAATTACTAA
>SVIA01000006.1 GCA_015055535.1 Clostridiales bacterium
CTTTATCTTTAATAAAATTATATTTTCTTGCAGTTTCATTAAAAATTCTAGTTAAAGCACTTTTAAAACCAGTTTCATGTGTTCCGCCCTCTGTTGTAGGAATATTATTTACGTAAGAATAAATATTATCTACATATTCACTTGTGTGAATAAATGCAAGTTTAACCCTAACCAAATCGCTTTGTCCCTCTAGATAAAAAGGTGTATTATAAAGCATTTTTTTATTTTCAACTAAATTTAAAACAAAATCGTTTAATCCGCCTGTAAAATTAAATTGTTTTACAAAGGTTTTTTCTTCTCTGTTATCGACAAAATTAATAATTAAACCTTTGTTTAAATATGCAAGTTCTTTTAAACGACTTAATATTGTTTCTCTATTAAAAGTTAAGTCTTTAAATACTCTATCATCTGGTAAAAAAGTTACTAGCGTTCCAGTTTCTTTAGTAACTCCTATTTGTTTTAAAGCAGATTTAACAATACCACTTTTAATTTGGCCATTAACTTCTTTGCTTTCAAACTCCATAAAAAAAACTTTACCATCACGCTTAACGGTTACATTACAAAATCTACTTAATGCATTTGTAACACTAGCACCAACACCATGAAGTCCACCAGAAAAGGTGTAATTTTCGCTTTCAAATTTACCACCAGCATGAAGTTGTGTATAAACAACCTCTACACCAGAAATTTTTAATTTTGGGTGAATATCTGTAGGAATACCTCTACCATTATCTTCAACAGAACAACTACCATCTTTGTTTAAAGTAACTGTAATTTTATTACCATAACCGTTTGCAATTTCATCTATTGAATTATCAACAATTTCCCATAAAAGATGATGATATCCTTTAGCTCCCGTTGTACCAATATACATACCAGGACGCATTCTAACAGCATCTAAACCTTCTAAAACAACAATATCTTTTGAATTATAACTTTTAGCCATGAAATCTATTCTCCTAATCTTTGCTAAGCCAATAAGCAAATTTATCCATTTTCATTGTACTCAATTTTTCTAAAATTTCATAACAATTTAAGTCTTTTCCATTAATTTTTTTTAAAATATCTTCTCTTTTATTAACTTTATTTATAAAATTACTAACAAAAAATGGAAATAAATTAGTTTGTTTTAAATTATTGCTAGCCATTAAATCATAGTCAATTAAGCCATCACAATTTAAAAGTGCATCTTTTTCACCATCTAATGAAGTATAAATATACTCACTATTTACAAACTCTAATTTTCCCAGTTTATAGTTTTGATAATTCAAATAAATCATACTAACCTCAATTAAAATATTTCAATTTCTTTTTCATTCATTTGTTTAACAAGCTCTGCATTTAAAGCTTTAACTCGATTTTCCACACCTTTTAAAATTAAATTATAGTGAATTTCTGGAAGTTTTTTCTTATAAATAGAACGAATAAAATCAACTTCCTTTTTAAAATCTAGTTTTAAAAAGTTTTTGTATAAACCCATTAATTTTTTATTTTTTAACAATTCACAAGCCAAATCTCTAACAACAATTTTTTCTGGTTCAACATCATTTTCTGTATCATCTTGTTTAATATAAAAATTAACCATAGGATTTTTATTGCTATTGTAAGTAATATCGCATTCTTTTCTTGAAATATATCTATATATAGCAGTAGCTTCTGAAACCGATTTAAACAAATACAAACAATAAGCATTATCAAACATAGGAGCTAGTTTTAAAGTTTTAATATTATCTTTTTCTTCTATTAAAAACTCTATGTTTCCAGCATGTCTATCTGTTTGTAATAACAAATAATCCATTAAAGCCATATCTTTTAAGTTTTGCTCCATATTACTATCTAATACAAGATTTCTATCATTACAAAACTTTCGACACATAGTCATCACCTCGTTGGGCGTATAACCAAACTCTTCTTTATAATATTTTTTTCTTAAAGAATTTAAAGAAATACTTTCTTTTACATTTTTAGTTCGATAGCTTTCAATTAAAACACCTCTTACCTCATCGTTATCTTTTTTAAATAAATCTTTACTAAAAACAGCTTTAACACAATTAAAGCCTAAAATGTAAGATAGATAAGAAGTAAATACTTCACCAAAATCAGTATAATCTGAATAAACGTTACTATATTTGAACAAGTAATCTTTATTGTTACACTTTACCCAATATTTAGGACTAAGACCTGATAGCATATCAGCACTTTCAATATCTGAAAAATTAACCAATTTTTCATTTAGTTTTCTAAACATTTCTTTAACTTTCGAATTTTCTACCATATTAGTATTATATATTAATAAATGCAAATTGTCAATGTTGAAAAATAATATTTTATTTATATAAATTTAAAATAAAAATTATTATATTTAAAAAAATAGCACATAAACTAATTATATGAAAAAAATAGTTTTTACAGGCGGCGGAACAGCCGGACACGTTATACCAAACCTAGCAATTATAGACGAGCTTAAAAATAAAGCCCAAATTTTTTATATTGGAAGCAATGGAATTGAAAAAAATATTATTAAAGATAATAACATCAAATTTTACGAAATAACAAGTACAAAACTTAGAAGAACAATAAGTTTAAAAAATTTTTTAATTCCATTTAAATTATTAAAAGCATTTAAACAAAGTAAAAAAATATTAAAAGAATTAAAACCTGATGTTGTGTTTAGTAAAGGTGGTTATGTTGCTCTACCCGTAGTTTTAGCAGCTAAAAAATTAAAAATACCTGTAATTTGCCACGAAAGTGACTACACAATGGGACTTGCAAATAAACTTTGTAAAAACAAATGTACATATGTTTGTACAAGTTTTGAAAATACAAGCAAAAGCTTAAAAAATGGGGTTTTTACTGGAAGTCCACTTAGAAAAGAACTATTTTTAGGTAAAAAAGAAAATGCAAAAAAATTGTTTAAAAATTACCAAGAAAAGCCAACAATTTTAATTGTCGGTGGTAGTTTGGGTAGTAAAATTATAAATGAAAATATCATTAAAATTTTACCAAAATTATCAAACTTTAACATTATTCATTTGGTTGGAAAAAACAACCTAACTAACACTAAATTTGATAATTATGTAGAGTTAGAATTTAGTAATAACATAGCAGATTTATTTAGTCTTTCTGACCTTGTTATTAGTCGAGCCGGAAGTAATGCAATATTTGAAATTTTAGCGTTAAACAAGCCTAATATTTTAATTCCACTATCTAAAAAAGCAAGCCGTGGTGACCAAATAATAAATGCAAATTACTTTAAAGAAAAAGGTTATAGTAAGGTTATTTTAGAAGAAGATTTAAATGAAACTACCCTACTTAAAACTATAGAAAACTTATGGAAAAACAAAGAAAAATATATAGAAAAAATGAAAAAATCACCCACAAAAAATGCTACTAATCAAATTTGTGACTTAATAATGAAAACAACAACAAAAGCTAAATAAATTCTTAAATTTAATTTAATTCACATTAAAAAAACCACAAATTTAAATTTGCGGTTTTTTGTTTTTTACCATTCATATGTAACTGTATAAACAGCATTTTTATCAATAATATAATTTTCATTTGTGTAAGTTATATTAGAGAATGTTGCATTCTTAATTGTTGTACCATCTGGAATAGTTCCACTTCCGTTATATCCATTAACTTTAAATTTTATTGTACAACTATCATCTACATATCCCCATCGACTTAGATCGATGTAACCATAGTGTTGATCTACAGGATTATCTCTATGAACAGTAATATTACTTGATAATGTTAATAATTTTCTATTAACAACAACTGATGTTTCACCATAAGGATCTACTAAGTTATAAGCATCATCCATAATATTATTTAATTCTTCATGAGTTGTAGCATCAATTAAATAAACTTTTTTTGCACTAACATATCTATGTTCATCAGAATATTCATGTATAGAAGCATTAATTATTTTATTTTCAAGATCATCTGGATCTTTTATAGTTACTATTACTTTAAGTTTTTTGCCTTCAATTATTCCATGAGATGAATCATAAATTATTTCAAACTCATCTGTACCATCATATGTTTTACTAATTACAGTTGGTAGCTCTAAATTTAAAGGTTGTATCATACGCTCACTTAAAAATGTAGGAGTATTTGCTAATTTATAGTTTGAATTAACTACTTTAATTTCAGGATTATTACTACTACTTAAATAATATTCTTTAACAGATGAATGATCAACATCCCAGTATTTTATAATTAAATATAAACTTTCATTTGATAATCTGCCTTGCTCTTCAGTTATTTCTAAAACTTTATAATCAGATCCATCAAAAACTTTTTGCCAATAATTTTTATTAGTTCCAATTTGCTCGATTTTTCTTGGTGTAATTTTTACAGTTTTAGTACCAGTAAATGCTGCGTATCTTTCTGTTTCGGTTAAAGTTACAGACATTTCATAATCACCCACAACAGTTGGAGCTTCAGATAAAGCAACACCATCTTTATACCAAGTATAAGTTAAATTTCCATCTGAATTATTGCGTAATCCCTCTTCTACAGAGTATGGTTGTCCATCATAAATTTTATCTATAAAAACTATCATTGGTGTTATTTTGTCTTGTTCAAAAGTATCTGTACCGGCTTTACCACATACACAAGATTTTTTATAAACTGCTTTTGTTGTTTGTGTCGCAGGTGTTACTAAATAATCTGCATGCACTACCTTTTGATTATAAACGTGAGCTTGTGAAGCCATTATATATTCACAACCTGTACATTTTTTCCAGTGATTATCATTATCTTGGAAATATTCTGATCCTTCTTCATGCCAATCTGCATCTTTAGTATCCCCACAAGAACATTTATAAAAATGTTGATGTTCGTCATACGTTAGTTCTGTAGAAAATTCATGTTTGTGACCGCAGCCTGTTAGGAACGCTAAACAAACAAAAATAAATGAAACAATTGTTAATAAAATTTTGTTTTTATTCATAATTTTCTCCTTTGAATTTTTTCAAAGCTATTATACCCCCCCCCGCAATTTTGTCAACCAAAAAACTATATTTTTAAAAATATAGTTACTACTCCTTTCTGACTGTTTTTATTTTATTGTGAATATTAAAAAAAAGAGTGGATAACTCTTTTTTAATCGATATAAAATTCCTTATTGTTTAGTTTTTGTCTTATTTCTTTCAGAGCTTTATTTTCTAAGCGCGAAATATAACTTCTGCTTATTCCTAATTTTTTAGCAACTTCAAGTTGAGTGTATGCAGGTTTTCCATTCAAACCAAAACGCATACAAATAATTTGATATTCTCTATTTGATAAATTTTCTTTTAAAATTTTTAACAATTCTTCTGATAATATTTTTGACTCAACTTTTTGTGATAATTCATCTACATCATTACCAATAATGTCTTGAAGGGTAATTTCGTTACCATCTTTATCTTGCCCTAAACTTTCTTCAAGTGAATAAACACCATTATGTTTTTTATTAACTCTAAGAAGCATTAAAATTTCATTTTCTATACATCTAGCAGCATAAGTTGATAATTGACTTCCCTTATTTAATTCATATGTATTTATTGCTTTAATTAAACCTATAGTGCCTACGCTAATTAAATCATCTGCCTCTCCTGCTTGAGAATATTTTTTTACAATATGAGCTACTAATCGTAAATTGTGATAAATTAGTTTATTTTTAGCCTCTTCATCATTATCTTCTTTATATTTTTTTATACATTCAAACTCTTCTTCTTGAGTAAGCGGATTTGGAAACCCACTACTTTTTTGAACAAAAGATGTAAAACACATAATTCTATTCAAAAAATTTATAAAAGTTTCAGTTATCATATATTTACCTTCCTTATGTGTAAATATATGAACTAAAATGTCGAATTTTGCTTGTCTAATAAAATTTTATTTTAAAATAAAAAAAGCCACCAATAACTTGGTGACTTATTTTTAAGCCATTAAACTTGAAATCATTAGAACAATAAAAGCAATAACAACTAAAATTAATCCAACCACTTTTATTGTAATAAATATTTTATCATCTGGCATAATAAAATTTGTTTTTCTAATGGTTTTAGTAATTCTTTTAGCTAAACATATAATTGCTAAACCAATAGAACCTAAAATAATAGAAGTTAAAAATTCTACTTTTGTTAATGTTTCAAGTAAAGTTACACCATTTAATAAATAATTCATAATCTTCTCCTAACATTGTTATTATATAACATTATTTAAAACTAGTCAATACCCAAATTTAAGAAATTTGATTATTTTCATTATTAATTGTTTTAGAAACATTATTATAAAGCTTAAAAAATTTTACAACATATTGAATAATAGTTATTAAAACCAAAACCAAGGCTATAATAACCAAAATTAAATCTACCGGAGCAATAATATTATGTAAAAAACAACTAAATAAAGCTAAACTCATAAAAACTGTTGTTAATTTCCCAACAATATTTGCTTGAATTACAATTCTTTTAAAGTATAAAATGCTTCCTGTTATTATAGAACCAAAATCTAAAACTAACAATATTATAAACAAATATAACGGCAAAACATTATTAATCATGAATGCACATAAAACACACAATCTTAAAAGCTTATCTGCTAAAGGATCTAAAACTTTTCCAAGAGCCGTTATATTATTAGTACTTCTTGCAATGTACCCATCTAATATATCCGAAAAAAAAGCCAGCAAATAAATTAAAATTGCCCACAGTGGAAAACCATTATAATAAAATGATTTATTTAAATATAAAACCATAAAAATTGGAATTAAAATAATTCTAAAAATAGTAATTAAGTTTGCAACATTCAAATTTTTTCTCATAATCAACAATATTTTACCATAAAAATTATAATAATTCAAAATATTTAACATTTTTTTTATAAAATTAATAGAATACTTGTGTAAATATGAAAAAGGAGGAATTAATGAAAAAGTTTGCATTATTTATACTTACTATTTTTATAGGATTTTCTATAATACTTACTGGATGCAATAATAAAAATGTTATAAGAATTAATGAAGTTACTCATTCAATTTTTTATGCCCCACTTTATGTTGCAATTAATAATGGCTATTTTGAAGAATATGGTTATAAAATTGAATTAACTAATGGTGGTGGTTCAGATGCATCTATGACAGCGCTTTTAAGCGGCTCTGCTGACGTTGCTTTACTTGGGCCAGAAACTGGCGTATATGTAAACGCTCAAGGCAAACAAAATGCCCCTGTAGTATTTGGTCAACTAACCAAAAGAGACGGTAGTTTCTTGGTTGGTAAAGTAGATGAACCTAACTTTGATTGGTCTAATTTAAGTGGCAAACATGTTATTGCTGGAAGAAAAGGTGGCTCTCCTGCCATGAGTTTACAACTAGCCATTGAAAAAAATGGGTTAAATATTGAAACAGACTTAAATTTCGATTTAAGTGTAGCGTTTAATATGACTGTTGGCGCTTTTACTGGCGGTACGGCTGATTATGTTACAGTTTTCGAACCAACAGCAAGCGAACTAGTTAGAGAAGGTAAAGGTTACATTGTAGCAAGCGTTGGCCAAGAAAGCGGCGAAATACCATTTACATGTTTTATGGCAAATAGTAGTTATATTAATAAAAATCCGGAAAAAATTGAAAACTTTTTAAAGGCAATTAAAAAAGCTTACAATTTTATTATGACAAGCAATATTAATGATGTAGTTGACAGTTTAAGACCAAGCTTTAGCACTTCTAGCGATGAAAGTATAAAAGCTAGCATATTAAGTTATAAAAGTATTGACGCTTGGTGTTCTAGCCCTTCTATGAGTGAAGAAAGTTATAATAGACTTTTAGATATGCTTGAAAATGCTGGAGAACTTACTACAAGAGTGCCGTTTAACAAGGTTGTTAATAATACAATAGCTAACACTATAATATAAAAAGGCGTAATATACGCCTTTTTATATTATAATTTTAATAGCCCTTTTGTTCAAAAAGTGCTTTCTTTTTTTGTATCATTTCATCTACTCTACTGTTATATTCTTTAATATCTTTAACATTAGCAAATCTTTCAATTCTGTTAGTTAATGAAAATACCCTTTTGCTTATTGCATTAGCACCACAAGCAACAATGCTAGATAATTCATCCATAGTATCTATGTTAAAATAACAAATTTTATTATCTTTAAAATAACCAATATTATCAAGTCCACTAACCATATTTTTTTGTCTATATAAATAATATGGTTTATATCCAGCTTTTTTTAGCTCATTTGATGCTATTATGCTCATTTTTTTTACTCTATTTTCATTTTTAAATATGTTTGCATTACTTTGTTTTAACGTAGATGCTCTTTTTAAAGAAAGTGTATGAATTGTAATGTTTTCTGGATTTAATTCTATAGCTATATCCATAGTATCATTAAAACTTTTAATAGTGTCATTAGGAAGTCCCATAATTAAATCCATGTTAATATCAAAATCAAACTCTCTCGCCATTCTATATGTATTTAAAACATCCATAGCGGTATGTTTTCTACCGATACTAGCCAATACTTTGTCATTAAATGTTTGAGGGTTAATGCTAATTCTAGTAACCCCATATTTTTTCATTATTTCTAGTTTTTCTCTAGTAATTGTATCAGGTCTACCAGCTTCTACGGTAAATTCTTTAACATCAAAACATACAGTTTGTAAAATTCTTTCTAATTGTTCTGCAGTTAATGCGGTTGGAGTCCCACCACCAATATAAACATTTTTAACAATAAAATAATTTTCCATTAAAAATTCTTTTGTTTTATTTATTTCATAAATCAATTTGTCAACATATTCATCAACAAGTTTTCCAGCTTTATTTACTTCCATAGACATAAAACTGCAATAACTACATTTGCTAGTACAAAATGGAATATTTATATAAAAATCCACCAGTTTATCATTTAAATCTAAATTTTTTTGATTAACAATTATATCAATAATTAAATCCACTTTTTCTTTAGAAACATAATAATTATTTAACAAGAAATTTTCAATTGAAGTTTTAGGCAAACCTTTTTTTAATAAATCATAGCAAAATTTAACTGGCCTTATTCCAGTTAATGCTCCATATGGCATATTTTTATTAAAAACTTTAGTTAATATTTCATACAAGCCAATTTTTGCAAAGCTTTTTGATGAAATAAATTTGCTAACATCGTTAATCTTTTCATAATTATATTCTTTTTTCTCTACAAAAATTTTATATGAATTTTTAATACGAGTTTCATTTTCCTCTAAAATATGATTAACTTGTATATCAAATTCATCATAACCAACGGGAACAAAAAGTTTTATAATATCTTGGAACTCATAATTGTTTTCAATATTTGTATTAATTTCCAATTTCTAATCTCCTTTTTCTCTTTTGACATCTACAACTTCTTTAATAGCTTCTAATTTATGTATTAAAGATTGTAATTCAGTAATATCTTTAACATCTACTGAAACTTTTAACAATATTAAATTACTATCAATATTATTAACATTAACACCTGTTAAATCTATTTTATTTTCAGTAATAACTTTAGTAACATTAACAATAATATTATTTGTTTTATTTGCTATAATACTAATTTTAGCATTAAATTTTTTGTTAGATACATTTGTAAATTTAGCACTTATAATTCTTTCTGGATTAAAATTTTTTACATTACAACAGTCTTTTGCGTGAATTGTAACACCACGACCTTGAGAAACAAACCCTAAAATTTCATCTCCAGGCACTGGGCTACAGCATTTAGCAAATCTAACCATTAACCCTTTTAAATTATTTTCAAAAACTATACCTTTATTATTTTCAACTTGTTTCGAAACTGTTTTTTCTTTAATACTTTCTTCAGTTTTTTGAGTTTCTTTATATTTTGTTAACAACTTATTAACAACTTGTGTGCTAGTTAACGCACCATATCCAACACTTGCAAATAAATCATCTAAGTTTTTTAAAGACCATTTATCAAATAACTCTTTAAGCCAATCTTCTACAAGTAAATTTTTTAATTCAACATGTTTTGCTTTACATGTAGCCTCAATTATACTTTTGCCCTTTTTAATATTATCTTCTTTCATTTCTTTTTTAAAAAATGAATTAAGTTTGTTTCTTGCTTGATTGGTATTTACTATTTTAAGCCAATCACGACTTGGCCCATGACTATTAGCATTTGTTATAATTTCAACAACATCTCCATTTTTCAAATGGTAAGAAAGCGGTACAATTTTTCCATTAACTTTGCTTCCAACACATTTATTACCAATATCTGAATGTATAGCATAAGCAAAATCTATAGGAGTAGAATTTTCTTTTAAACTAATAACTTTTCCAAGTGGCGTCTGAACAAAAATTTCATTAGAATAAAGATCAGTTTTTAACTCATCTAAAAAGTCTGAGGCAGTGGAAAAATCTGTGCTTTCAAGCATTTTCCTTACCCAAGTTAATTTATCATCTAAACTAGTATTTTTAGACTTTTTTTCTTTATATAAAAAGTGTGCAGCAACACCATATTCTGCAAATTCATGCATTGCTTTAGTACGAATTTGAATTTCTAACGGATCATTACTTTCAGTAATAACTGTTGTATGAATGCTTTTATACCCATTAGCCTTAGGTCTTATAATATAATCTTTAAAACGTCCATCTATTGGCTTATAAATAGAATTTATATTAGATAAAACTGTATAACATTCACTTTCGGTGTTAACAATAATTCTAACAGCTAATAAATCATAAATTTGTGCTAAAGAATAGTTTTTATCCTTTAATTTATTAAAAATACTACTAATATGTTTTACTCTTCCATAAACTTGTCCATCAATATTTAAGTCTTTTAACATATTTTCTAACTTATTAATATTGATTTGAATTTCTTCTTCCCTATTTTGAATTAAATCATCTAATTCTTCACTAATTTTTTTATATTCTTCTTTGTAAAAATATTTTATATTTAAATCTTGTAACTCGCTTTTAAATATGCTTAACCCAAGACGTGCTGAAATTGGAGCATATAACTCCTTTATTAATAAATGTAAATTATCTGCTTCAATTTGTGTTAAGTCGTCCATAAATTTAGCCGAAATTAAAACATCTGCAAGTTTAACTATAATTACGCGAATATCATTTGCAATACTTATAAGTAAATTTTTAATATTTTCTGTACTTATCTCTTCATTTACAATATTTATTTTTTCAATTTTTAAAATGGTGGTTAAAATAGTTACACATATTTCAGGAAGATCAATGTTTTTAATAATACTATTATCTTTTCTAAATTCATTAAGCAATAAACCTGATAAAATTGAATAATAATCTGCTTTTGCTTTAATTAAAATATTAACCATTTCAAAACATTTAATATCAACATTTTCTAATTTATCAATATACTTGTTAATACTTATTTTCTCTTCTTCAGTTATGCCTTTATAGTTTTCTATAATTGACTTAATATCCATTTTAACCTCCTTTTTTATATTATTTTTTAACTTTTTTAAATATTTTAGAATTGTTTAAATCAACTTTATAAGTGCCAAGTTCTAAACTTAATGGATTAGTTTTAAATCCGTACGGTTTAAATAAGTTTAATTCTCTAAAAATTGTTATAGCTAGGTAATGTTTTATAAAAGATAGCTTATAATTAATTTTATTTAATAAGTATTTATAATGTTGATAAAAATTTTCAAAACAAACACATACACCGGCTTTTTTCATTGCAAAATAAGCCTCCAACAATTCTTCTCTATCTATTTTATAATCAAAAATTTCTTTTTCTTCTTTAGGCAAATAAATTTCCGCATGACTTTGGTTTTTTAAAGCTGTTACAAAAGCATTGTTTATAGGTTTTTGTAGTAAAATAATTTTATCAAATTTATCTATATTATCTAATGAATTTATACCATAAATTAATGTGCTTTGGCTACAATTTTTATTTAATTTTAAACTTGTTTGTGCAAAATCGCCATTAATATCATTATTACGACTATATGTTATTATTAAAGTTTTATCATTAATAATATTATTTAATTGCTTAACACTATTAAAACGTTTAATATTAACTTTTTCTTCTTTTGTATAGATCAATTGATTAATAAAACTTTCTTCAAGCTTAAAATCTACGTTTTCTTTTATGTTATTAAATTTAACATTGCGAACAATGCCTTTACATTCTTTTTTACCTTTAAATTCATTTATTTGAAGTTCTATCAAAAACTCTTTATCATTAAAATTAAAATAATTTTCAAAATTTATTTCATCATTAAACGACATTAAATTAATTTTATTTAAAGTAATTGTTAAATGATTTGGAAATTTTTTTAATTTACTAACACTACAATTATTTGCTTTCAATAAAAATACTGGCAAACTGTTTTCAAAACCAAAAGGTTGCAAAATGTTTAAAGAATTTATAAAGTTTAAATTTATATCTTCTTCTTTTAATTCTAAATCGTAATATTTTACTAATTTATAATCTTCTTTAATATAATTTTTATTTAAAAAAGCGTTTGCACTTTCTTTAAAAGCGTTAAAATTTTCTAATTTTAAACTTAATCCACCAGCTTTTGTATGTCCACCAAAATTAGATAAAAAATCGCTACAACTATTAAATAATTTAAAAATATCAATATTACCAATACTTCTACCTGAACCCTTTAATTCTCCTAAAGCATATCCAAATAAAATAACCGGTTTATTATATTCTTCTGCTAGTCTTGCCGCAACTATTCCAAGCACACCTATATCCCAAGATTTATTATATAAAATAATTGCTTTATCCTTAGAAAGATTTTTAATCATTAATTTACTTTCTTCAAAAATATTATCACAAATTTCTTTTCGTTTTTCGTTTAATATTTCTAATTGTTTTATACAATTTTCAATAAGTTTTTCATCAGAATTTATAAATAAATTTAGAGCAATAGTTGCATCATCTAATCTGCCCGCAGAATTTATTTTTGGTGCTAATTTATAAGCAATATCTATACTAGTAATATTGTTTAAATTTGAAAAAGTCATTTTTAAAAGTTGTTTTACTCCATTTGGCAACAAATCCAAACGTTTTAAGCCCTCTTTAACTATAATTCTATTATCATCAATAAGTGGCACAATATCCGCAATTGTAGCTATGGCACAAATAGGTAAATATTTTTCATAATTTTCATTATTCAAATTACTTAAAGCTTCTACAATTTTAAAACTTACTCCTGCACCACAAAGGCCTTTAAAATTATATTCCTGATCAAATTTTGGATTTACAATTAAGCAATTTGGTAAATTTTCGGGCAGTTCATGATGATCTGTAACAATAATATCAATTCCCATTTGCTTAATATATTCTACTTCTTTTTCACAACTTATTCCACAATCTACAGTTATTATTAAATCTGGTTTCTCTTTTTGTGCAATTTTATCTATACAAGGACAACTTAAACCATAGCCATCTTCAAATCTATTAGGAAGATATGTTTTTATATTCTTAGTTTTTTCTATTAAATAGTTATGTAGAATACTTACAGCACAAACCCCGTCTACATCATAATCCCCAAAAATTAATATTTTTTCATTGTTTTTAATAGCCAAATTAATTCTTTCAACAACTTTATTCATATTATTCAATAAAAATGGATTTTTTAAATTGGTTATATCATCATATAAAAAACTACTAATTTTTTCTTTTGAATTATAGCCTCTAGCATATAAAATTTCTATTATTTTTTTATTTATAGAAAAACTTTTAGAAAAATTTTCTAAAATACCTTTATCTATTAAATTTTCATTTAACTTTTTAAATTCCATAAACGAACAATAAAAACCTTTCTTAAATGAAAGGTTTTTTCTCCTAAAAATTTACTTATTAACTTCGGTTTTATCTTTTGCTTTTCTTGTAGTTTTACTTGAAATAAATGCCCAAACTGGACCAGCAAGCATAACTGATGAATAAATACCCGAAAGCAAACCAAATAAGATAGGAAGTAAGAATTCTTTAATACTTGCAACACCTAAAATTGTTAAAGCTAAAATAGCAACAATTGTAGTTAAAGCTGTTAGTATTGTTCTAGATAATACTTGTTTAATACTAATATTTGCAAGTTCATTTGGCGTAGCATTACTATAAGCTTCCTTTTTCTTATTTTCTCTAATTCTATCAAAAACAATAATAACGTTATTAATAGAATAACCAATAATTGTAATTAATGCGGCTATAAACCCTGCATTTATTTGAATTCTAAACACTGCAACTAATGCACACATAATTAAAACGTCATGTATTAACATTAAAATAGCTGTTAAACCACTAAGTAATTCAAACCTTATTGCAATGTAAATTAAAATTAATATTACAGCAATCAAAATTGCTAAAATTGAATTAATTAACAACGATCTACTAGCAGTGGCAGCTATTCTTGAACCGTTTGAAATTTCTACATTTAATGTTTCATTATTAAGAGAAAGCCCAGATTGTATCTCAGTTTTAAGATTATCTATTTCTTCTTGCATTTGTTCTTCTGTTAAATTAGTTTTATCTACAAATCTAACAATTATAGTAGACTCTTCTCCAACTCCCTCTTGTTGAATATAACCAACTTTAAATCCGTTGTTTTCTACAATATTTGTTAATTGTGATGAAACAATGTTGTAATTATTTCCTTGTTCCAAAACTGAACCAACTTTAACATTTAAAACTGTTCCACCAACAAAATCAATACCCAAATTAAATCCAAATATAGAAACAATTAAAATTCCAGCAATAATTAAAACGCTACTTATAATTGAACAAATTTTTAATTTGCTTGTAAAACTAAAATTTTCTAGTTTTTCTTTAAATTTTTTTGCAATTTTATTTGATTTCATCTACAGTAGCCTCCCTTTTAAAGTTTAATTTTTTAGGATTTTTACTGTTTAAATGTAAATACCATTTACAGAATATTCTAGTTAGTACTAAAGCTGTAAACATAGAAATTAAAATACCAATAGCTAGTGTTATTGCAAAACTTTTTATAGTACCAGAACCAAAAATATATAATACTAAACAGGCAATTAATGTAGTAACATTACTATCTAAAATTGTAATTAAACCTTTTTTAAATCCCGCATCAACACTTGTTGGAATTTTCTTGCCCTTTTTATACTCTTCTTTCATTCTTTCAAATATAACAATATTAGCATCAACAGCCATACCCAAACTTAATATTATACCGGCAATACCAGCTAAAGTTAATTGTACTAGTGGGATTGCTTGTAAGAAAAATAGCATTAAAATTAAATAAATTGTTAAGCTTAAATTTGCAATTAATCCAAAATCTTTATAAACAACATACATTATTATAAAAATTAAAGCAAGTCCAACTACTCCACCAATAATTGCCCATTTCAATGCTTCTTTACCTAAAGTTGCACTTACATATTCATTAGAGTGAAGTGTTAATTTAACGTCGAATGTACCACTCATTATTTTCGTAGCATATTCTTGTGCTTCTTCTAAACTATTCATACTTCCACTAATAAATGTTTCGCCGCCTGCAATTGTTTCTTGAACTGTGGCTTGAGAATAAAATTCTCCACCAATAAACATGTATAAAGTACCATTACTACTAGAAAGCTCAGCTGTTAATTCTCTAAAAAGGTTAGCACCTTCTTCATTAAACTTAATGCTAACACCATATGTGCCATTTTGTTGACCAGCCTGTACGTTTGTTATATGTTTACCTGTAATAATAGCTTCAGCTTCTTCACTATTTTCTTTTTTAATTTCAAGTTCAGCAGGTTCACCTATTAGATTTAAAATTTCCTCAGGATCTTCTACATCTGGAACTTCTACCCTTATTTGTGTAGCATTTAAACCACTACCTTGTTTTACTACAGTTGCTTCAGAATAACCTTTACTTGTTAATAAATCTGAAATTCTAGCTATAGTCGCTTGTACTTGACTATCAAAATTAGTTGAATTATCATCTATATTTTTAACATTATATACAGCAAGCACACCGCCCTCTAAGTCTATACCAAGTTTAATAGAATTAGCAAATCCATTATAAGTGTAAATACCAATATCAAAACTAAATATACTTAAAAACAAACCTATAACAACTAAAACACTTGTAACTATAAATTTTGTAATTGCTCTTTTCTTCATTCTAGTCTATATTCTCCTTAAACTTATCTATTATATAAAATAAAAAAATATAAGTCAACTATATTAAAAAAATAAATTAATTTTATATATTTTAAATATTTTAATATAAAATAAAAAAAAGATAAAATAAAATTATCAAAAATTTTAAATTTATCTTAATTATTACCTATTAGAAACAACTTAATCACTAAAATTTAACTTTAAATTTTAACACTTTTATACAAATTATTAAAACAAAATAAAAAAGCAAGCTTTATAAACCAATTTTATCTTTTTCGGAAAATATTACATATTATAGTTGAAATTAATCCAACCACTGCTCCAAACAAAACATCTAAAAAAATGGTTAAACTAAATTCAAATTTTCCATTTAAAGCACTAAATAATAAAAATGCTAAAACAGTATAGAAAACCCCAATTAAAATGCCTTTAAAAACAGTTTTATTTTCTACACTTTTTAGTGCACTAAAACACCCCACCAAAATACTTATAACTTTAATAATTTGATTTATTGGTTTAATTAATCCGTCAGAAATATCGGTTAATTTTATTATAAAAGCAAAAATTAATATTGCAACTAAACTTACTATAAGCGCATTTAATGCTCCTTTTAAAATTGTAAATACTGAGCTTTTTTCTTTAATTCTAATTTTTTTAATATTCATACAACCCTCTTAGTTAATTGTATGTTTTTTATTTTTTTAATAGAACTTAAAAATTAAAACTCTTTAACATAAAAAAACGGGAACATATCCCGTTAAATTATTTTTTTGTTGTTTTTTTAGTTGTTGTTTTTTTAGTTGTTCTTTTTTTAGGTTCTTCTTTTACTTCTTCAACAGCTTCAGCGTTTACATTTTCAACTTTTTCTTCAGATTGAACTTCCTCTAAATCTACTATTTCTTCTTTACTATCAATTGAATAAATAGCTTCTACATTCATTTCTAAATAGCTTACTTTATCACCTTCACCAGATTTAATTAAAACAATTTTACCGTCTGTTGTTTCAGTAACTTTTTCAATAGTACCATAAATAAAAGTTTTAGTTAAAACTTTAGCTCCAACTTCTAGTTTGTCTTGCATTTCTTTTTGATTTTGCATATATTTTTTATTTTTAAAATAACTTAAAACAAACATACCTGCACATGCAACTATTAAAACAATAATTAAAACTAAATTTCCTGTATTTTGACTTGCTAATAATAAATTCATATTTAACTCCTTTCTTTAAGTTTAACAAATTATAAAATTAAAAACAAATAAATTATCAATATTTTTATAAATTATTTGTATATTAATTGTATTTTTTGTAAAATTCATCTCTAAAATCTAATAATCTATCTTCCAAAATAGCCTTTTTAATATCTTCAGTAAGTTTTGTTAAAAATCTAATGTTATGTAAACTAAGTAGTTTTGCACCCAAAATTTCATCAGCATTTATTAAATGTCTTAAATATGCTTTAGTAAAATTTTTACAAGTATAACAATCACATTCATCATCTAAAGAAGTAAAATCTTCTTTAAAAACAGCATTTCTAACAACAACTTTTCCTTTACTTGTAAAAGCTGTACCGTTTCTGGCAACTCTAGTAGGAAGAACACAATCCATCATATCTATTCCACGAATTATACCTTCTAAAAGACAATCTGGACTACCAACCCCCATTAAATATCTTGCGACATTTTCAGGATAATGAGGTTTTAAAGCGTCTAAAATTTCATACATAACTTCTTTAGGTTCACCAACACTTAATCCTCCAATAGCTATTCCAGCTTTTACATATGGTTTTGTTCTTTCTAAACTCTCTAACCTTAAATCTTTATAAAAATTACCTTGAACTATTGGAAATAAACATTGATTTTCATTTTTATGATAATTATAACATCTATCAAGCCAATCTAAGGTTCTATTCATATATTTTTTAGCTTTTTCGTGAGTAACTCCATCTCCGCTACATTGATCAAAAGCCATAATAATATCAGCTCCCAAACTATTTTGAATTTCAATAGCTTTTTCGGGAGTAAAATAATGTTTAGAGCCATCTAAATGAGATCTAAATTCAACACCATCATCAGTAATTTTATTCATTTCACTTAAGCTAAAAACTTGAAAACCGCCACTATCAGTTAAAATTGGTCTATCCCAATTCATAAATTTATGTAAGCCGCCAGCTTTTTCAACTAATTTATGACCAGGACGCAAATATAAATGATAAGTATTGCTTAAAATAATTTGTGAATTAACATCTTTTAAATCTCTTGGAGTTAAAGTTTTTACTGTAGCTTGTGTTCCAACAGGCATAAAAACCGGAGTTTCTATAACCCCGTGTGGTGTATAAAGTTTTCCTATTCTTGCGCCACTTTGTTTGCAAGTTTTTATAACTTCAAATCTAAATTTTTCCATTAAAAAATATATCCCTTATCATATTCTTCTTTTAATACTTTTAAAAATTCTTGTTCAGTAATTCTGCTTAAAGTGCTAGTAAAATCTTTTTGCAAATTATCTTCATCTAAATAGTAACTTTTCATTAAAAAATCAACATATTCTTTTGGTCTTTCACCAGTTAAAGTATTACTAAGATTTTTTAAATGCAGTGCATACGTAAACATTTCTTTAGCGCCATTTTGAGTAGCAAAATTTTTATTCCAATCAGTTTCGTTTATTATATTAATATTATTTTCTTTACAAAAGTCAATTATGCTTTCTGAATTTATATGAAAAGAAAATTGAATTCCAGCAAGTTCTACATAAGTAACTGGCTGATTATTTCTTTCATCAAATCCAGCAGCAAATTTTATATCTATACCGCTTTCAATACTAGCAGCCATAATTTTATAAAAATGATATCTTCTAAAAGCATACATATTATCTTGTCTAAGCTCGCCTTTTACTTTTAATTGTTTAGCGCCTGCTCCAAGCAGTGATAAACTAGTTAAGGCTAATAAAATATCTTCTTCATTTTTAATAATAAGGTTGTTTAATAAATTAGTAGCAACACATACATCAATTTTATCAATGTCTTGACTTTTAATAGTCATTGGTTTTTTGGAGTCCGTACGAAAAGTATGATATCTATAACCATATGATTTTTTGACTACTACTTTTTTCATAAGTTGTCCTAAACTTTTCATATTTCCTCCTTACAAAATAATTATACAACATTATTTATTTATTTTCAATATAAATTATATTAATAAACATGCATCGCCAAAACTAAAAAATCTGTATTTTTCTTTTACTGCTTCATTATAAAAGTTTAAAGTATTATCTAGTCCGCAAAAAGCCGAAACAAGCATAATTAAAGTGCTTTCTGGCAAATGAAAATTAGTAATTAGTCCTTTTACTATTTTAAACTCATAACCAGGATAAATAAAAATATTAGTATTTCCTTTACCAGCTTTTACATAATATTTATCCCCAAGTTTTTCATTAGAACTCTCTAAAGTTCTTACACTTGTAGTTCCAACCGCAAAAACACGACGATTTTCGCTAATTGCTTTATTTATTTCATCTGCACTTTCCTGTGAAATTTCATAATATTCACTATGCATATCGTGTTCTAAAATGTTATCAGCACTTACCGGTCTAAAAGTTCCAAGTCCTACATGTAATAATACATTTACTATAATTACACCTTTTTCTTTTAATTTGTTAAGTAATTCCTTTGTAAAATGAAGCCCTGCCGTTGGAGCTGCACTTGAACCAGTTGTTTTAGAATATATTGTTTGATATCTTTCTTTATCGTTTAATTTTTCTCTAATATATGGTGGTAATGGCATTAATCCCACTTTATCTAGCTCTTCTTCAAATATACCATTTACATTAAACTCAACCTTACCTAGTCCCATTTCACCCTTTTCTAAAATAGTACAAGATAAATTATCGCTAAATTTAATTAAAGAGCCAATTTTTGCTTTTTTTGCTGGTTTTAATAAAACTTCATACTTGTTTTGTTCATACTTTTTAAGTAAAAAAACTTCTATTTTTGCATTAGTATCAGCTTTATTACCTATTAACCTTGCTGGAATAACCCTTGTATTATTTACAACTATTACATCACCACTTTTAAAGTAGTTTAAAATATCATAAAAGTGTTTATGTTCTATTTTTTCAGTCTTTCTATCAAACACAAGCATTCTACTATGATCTCTCGGCTCAATTGGTGTTTGAGCAATTAACTCTTCTGGCAAATTATAAAAATATGTTTCCTTTTTAAAAATGTCTTTCATTATTCTTCTTCTTTTTTAATGTTATTTAATTCATTTTTCTTTTCTTCACTAAGTTTTCTATTTAAATGTTCATACGCAAGTGGTAAACAAATTCTTCCTCTTGGAGTTCTTGCAATAAAGCCAATTTGTAGTAAATATGGTTCATAAACATCTTCAATAGTAGTCGTTTCTTCATTAGTAGAAGCCGATAATGTCTCTAAACCAACTGGACCACCATTAAATTTATCTATCATTACTTCAAGAATTCTTCTATCTGTATAATCTAAACCGTATTCATCTACTTCTAACATATTTAAACTATTTTTAGCAAGTTCTAGCGTTATTACGCCGTTTCCGTTAACGAGAGCAAAATCTCTAACACGACGAAGTAATCTGTTTGCTATTCTTGGTGTTCCTCTACTTCTTTTTGCAATTTCTAAGCTAGATTCTTCATCTATATTTACCCCTAGTATTTTAGCACTTCTAAGTATAATTCTAGTTAACTCTTTGCTGTTATACATTTCTAAGCGCGAAATAACCCCAAAACGATCTCTTAAAGGAGCTGTTAAATTTCCAGCCTTAGTTGTTGCTCCAATTAAAGTAAAGGGTTGAATTTTTAATCTCATAGCTCTTGCACTTGGCCCTTTACCAACTATAAAGTCTAGGGCGTAATCTTCCATAGCCGGATATAAAATTTCTTCTACACTTCTATTAAGTCTATGGATTTCATCAATAAATAAAACATCATTTTTACTTAAATTTGTAAGTATTGAAGCAAGATCGGCAGCACTTTCTATTGCTGGTCCACTTGTTATTTTAATTTGACTACCTAGTTCATTTGCAATAATATGGCTAAGTGTGGTTTTTCCTAGTCCTGGTGGGCCATATAAAAGCACGTGGTCTAAAGCTTCTTCTCTAGCTTTAGCTGCCTTTATAAAAACATTTAAATTTGCTTTTATTTTATCTTGTCCAACATAATCTTCAAGCTTTGTTGGTCTTAGCTTATTTTCTACTTCAAGTTCACTTTCATTTTTAGTGCTTGTAATAAATCTTTCTTCTTCTCTCATGATTACCTACTTAAATTTTTTAATACTTTTTCAATTAATGTTTCTACGGTATCGTTTACATCATACTCTTGTTTTATTTTCTTCATTGCATCAGTTTTAGTTAAACCAAGTGTAACTAATGCCATTAAGGCATCGTTTACAATACTACTAGATAAATCAATGTTTTCATTAACAGTAGATGATTGAACCAATAATTCATTTCCGACTTTTTCTTTTAGCTCTAATATAATTCTTTCAGCTGTCTTTTTGCCAACCCCTTTAACTCTACTTAACATTAAAGTGTCTTCAGCTACAATTGAAGTTACTAAATCGGTTAAACTTGCGCCACTTAAAATTGATATTGCCATTTTCGGTCCTACGCCATTTACAGTAATTAGTTTTAAAAATAATTCTTTTTCATTAATAGTAGAAAAACCAAAAAGTGAAATTCCATCTTCCCTTACTTGTAAATAAGTAAAAATTTCAGTCTCTTCTTTGTTAACAATATTTAAATAAGTGTTTGTTGAAATATTAACTTCATAACCAACATTACTTACTTCTATTATAATTAAGTTTTCAGATTTTTGTAATAATTTACCTTTTAAATATGCTATCATAAAAATTTTCCTTTAATTTTTAATATTTAAAATTCCCTATTGCTTGATTTGTTTGACTATGACAAACCGCAACTGCTAATGCATCTGCTGCATCATCAGGCTTTGGAATTTCTTTTAAGTTTAATATTGCTTTAACCATATATTGAACTTGAGCTTTTTCAGCTCTACCTTGACCGGTTAATGCTTGTTTTATTTGAAGAGGTGTATATTCAAATAATTTTCCTATTTTCTTTTTTGCTTTAACAACTATTACGCCCCTTGCTTCTGCTACATTTATTGCCGTTTTTTGGTTATTTTGAAAAAATAACTCTTCAATTGCTAAACAATCTGGCTTATATTTTTCTATTAAATAATCTAAAGCATCATCTATTTGTACTAATCTATCTGGAAAAGTATCATCTTTATGAGTTGTTATAACGCCATAATCTAAACAAGTTGTAGTATTTCCTATTTTTTCTATAACCCCATAACCTACTATTGCATAACCCGGGTCAATTCCAAGTATAATCATAGTTTAATTATATATTTTATTTAAACTATTGTCAAATACACTATTGCATTTAATTTTTAAATTTTAAAATACTTCAAATTTTATAAACTTATATAATTAAAAATTTTTAAAGTGCAAATAGAACTATTTTGCACAAAAAAAAGGTGGCATTACCACCTTTTATAATGTTTTTTCTTGTTCTATTGTTTTATTATATTGATTAAAAATATTGCTTAATAACAAAAATTTTTTGTTACTTAGTTTAGTCTTTATCACTTGGCCATTTTTAAAAATAATTTTAGCACCATTTTTCTTTAAACTTTTTTCAAATTTGTAAGATTCAATTTTATCAACATTATCTAAATTAACATATAAAGAAGAAGTAAATTTTAATACATTATTAGACTTTTTATTTGTTTTATCATCATTAATTTCTTCAAAAAATTTTTTTGCCCATTCTTCTGCTTTTTTATAATTAATTTCTTCTTCTAATGGCTTATATTTTTCACCATTATTCAAATAAATATTTGGATAAATTATACCCGTAAACAACATGTGTGCTTTATTTTTACAAGTAAATCTCAAACAATTAATTAAATTTATATTTATATTTTTTTTAATCCACTTACCTTCTTTATCCCACAAATTATATTCCATAACTACTCCTATAATAAAATTATATCATTAAAGATAATTATTTGTCAATAGCGAAAATTTTGTTTAAAACTGTCAAATATCAACTACATTTAAATAAACCATTTTAATAATTATATATAAAACAAAAAGTGCCTAATATAGACACTTTTTAATTAATCATTTAAATTTACGTTATGATAAACATCTTGAACATCATCATTATCTTCAAGCATATCAATCATTTTTTCAAAGCTTTGTGTTTGTTTTTCATCAAGGTCAATATAGCTAGATGGAATTAATGTAATATCAGCACTTAAAAACTTAATTCCTTTTGCTTCTAATGCGTCTTTAACTTGGTTAAATTTAGAAGGATCAGTATAAACTTCAAAAACATCACCATCATCAACAACATCGTTAGCTTCACTTTCTATTGCCCATTCAAAAAGTTCATCTTCTGTTATTGTGTCATTTTTCTCTATTACAAGTTCACCAAGTCTTTCAAACATAAAGCTAACACAACCAGTAGACCCCATGCTTCCACCACATTTATCAAAAATATGACGAACATCACCAGCGGCTCTGTTTTTATTGTCTGTTAAAACATTAACAATAACAGCACTACCACCAATTCCGTAACCCTCATAAGTTATTTCTTCATAATTTCCACCACCAAGTTCACCAGCAGCTTTTTTAATTGAACGTTGAATGTTATCGTTGGGCATATTGTTACTTCTTGCTTTACTAATAATGTTAGCAAGTTTTGCATTAGAATTTGGATCACTACCACCCATTTTAACAGCAACAGCAATTTCTTTACCAAGTTTTGTAAAAATTTTACCTCTTTGTTTATCCATTTTTTCTTTTGTATGTTTTATATTATTAAATTTACTATGTCCGCTCATAAATATTTTCCTTTTATAAAAATCTAAAATTAATTATAAACCATTTTGCTTTTTAATGTAAAGTAAAATTATAATTATAAATAAAAAAATAAAAACAACTTAAAGAAGTTGTTTAATCATATATTTATATTTTATCAAAAAATTATTAAATGTGTCAAACAAAATTTAAAAGTTTTTCAATTTTTTTGTTTTTAATATTATTTTATTTAAATTTTCCCTTATTATAATAAAAAACTTGGATTAATATAAAATCCAAGTTAATTATTAATTACATATTTTTTAAAAAGTTAATAAAGTTTGTTACATCAGTAAATTCTCTATATATGCTAGCAAACCTTATGTAAGCAATTTGATCTAACTTTTTAAGTTTGCTCATGACCATTTCACCAATGGCTTTACTTTCTATTTCGCTTTTTAATGAATTTTGAATTTCCTTTTCAATTTCATCAACAATTTCATCAATTTGGCTCATTGAAATTGGTCTTTTACCACCTGCCTTAATAATACCATTCTTAATTTTTTCTTTACTAAACTCTTCTCTTGTTTGATCATTTTTAATAACAAGTATTGGCGTAGTTTCTATAGTTTCGAAGGTTGTAAATCTTTTACCGCACTTCAAACATTCCCTTCTTCTTCTAATAGAATTACCTTCATTAATAAGTCTAGAATCTAAAACTTTACTTTCTTCATTTCCACAATTTGAACATTTCATAATTTAATTATAGCTAATTTTTAAATTTTTTCCAAACAATTAAAATAAATAAAATAAAAAAAACGATATAAAATATCGTTTAATTTATCAAATTTATAATTAGTTAGCTTTTTTAGCAGTTTCTACTAAAAGTTTGAAAGCTTCTACATCACTAATAGCCATTTCACTTAAAACTTTTCTGTTTAAGTTAATGTTAGCTACTTTAAGTCCGTGCATAAATTTAGAATAGCTAATATCATACATTCTGCAAGCAGCGTTAATACGAGCAATCCATAGAGTTCTAAAATCTCTTTTCTTGTTTTTTCTTCCAATGTAAGCATGACTTTGTGCTTTCATTACGCTTTGTTTAGCAACACGATAAAGTTTTGAGTGAGTACCCCAATAACCTTTAGCTGCCTTTAAAACTTTTCTACGTTTTTTTAATGCATTGTTACTTCTTTTAATTCTCATACTCTTTCTCCTTATACACTAACCATATTTCTAATAGTTTTTTCTTGTGCTTTAGAAACATAAGTTTGTTGTCTTAAATCTCTTTTTCTTTTTGTTGTTTTCTTAGTTAAAATATGACGTTTATTTTGTTTACTTCTTTTAACTAAACCGCTTTTTAATACTGTGAAACGTTTTTTAGCTCCACTATGACTTTTTTGTTTTGGCATAATTTATCTCCTTATTTTTTTGGGCTTAAAACCATATTTATAAATTTCCCTTCTAAGCTTGGGGCTTTTTCTAGATTGCAACTTTCTCCTACAAGACTAGCAAATTTTTTCATAATTTCTATACCTTGTTCTGGATACGCTTGTTGACGACCTTTTAAAAGAATATTAACTTTAACTTTGCTACCTTCAGTTAAAAAGTTTTTAGCGTTTTTAACACGATAATTCATATCATGATCACCAATAGTTAATGATAATTGAATTATTTTAGTTTCTTGCGCCTTATTTTTCTTTCTAGCTTCTTTTTCTCTTTTAATTTGGTCAAATCTGTACTTACCATAGTCCATAACTTTACAAACGCTAGGAACAGCATTTGGTGAAATTTGAACTAAATCTAAGTCTTTATTTTTAGCAATTTCTAGTGCGCTTTCTAAGCTCATAATACCTAGTTGTTCGCCATCTTCTCCTACAAGTCTAACTTCAGTACCTGTAATTTGATCATTAATTAATAATTCTTTAATAGTCGTTTCCCCCTTAAAAAGAAAAAAGTGAATATACAAAATATCCACGATAAAACTTTAATAATTATAAAATTTTATTACCAACTAAGCCTTGCCTTTTTGGTGAGAAATGGATATTTCTACTTTGTACGAGATTATATTATCACTTTTTTCAAACTTTGTCAACGTTTTTTTTTGATTTTTTTATTTTATTTTTAATATTATTTTTTATAAAACAATGAAATGTTTTTAGCAAAATAATTAACTAAAATTAAATTTTTCTTTTATAATTTGTGCAACCTTTTCAGCTGGTAAATTTGTATTGTCTATTTTAATATAATTTTTAAAAGGTATTTCGTTTTCATGGCTTTCTAATCTAAATGTATTTTCATATTCCATTAGTTTTCTAGAAAAATTAATATCTTTTTTACTTGCTTTATTATTTCTACGGTTTTCCGTTTCGTTTCTTTGAAATCTAACCTTTTCATCTGCAACAAGTTCTACACAATAAATATCTGCACCCTCTTTTTCAAAGATATTGCAAATTCTTTCAACATTTTCCCATTCTTCTTTTAAATCAAAGGCCCAAATAAAGGTAAAAATCAAACCATAATTTTTACTTTTTGCAAAATTAGTAAAAACACTGTTTCTAAAATCTTGTACAACTGCTTCTTCTCGATAACCAAAAATTTCAATAACTGGCTCTATTGACATATGATTATGAAACAATTTAAAATCTGTAATTTTACAAAGTTCTTGCCCTACCGTCATTTTTCCAACAGCGCCACTACCACATAATAATAAAAGTTTCATTTTTTGTTACCTCTTTTATGTTTTTTTAAAATAAGATTTCATCGTTTTTTGAATATTTAATATTATAAATTTCACTAGAATTAACCCTAATAACTTTACCAACTTTTGTTGTAAAATATTCATTGTCAAAAACAATCCATATAACTTTCTTTTTTAAATTTTCTGGCGATTCATATACCATATCTTTTCCATCAGTGAAAACTATTTTGTTTATTTTTTTATCTCGTGAAAAACAATTTAACGCCATATTAAAACTTGTTCCACCACCGCCTTTCAAGTTCAATTTATCTATATCACTTGATTTCTTAATTTCACTAAACCCATAAAATCTCGTATCGAAGCAACCAACATATAATTTTGATTCCTTTAAAAGTGGTTTTAATTGTTTTAAAAAATTTCTTAATAATGATTCATTTACTGAACCACTTGTATCTAACATAACCTCAGTTACCGGTCTTTCATTCACTTCTAAACTTTCTATTCTTGCCTGAAAATCATTTTCATCACTGCTTCTTCTATAGCTCCATCTGTCGTCTTCTTTTTCAATTTCTTCTCTTAATATTTTTTTCCATGAAATTATAGGTTTTGCTTTACCTACTTCTCCCAAGGTAAAATTTTTATCACCCTCACCAGAGCCAGCTATTTGCGTTTTTTCTTTTTCTTTTTTTAATCTATCACGAATTTCTTGACCAATTTTTTCTTTTAACTCTTTATTAGCTTTAGTAAATTCTTTTTCAGCCCTACAAACTTTTTCATTATAATTACTTTGATTTTGACTATTTTCTTGATTATCTTCATCATTTTGTTTATTGTTTTTAGTATCTTCTTCATTTTGATTTTTATCTTGATTTAGTCCATGTTGATCTTTTGTTTTTTTCTCATGTTTTTCTAATTTTTCGATAATTTCTTTCCAAATATTATGATCATCGTGACCCGCATTTGTAAATTCTTCTTCTGAATTTTGATCTTGATTTTTATTATTCTTTTTATCTTTTAAAAGTTTTTGATACATTTCTTCGGCAGATTTATTTATTGCTTCTTTTATATCAACTCCACCATCAATCATAGGTAGTTTTTCAGCAATTAACATTTGATTAATAACAGAATCTGTCGCAATGTTCCAAACATATTGATCTTTATTTTTACTTCTTAAAATATGATCAAACGCAACATGCATAATTTCATGAGCGAATATAAAAGTTTTTTGATCATTAGTTAAATTGTCAATATATTTTTTATTATACAAAACAACTTCTCCATTTGTTGAAGCTGTTGTTATTTTTCTTGATTTTTTAAAATCAAGATTTGCCATAACCGAACCCAGCAATGGAAATTTTATTAAAATGTTAGATTTAACATTTTCAATCATTTGAATATCTTCTTTTTTCATTAACTATTCCACCTTATAACTTAAGCAAAGCGAAGAAATTTTTTTTGAAACGTTATCTTTGTTTTTAACTGTAATAATAATTTGAGTTTCACTAGGAAATTTATAACCATTTACACCCTTATATTTTATTATTCCATAAAATTTTTCTTGCTCTTCAAAAGAAATTTCGTCCAATTTATCTATAACTAATAAAATAGTGTTTTCACCTTCTTGCTTTTTTATATTATTTAACCAAGAAGGATAACACAAACCTTTATCATCTATTTTAATACCCAATTCACTTGAATTGATGTTTGCAGGAAGAACAACAGATGTTTCAAAATCTTTACTACTTACATTTTCTAAAATAATAGGCCAAGAAGTATTATTATTTAAAATATTAATCAATTTTAATCTTTTATTTTGTGCCATTTATATCTCCTTATTTTTCAATTTGAACTCCGTTATATATGTCTTTTATCCCAAAATCAACATCATTATAATTGCAAATTTCAGAACAATTCTTTTTTATATCTTCTTCTCTATCCCAGCCACCACTATTATAATAACAAATACCTTTACCGCTAGGTCTATTAGAAAACTGTATTATAAACAAGATTTATCATAGCTATCACATCCCGCTTTATCAAAATAAAACATTAGTGCTTGAGCCTCGTATTGTTTTTTACAAATAATTCCTTTTTATCTTTCTTTAAAGGATTCTTCTATTGTTGTTTTATAGATGTTTTTAGTATTTGTGTACTTACTTAAATCAACTTCAGAAAAATCATAGATTGTCATATTATATTCTTGTGCAAATTGTGCAAATTTGGTGTCGGAATACAATCCATTATTAAAAAATATTACCCCCGAACCATAGTATTTTATTATTTTTTCAAATTCATTTTTATCTTTATAACTGATTTTGTTCGACCATTTTTTCCCCATTTTATCAAAAACTTCACATAAAATTTTTGCTTGTTCCATATTATTACAGTAAATTCCTGTTTTGTCTTTAAGTTTCCAAAATTCATCAACTGTAATTTTGTAACTAGACTTTTGACCATTAGAATTTTCATTTTCATGAGAATTTAAATTTTGATTTTTTTGAGATTTTAAATTTCCATTTTTAATTAAGTTATCAATTAAAATTGCTCTTTCGTTATCTTCTCCAATCCAAACAGAATCAAACATTGCTGTAATTTCTGAACCAAGTTCTTTTTTCACAAACTCACGTACTACTGATATTTCTTCATCACTTGCACTTTTTAAACTTAATGCTAAAGCATATTTTGCATCAAATGTTGTTGGTATTTCATGCGCTTCATAATTTCCTTCTAATACATCTTCAATTGTTATTTGTGTAGTTTTAGCAAATGCAATAAACGATGCTGCTATTTCTTTACCAACTTTGTTTTCTATTAATTCTTTTGCAATAACTCCATCGTTATCGTAAATAATATCGCTTATTTGTTCCCAACCACGTGGATCTATTGCATATTTTGGTGGTTCTTCGCTGTTATAATTTGAATAAAACACTTTATCGCCCATTGTACTTACAAATGCACTTACTAATGGATGAACTTTTAATCTGTCTTCACCTTTACTGCTTGGTTCGCTTCCCCACTCTAACCAGTTTGTTAAATCTAAATCTAAATACACATGACCATCAAATCTTCTAAATAATGGCTCGGGCATATTATACGCCGCTTCACTTTCTTCTTTACTATTTCCAGCAGCTACTACTACAACATTTTCTGGTAATTTTCCAACATTCGGTCCAATTGAATTGTTTAGCACTAAATGGAATACTAAACTTTGTTCAGTTGGTCTTACATTTGTAATTTCATCTATAAATAATACATGCTTTTTTGTTGGCTCTTTTTCACATTTTTCACATAACGCTGTATACCATGCTGGTGGTACCCAAACTCCCGTTTTTGTTGTATCGTTATTTGGATATATTGTTTTACCTATTACTTCTTCAGGAAGTATACCATTTCTTAAAACTATTGATACAAAATCTGGATCTGCTTCTTCTATTCTTCTTGTTTTTCCTATACCACTTACACCATGTAACATAAATGATTTTCCAGCTTTAATATAAAAGTCTATTTGCTCATTTACCAGCATAGGTTTATCAACTACTTTTACTCCATAACCCTTTCTAGTTTTTTTATCCACTTTTGTATTCTCCTTATAAATTTCTTTATTAAAAGCTTCGCTTAAAAAATTATTTGTATCTTTAAAATTTCCACCATTTGATGCTGTAAATTTTGTATTACCATTAGTTTTAATGTTATTAACGTTAATTCCATTTAAATATCCTCTAATAGTACTATTTTGCCACATCAAACGATTTTTATCTTCATTATTTGGATAAAATGGCATTGCCATAATTGCATCTTCTGTTATAACATCTATAAACTCTGCTTTTCCTTTTCCATATGGATTTATTTCTTTTGGCATATCATCCCAATTTCGAATTTTCCATGTTATTGGTTCTACTTTTATCCATACATATTCATTGTTAATCACTTCAGAACCATCAGAATATAAACTTTTATCACTACAATTTGCTTTTACACGAACATACTTATCGCCATTGTATTCATATTCTTCATAATACTTTTGTTCAGATGAATTAATAAATGCAGTATATTTTTTACCAGTTGGTTTTATAACATTAATTCTTGAATTTTTATATAATTTTTCAAAGTCGGAATTGATTTTTTCACCAACAAAAGTTTTGGGATATTCGCCAAATTTAATTACATAGTAAGCTGTATCATAATAATTATCGTTTATAGCTATTACTTTAAAATTTTCTTTTAAATCTTTTTTTATTAATGAAATATCAAGTCGCATTTTTGGACGAACGCCAAAATTACGCAAAACATAATCATAACAATAATTCACTTCTATTGATACATAATGCACAAATTTATTTGAATCACTTGAACGCAACCAAAATGGTATACGACTACTTTTACCATTAACAGTAACCGCTTCTCGAGCTCCAGCACCTCCATTTGCCAGTGCCCAATCAGTAGCAGGAGCATAACGATAATTTTCATTTTTAGATTCATTATCAAACTCATCCAATGATTCAATATATATTAGGTCTGTAGTATTAAATTTCACATCACGCATTTCACTATTGTTATCACTGTTTCGTAAAGCAATTGGAATTATACTATTTAAATCAATTTTTGACATTTTCTCTCCTTTAAAAGCTATATCATGATAATGTTATATTATATCATGGTAATTTTATAAAGTCAATATCCTTAAATTAAAAAACTCTTACTTATTTACCTAATAAATATATAAAAAAGCGAACTTTAATTAGTCCACTTTGTATTCTAAAAGTTCTGGAGCATTTTTTTCGATACCATTTTTTATAGATAGTAATTCAAAAATGCAGTCTAATGAATATAGTTGTAAAAAGTTCATATCACAAGCAATATTTATACCAAACGGTTTAAACAATCCACCAAGTTTATGAATATGCCCAAACAAATTAATATAATTATCTTTATGGTTTTGGGGTTCATGCGTTAAATAAAATTTTTTATCATTAAATTCTAAAAATTCATCTTTTTTTACATCTTTAAAACCCAAATTTAAACAATACTTTTTAAAATTTTCAAAACAGTTATCAAACTCTGCCTTAATTAATCTTTCTTCATTATTACCAAGTAGCAATACAACATTTGCTTTAATTTTTTTTATATTTAAAATTCCTTTTTTATATAAATCTCTATGGCGACTTCCATAAGATATAAAATCGCCTATCACGTAAATTGTATCTCCCTTTTTTGCTTGTTTATTCCAAGTTTTTAATATGTATTTATCACATTCTTTTGTCGTTTTAAAAGGTCTAAATTCTCTTTTAATTACTTCATAATCATTAAAATGACAATCACTTGTAAAAAATATCATACAATCTCCTTATTTATCCATAATGTAAACTGGCACTTTAAATTTGTTTAATAGTATATTAATGATATCATTTATAACACTAATAAACGTAAAAACAAACCCAAAAGCCACAAAAAACTCAATATATTCTAACACACCACCACGAATGTTTAATATATGCAAAGTAGCAAAAGTAAACATGAAAACAGTAAACACCAAATTAATTAAACCTCTTAACATTTTACCAATATAAAAGTAATGAGCTCCAAATGCCCCAAACAAAATGCTAAATAATAATAATTTTTTCTTGCTAACATCTTCAGGCAAAATATGTGTTTCTATACACAAATCACCATCGCCCTGTCTTTTCATTTCTATAGCTTTTTTATTAGAAGCCTTTTTTTTGAGTTTGTTAACATCAAACCCACACTTTACACATTTATTAAATGTTTTATCAATTTTTCCATAACATTTAGGACATCTCATAACTACTTTACTCTCTCTATAATTAAATTTTTTAATTTATCTATATTTTCTTTTGTATCACTAGAAATATATAAAATATCATCTAATCCAACATTCATTTCGCTTGCCAGCATAAGTTTTTGATTGTTTCGTTTGCTTTTTGCAATCTTATCACTTTTAGTAGCAATAATTTTAAATGGAAGCGAATAAAAATTTAGAAATTTTAACATTTGTTTATCTTGTTCGCTTGGTTTTATTCTAATATCAAGTAAAAGCAAAATTAGTTTATTATCTTCTTTTTCTTTAAAGTAATCTTCTATTAAATTTGACCAATTTTCTTCATTTCCTTTGCCAGCTTTATGAAAACCATATCCGGGCAAGTCTACTAAATAAAAATTATTATCCACTAAAAAATAATTAATAAGTTTAGTGTGCCCTTGCGTTGAACTAGTTTTTGCTAGTGTTCTATTGTTAAAAATAGCATTAATTAAACTGCTTTTGCCAACATTACTTCTCCCAACAAAAGCTACCTCAAAAAACTTGTCTTTTAAAATATCTTCGCTTTTAGCCACACTTTTAACAAATTTACAATTCTTCATATGTTTATTTTAACAAAAAAAATTAAATAAGTAAAGTAACGTAAATTAAATATTTAAAATATAATGAAATATATCTTAACAAAAAATTAAGATATAAAAAGGAAAACATATGAATACACCACTTTTAAAAATTGAAAATCTGAGTTTAACTTATCATTCATCACGAGGCGAAACAGAAGCCTTAAAAAATGTTAATTTTGATGTTAATGTTGGTGAATTTATTGCTATTGTTGGTCCTAGTGGTTGTGGTAAAACAACACTTTTAAATATAATTGGTGGGTTACTACAAAAATCTCGCGGCAATATTTATTTAGATGGTAAAAAAATTTACGAGGAAAATTCTAAAAAACATCAATTTAATAATAATATTGGTTATATGTTTCAAAGAGACCATCTTTTTGAATGGAGAACAATACTTGATAACGTAAAACTAGGGCTAGAATTTGATAAAAAACTAACCAAAAGCGAAAAAATAAAAAAAGAAGAATATATTTTGTTTCTATTAGAAAAATATGGATTAATTGACTTTAAAAACAAATACCCTAGAGAACTTTCAGGCGGAATGAGACAAAGAGTTGCTTTAATTAGAACACTAGCATTAAACCCTAAAATATTGCTTTTAGATGAACCATTTTCTGCACTCGATTTTCAAACTCGTTTAAAGGTTTGTGATGATGTTAGTAACATTATAACTAAAGAAAATAAAACAGCGCTTTTAGTTACTCATGATATAAGCGAAGCAATAAGTTTATCAGATAAAATTTTAGTACTTTCTAAAAGACCAGCTACTGTTAAAAAAATAGTAGATATTGATTTGAAATCAAGTGGTTTACCATTAAAAAGACGAGAGAATAAAAATTTTTCAAAATACTTTGAAGAAATTTGGAGAAACATTAAAGATGAGGAAAAAGAATAAGGATTTAATAAAATATTCAAATGAACACAAATTATATTTAAAAAAACAAAAAACAAAAAAAATAGTTATATTAACTAGTCAAATTTTGCTTTTATTATTTTTTATTAGCCTTTGGGAACTATTAACTCATTTAAAAATTTTAGATAGTTTTATAATGAGCAGTCCTTCACGCATTTATTTTAAAACTGTTGATTTATTTACAAGAGGAAATTTAATGTATCATATTTGGATTACACTTAAAGAAGCCATCTTGGGATTTATTATAGCAACAGGACTTGGAACTTTAATTGCAATAATTTTATGGTGGAGCGAATATACTAGAAAAATTTTAGAACCATATATTGTAATATTGAATAGTTTACCCAAAATCGCTCTTGGCCCAATAATTATTATCTGGTTTGGAGCTGGTACTCAAAGTATAGTTGTTATGGCGGTTTTAATTACAATAATTATCACAATATTAACAATGCTAAATGCTTTCCTTGCTTGCGACAAAGATAAAATTATGTTACTAAAAAGTATGGGCGCTAATAAGTTTAAAATTTTAACAAAACTTATAATTCCTTCTGCCCTTCCAGAATTTATAAGCATGCTTAAAATTAATGTTGGCATGACTTGGGTTGGAACTATAATGGGAGAATATTTAGTAAGTAAAGCAGGACTTGGATATTTAATTGTTTACGGTGGTCAAGTTTTCCAATTAGACTTAGTTATGACATCTACTGTAATACTTTGTATATTAGCAGGACTTATGTATTTCTTGGTCGCACAATTTGAAAAACATTTCAAAAAATATTAGTGCTTAAATAGCACTTTTATTTTTTTAATTATTAATTTTTTTATAAAATTATTATTATAAATTAAATTAATTTAGTAAAATAAAAAAATGTGCAAGTATGCACATTTTTTAAAGTAGAAATTCTTTTTCATATAAAGCATTTATAGAGTATCTAATTAAAGAAACAAGTGTTCTACATCTAAAATCAGCCTCTAACATAAAGTTTTCATATGTTTTTTGTTCTATATTTATAATTTTTTTTGTAAAACCAGTATTTTCTGTTATTTCATAAAGTTTTTCTTCAAGCTCTCCGTTAATATAACTATTAACAGCAAAAACAATAGCTTCTGCTTGTCTGTAATTGTATTTATCACAAATTTCATTAAGCCTAGCCAATTCTTCGTTTGTTATATTAAACTGACATTGTTTATATTTTATCATTTTTACTTCCTTTTGTTTTTTCTAACTGGTATATAGAACATTTCGCCTTCATGCGATTGGAAATATACTCCTATTACTTTTTTAACTCTTGTATTAATTAAGGTGTAAGCAGCCCTTTTTCTTGCTCCACCAATAATATTTTTTTCATTATTCATGCTTGTTTCAACAAAACAATTATATGCTCTAATTCTACCAGCATTATCAATTACAGTAATACCATCATAATTAAGCATATCTATAAACAGTTGACTTACAGACAATAATCTTTGTTCACTATAACTTTTTGTTTGCAAAAACAATTTACTAAACTCAATTGGTTCAGCAAGCCAAATTCCATCACCAAGTAAGCCTTTATCTACATAATCTCTATCTACAACAACACAAATTGTACCATTAATATTTTTAAGTGCTTTATCAAAAATATTAATAAACATAGTTTTTATTTCTTGCATTTTCTTTTTTGTTGTTCTTAACTTTGAAAAACTAGCGTCAATAAATTCACCAATTTCATCTTTCCAAGATTTTATTTTTCTTGTTTCTAGTGAAAAATTAATATTCAACACTCCATTTCTAATACTTTTTAATGTAATAGTATGGCTACTTAAAGGATAAACCATAAAACCAAAAAACTTATTTTTTTCTTTTAAACTAACACTTTCCTTTAATAAAGTTTCAAAATCTTTATCCTTAATACTGTTAGTAGGTTTACAAATTCCATATTGAATACCATTTTCTTTAATATTTACAAAAATATACCATTCGTCTTTACAAAAAATACAAAGACTTTTCATTCTAGAATTAAACATTGCTTCATTTTCGTCTTCAAACATAAAAACTCTAAAGCAATCTGGTACAGCTTTTACAATTAAATTAATATCGTTTGTAAATAAAATTCTTGGACGATATTTTACTCCTTCTTCTTCATAGTTACCCATGTTTGGAATAAAGTTAACTAGTTGATTTTGTAATTTTTTGGGAAACTCATTCGTTTCGTTTAAAATAAAATTATCTAAACTATCTTTTGCTGATAAATAAAAAATGTTTTCTTCTTCCATACTCGTTCCCCCAAAATTAATATATTAAAGTATACCACACTATTTTTATTTTTTCAATACTTTTTTACCATAAATAATAATATTTTAAAAAAAAAGCTTTAAAATTTAAAGCTTTAAAAACAAATATAAAACAAAACCAACAATAACACCGATAACATATAAAGAAGTTAAAATAAATAGATTTTGTTTATAATTTTTTCGATTTTTAAATAGTATAATAAGTCCTACTCCACTTCCAGCTGAAAGTCCACCAATAAGTGCTGGAAAAATTAAAGCATTATTTAAATATAATTCTATTAGAACAACACTTGAAACACAGTTTGGTATAAGTCCAATTAATGGTGCTAAAACTATTTGCAAGTATGGAGAAACTGATAAAGCTTTTATTAACACCTCTTCTCCAACAAAAACAAAAATTAAATTTATAATTAAATTTGCTACTAATATATACAAAAATATTATTAAACTATGTTTTAAAGCAGATAAAAATATGTTATCAGTACAACATTTACATGGTACATCATGGTTTTCATGTTCATGATGATGTAAGTGTGTTTTGTCTATTTTACAATCATGATTATGTAAATATTCTTCACTATTTTTTTTAGCACCTTCTTTTTGTAAGTAATTTTTATTCTTTATTTTGCCAAAAATATAAAACAAAAAATAAAATAAATATCCAAATATTAAAGCCACTAAAAATTTAATTAAAAGTATTAGCAAAATTTGTACTATTTTGTTTGGATAACTAAGCATAATGGGAATTGCTTCATCACTAGTTGCCACAAACACAGCAATTAGAGTACCTATACCTACTAATTTATGATTAAACATATCTGCCATTACAGCAGAAAAACCACATTGTGGAATACAGCCAAGTGCTGCACCCATTAATGGTCCCACTTTACTATTTCTTTTTAATAAATTGACAAACTTTTCTTCTTTTTTATGTGTTAAATACTCTATTAAAATATATACCAAAAACAATATTGGAAATATTTTTAAAGCATCTATTCCTGCTTCTATAATTGCATTTAAAATTTTATTAAACATACGTGTTTAGTTATAATTATATTTTATTTATTTGTCAACTAGTTTTACAAATTATTACAATTTTCATTCAATTTTATTTTTGCTATGTTTTCAAAATTGTCTTTTAAATATCTTATTGTTATTTCTTCACCCACATTTACAGAATAAAGTTCTTTTCTTAAATCTAACATGTTATTAATTTCTTTATTATTAAAATGAGTTAAAATATTTCCTTTTTCAATGCCCACATTATAAAATGAACTTCCCTTTTGAACATCGTAAATATAAACACCTTTAACAGTATTATTATTTGTAAAAACACTAGCATCATAGCCCATTAAACCTAAATATGCTGGCTTATATTCTCCATTGGCTGATATTTTAGCAAAAATAGGCGTTATGGTTTCTGTTGGAATTGCAAAACCTAGTCCTTCTGCATCTTCAACTTTTACAGTATTAATACCAAGAACTTGTCCTCTTAAATTAATAAGTGGTCCACCAGAATTTCCCGGATTTATACTGGCATCATGTTGAATTAAGTTTTGTAAAGTTATTCCATTACTACCTTCTACTTTTATAGTTCGATTTTTTGCGCTAATAATACCTTTAGTTACCGTATGTTTAAATTGAAGAGCTAAAGGTGTTCCAATAGCAAGCACATCTTCACCAACAAAATAATCTCCACTAGAAGCAACGCTTAAATAAGGTAAATCTACTTTACTTTTAACAATTGCTAAATCTAAACTACTATCTCTATAAACTAAACTTGCTGTAGTTGTTTCTCCACTTGCTAAATATAAAATTACATTATTACTTGTTACAACATGAGAATTAGTTAAAACATAACCACCCTTTTCAATGGCAACGCCCGTTCCTATAGATGCCCCATAACCATCTTCGCTATAAATTCCAACTACTGCTGGACTAACACTTTTAACTACATCAATATTGTTGGAATAATTTATACTTTCTATTAATCTTGGTTTCATATCGTCTTTTGTCACTATTGCATCGTTATAAGGATTAAAATTACAACCACAAAATAAAATGGTTATTAATAATATTACAATTGTTAATTTTTTCATATTTATAGTTTTTGTCCTTTTTTTTATAAATATTCTTAATTTTTAACTAAAAAAATTGGTAAATTATATTAAAATGTTATAAAAAATATTATTTTTGTGATAAAATATATTTATGCGTGAAGAAGAAAAATATATAAAAAGTTACGATGGTGAACTAATTTACGCCAAAGAATATACTGTTGAAAATCCTAAAGGCACTATTGTTTTAACCACAGATATTAAAGAACATTCTATGCTTTATACTAACTTTGCTTTAAAACTACAGGAAGCTAATTATAATGTGTTCACCTACGATTTAAGAGCACATAAAAATTCAGCAAAAGAGCCTTTTGGCACTTATTCAAACAATTTTTTTAATGATTGCGTAAGAGACCTACTTTATTTAAACAAATATTTATCTAAAAAATATGAAACTAAAATTATAAATATCGGTCTTGGTTTAGGTGGTATTGTAATATTAAGAATGTTACAATTTAATAACGAAGATTGTATTAATATTTTAGTCGGAACGCCATTTTCACAATTAAATATTTCTAATTATTTTTATCGATGTGTTACAAGACTTGCACTAGTTTTTGTAAATAAACATAGTGAAGTTAAAGGATTAAACAAAATTATAGATTACTTTAAAAAACACAAATTTGAAGATGGTGCATTTGAAAGTACAAATAAAGAATATATTGAAAAAATTAGAAACGATAAATTTTGTAACTTCAATATTTCTGCAAATATGTTAAATAGCATTTATAAAGGACAAATAGAAACTTTTAGTAGTAAAAATTTAAACAAAATTAATAACACTCAAAAGTTTTTACTTTGCTGTGGTGAATATGATGTTATTACAAAATTCGGAAAGTCTACCGAAAAACTTGCAATTAAACTAGCTAAATGTGGTAAAAATTGCAACAAAATAATCTTTAAAGATTTAAGACACAACTTAATTAATGAAAGTAATAATACTTTTATTGAATATTTAAAAAATTATTTAGGAGAAAATGAAAATGATAGTAGAAGAAATTAATAAAGCTAATATAGAAGCTTTAAAAAACAAAGATAGTATTGCTAAAACTATACTTAGTATTGTAAAAAACAAAATTAAACTAGCAGAAATTGATAAAAGAAGTAAAAACGAAGAACTTCAAGACGCTGACTGCGTACAAATTTTACAAAAAACAATTAAAGAACTTACTGAAGAAAAAGAAAATTATGTAAAAGTAAATAATACTATAGAAGCTGAAAACATTGAAAAACAAAAACATGTTTTAGAAAAATTTTTACCTAAAATGATGAGCAGTGATGAAATTTTAGCCGAAATTAAAAAACTACCAGACACAACAGTTCCAACAGTTATGCGTCATTTTAAAGCTAACTTTGCTGGAAAAGTAAATATGCAAGACGTAAACATGGTATTAAAAAGCTTATAATTATAAACATAAACAAGGGCTCTACCCTTGTTTTTTTATTTTATATTAACAAAAAACATTTTGCTTAAAATTAAATTGAAACACTTTAAATATGTAAATTAAACCTATTAATCCTTGAAGAGGATAAAAAATATTAACAATATAGTTAAACCCAAAAAAACTAAAAATAAAGGCGAAACTTAAAAAAAGACAACTAGAGAAAAATTTATTTATTTTAAACGCATTAATTAGCATATATAAACTAGATATTAAACTTGTTAAAACAGAAAACCATAAAACAAATCCAAACAAATAACCAATTAAATTATTTATATTAAATGCCATTATTAGCATTGGCATATCACTATTGAATTCCGTGCTTTTTAAATGCAATAAAGCCAAATTAATTAATAAAATTAAAAAACCTATAATAATAGTTATTAATAAACTATTAACTTTAGTTTGTTTTTTTGAAAAAGTTTTACTATTTTCTACAATTAAACTGCTAGAAAAAACAATGTTATAGGAAATATAACAAACACCTAAGCACAAATATTTAAATATGTCTATATTACTAACAAAAATATCAATATTAAAATTAACATTTATAATAAAATTATATACCGATAAAAATATTAAAAATATCAATACTATTGGCATTAAAATGTAATTAACTTTTTTTATGGCATCATATCCAATATTTACAATAAATAAAGTAAACAATATGCTTATAATTGTTAAAACTGGAAAATTTATATTTTGAAATATTAAATTACCAATACTATTTAGCCCAGCCACCATAGCTGTTACAAAAACAAATAGTCCAAACAAAATAAAAGTATTAAAAAATTTAGATGTTTTTTTAAATAAAATTTTATTTAGTTGTTTAATGTTATTAGATTTTATTTTTTGACCTAACATTATTAAATTTTTAATTACTAAATACAAAAATATTATAACCAAAAATATTATAAAATAACTAAATTTACCTGCTCCTGAAAAAAACACGGATATTTCTTTCCCGCTAGAAAACCCCGCACCAATAATTGAACCTATAATTAAAAAAATAAAACTTAGGTCTATATTCTTCACAATTTAATATATGTACCTAAGTTTTATTTAATGTTTAATCACTTATTATAATTCTATGACATTGTTCACATTCAGTAAACCCTGTTAATTTTAATTTTTCAAGTTTATGCATAGATTGTTCTACTCTACAATACCCACAACTTTTACCTTCATTTAAAGAAACTAAAACAGGAAAAACACCTTCTCTTTTTAAATTTCTATATTTTAAAATTAAATCTGGATTTACATTTTTTTCTTGATTTTGTAGTTTTTGTTTAGCTTTTTCTATTTCTGGTTCAACTTCTTCTTTTAAACTATCTAATTTTCCTTTATTTTCGTCATAAACTTTTTTACTGTTTATAATTTGTTTTTTCATATTATCAAATTCTTCTAAAAGTCTTGCCATTTTATTTTCCAAAATATTTAATCTAGAAATTAATTCTTCTAAATTTTTTCTAATTGGTTTAATTTTATTTGCAATTTCTAAAACATCTTTTTCTTGCATGTTATCTACATTCGTATTAACATATTTTTGAACTAAATCTAAACCTTTATTTTTAACTCCAGCAATTTTATTTATATCTTCTATAATTTTTTTTGCTTCTTCGTTAATTTCAATCATTCTTATCTGAGATTTTTTAGCAATCTCTTTACTTTTATTAACATTTTTAAAGAATTCACTTCCATTAACTTTTTTTTCAATTTTTTTAAGTTCAATATCTAATTCTTGATATTTTAATAATTCTTTCATTATAAATAATTCCTTCTCTTTTTATATTCTATTTCACCATTTTCAAATTTTTCAATATAAGTAAGTGCTGCATTTATGTAAAGTAAGTGTGCTTCATTACTTTTTGTTAGTCCATTTATTCTTTCATTTAATAATTCTAACTTTTGTTTTTCAGACAATAAATATTCTTTAAAAATATTTAAATTAAAGTCAAAATTGTCTTTTCCAAAATAAATTTCTAAAGGTTTTAAACTACATTTTCCTTTTGTCACTTTTAAAACATTATAAAAAATTCCATCTTCAAAAATTATAAAGTCATAAATAATTTTATATTTATTTGCAATTAAATATTCTCTTAATTTTGCTGTATCTCTCATAGGTTGTAAAATAAAATTTTTTAGTTTTAAAGTTTTATTTTCTAAAATTTTAATAATTTCCATTCCGCCCATTCCAGAAATTACAGCCTGTTTAACTTTATCATGCTTATAAATAACTTTAAAGCCATCACCTTGTCTAAAACTTACATAATTATTAATATTTAAAGAGTTACAAAATCTAATTGCCTTATCTAAACTCCTTGCACTAATATCTGTAGCAATAACTTTACTACATTTATTAGACAATATTAATTCTGCGGTAACATATCCATGATCACAACCAATATCTGCAATACATTTTACATTATCACAAAGTGCTACTATTTGTTCTAAACGTGCGCTTAAATTTAATAAAGTACCCATTTTTATCCTCCTAAAAGAAATCCTTTAACTTTTTACTTCTTGATGGATTTCTTAATTTACGTAAAGCTTTTGCTTCTATTTGTCTAATTCTTTCTCTTGTAACATTAAACTCTTGTCCAACTTGTTCTAATGTTTTTGGAAAACCGTCATCTAAACCATATCTCATTCTAACAACTTTTTGTTCTCTTGGAGTTAAAGTATCTATAACTGAAAGTAATTGCTCGCGAAGAAGTCTTCTGCTAGTTGCCTCAAACGGTGAAATTGTAGTATCATCTTCAATAATATCACCTAATCTACTACTTTCACTTTCATCATTACCCATTGGTCCTTCTAGTGATAATGGCTCCATTTGAATTTTTCTAATTTCAGCAACTTTTTCCTCAGAAATTCCCATTTCTTTTGCAATTTCAGATAAACTTGGTTCTCTACCCAAACTTTGAGTTAAACTTTTTGTTGCTCTAACTAACTTATTAATGGTTTCAACCATATGAACAGGAATACGAATTGTTCTAGCTTGATCTGCTATTGCTCTAGTTATATGTTGTCTAATCCACCAAGTAGCATAAGTAGAAAATCTAAATCCTTTAGTATGGTCAAATTTTTCTACGGCTTTAAGTAGTCCTAAATTTCCTTCTTGAATTAAATCTAAAAATTGCAAACCATTTCTTCCAGAATGTTTTTTTGCAATTGAAACAACTAATCTTAAGTTACTTTCACAAAGTCTTTTTTTAGCGTTTTCATCACCTTGTTGCATTCTTTCTGCTAGTTCTACTTCTTCTTCTGGAGTAAGTAATGGAACTTTACCAATATCTTTTAAGTAAATTTTAACAGGATCATCACTGGCAATATTTCGCATTAAGCTTTCTAACTGCTCAATATCAATTTCATTAACTTTAGCTTCGTCAGTATTTACAATAATTCCTTTTGATCTAATAATTTCTACAATTTCATCAATTTCTTGTGCTGTAATATCGTATTTAAAAAATTTTTGAACAACATCTTCTTCCTTGTTTAATATATTATTTTTCTTTTTTGCTATTTCAATAATTTTTTTAATTTCTACTTCAAATTTATCGTTAATCAATTTTATCCTCCAACTTTAATAAGTTAATTTCTTTTGTAATTTTTTGTAGTTTTATTGCAAACTCTTTTCTTTCTTCTAAAGTTTTTGCTTGCATCATTTGATTTGTATATAATGTTTGCTGCTTTGTTAGATTATCTAGTTTTAAAATTTTAACGCAATCATTAAAATATTTTGCATCAATTTCATCACCTTCAAACTTATAATTTATAATTTTATTTAATTCTTTGTCATTACTATCTATTTCATCAAATAAAGCTCCAATAATTGGTTCCTTATTATTTTCATGACATAATTTTAAATATTCATAAATACTTTGAAAAGCAAATTCATTAAAACTATTAATTTCAATAAATTTAGCATAAGATTTTTTATGAAGCAAACTACTTAAAATAAATAATTGACTTTTATAAACATTATCTGTTAAAACAGCTGGTATAAATTTTTCTTTAGATTTTATAATTTTATTTGGCATTTCCAAATTTAACAAATCTCTTTTTAAAACTTCTGTAGAAACACTACTAATTTCACGAATTAATTTTAAATAAACTTCTCGTTCACTATTAGATTTTATTTCTAAAACTATGTTTAAACATTCTTTTATAAATTTATTTAATTCTAGTTTATCATTTAAATTATAGACATTAGATAAATTTCTTATTCTATATTCAAAACAATCTTTGGCATTTTTAATTTCATCTTGCATTTTTTGAATACCAAATTTTTTTATGTATTCATCGGGATCTAAATTATCTTGTAAATTAACACAGTAAATATCAAATTCGCCATCTTTTTTTAAAGTTTCAATAGCTTTAAGTGTAGCTTTTTGTCCAGCACTATCACCATCAAAACAAAGCACAATTTTATTAGAAAATCTTTTTAATTCTTTCGCATGTTGTGGGGTTAGAGCTGTTCCCATTGTAGCAACAGCGTTTGTAAAACCTGCATTATGCATACTTATTACATCCATTTGACCTTCAACAATAATAATTTCATTTAATTTTCCTTGATTTTTAAGTTCTTTTAAAAATTGAACTCCAAAAACCACTTTACTTTTATCAAATACTATAGTTTGTGGTGAATTTTTATATTTAGCGACCTCTTTATTTTCTTCTAAAATTCTAGAAGAAAAACCTATTACTTCATTAAAACTATTTTTAATTGGAAAGGTTAACCTATTAAACATAGTATCATAAAATTTACCATTTTTTTCGTTAAGTAGTCCAGCATTTTTCCCTATTTCATAAGAAATTTTATTATTTTTCAAAAAATCAACTAAACTTTTAAAATCTTTTGAATATCCAAGCTCAAATTTATTAACAATTTCTTGGCTAAGACCTCGTTTTTTAATATAAGAATTAGGTATATTGCTATTTTTCAAATTGTTTATATAGTGACTATTTGCTAATTTTAAAGCATTTAAGATTGTTTCTTTTTCTTTTTTCTTTTGTATTAAATTTTCATCAAATAAATTTTGTGGAAGTTCCATATTAGCATTTTCAGCAAGAATTTTAACAGCTTCCATAAAATCTACACTTTCCATTTCTTTTATAAAACTAATAACATCACCACTTTTGCCACAGCCAAAACAATGATAATATTGCTCGAAAGAATTTACTGCAAAAGAAGGTGTTTTTTCATGATGAAAAGGACAACACCCCCAATAAGTGTTACCCTTCTCTTGTAAATGTACATATTTAGAAATAACTGAAACTAAATCGTTATTATATTTTAGTCTCTCTAAAAAATCTGAATTATAGCCAAATTTTTGCATAATTTTATAAATTCCTCAATATACAATCTTATTATACCTAAATTTTTTAAGAAATCCTTTTTTTTATGAAAAATTTTTTTAAATTATTTTTTAATAATAAAAAAATGCCAAAAATTAGCATTTTTTAAGTTAAATTAACAACTTTCATTAAATATTTGTTATCAGCAATAAGTTTACCAGCTCCGAGTATTACTGCGTTTTCGCAATCTTCACTAATTAAAATAGGAAGATTTAAATTTTTAGACAAATAATTTTCTAGTCCTGTTAAATTTGCCATACTACCAGTTATAACAATGCCATTTATGGATAAATCTGAAACTATATCTGGATTAGCTGAATTTATTAAAACTTTTATAGCCATATAAACTTTTTGAAAATAAAATTCAAGTGTATCTCTAAGTTGCGATGCTTCTATAACTTCAGTTCTTGGCCCTTTTGTATTTATATCTACCCCACTAAATTCTGTGTTAGTTAAATCGTGAACAAACAAACTTCCTGCTTCAATTTTAATTTTTTCAGCAACTTGACTAGATATTTGCATATCTAAAAATTGTTCCACATAAAGTTTAATTGCTTCATCAATTTTATTTCCACCAAAACAAAGCGAATAACCATTTAAAATTGAACTTAAACTACATATAGCCATATCAATTGTTCCAGCACCTAAATTTAAACTTAAAATTCCACTTGCTTTATCTATATTTACATTTGCGCCAAGCAATGCAGTTAATACACTAGGAACAAGATTTACTTTACCAGCACCAAGTTTTAAGCCCAAATTTTTAAAAGCTAAAATTTCTTCTTCTGTTAATCCACAAGGAACAGTAAAAACTAAATCAAATTTTTCATTACTAAATAAAACTTTATTAAAAAAATATGTAAGCAATTCTTCCGCTAAAGATAAATTAACAATAACTCCATTTTCAACTGGAGAAATAAAATTTGTATCACTATTAGTTTTGTTAAGCATTTTTTTTGCATTTAAACCGAATTCTACTATACTAGCTTCTACTTCTGATTCATTAACAGCAACTAAAGTTGGTTCTTTTAAAACCAATCCAACTTGCTTTTTATAAATACTAGTAAAATTCGAACCAAAATCAACGGCTAAAACTGTTTTCATAAGTAACTCCTAATATCATTATACCAAATAAACAGAAAGTTTACAAATATTTTTTAAATTTTATCATTAATATGAATAATTCCATATCCTTCTAAATTGTGATTTTTAGTTAGACTTTCACAATTGTTTAATAAAATATATTTAACCTGATTTGGAGTAATTTTAGGATATTTTTCTATTAATAATGCACAAACACCAGCTACAATTGGAGTTGCTACACTTGTTCCACTCATTTTTGTATAAAATGAAGTATCATTTTTTAAACCTTTTATATTTACACCATTTGCTAAACAATCTGGTTTATAATAATTAAAAGCCGGCCCTCTTGAAGAAAATTCTGCAACTTCAAATAAATTTTTATCGTATTTATCATCTTCTGTTCTATTGTCATTTAATGCACCAACTGTTATTATTTTATTTGAAATTCCTGGACTTTTTATTGTTTCATTCATTGGCCCTGAATTCCCAGCAGCCGCAACCACAACAACGCCACTATTCCAAAGTCTTTCAGCACCTTTAATTAAAGGGTCATTATTATTAAGTGGAGTTGCGCCAAAACTCATACAAACTACTTTAATATTATATTTTTCTTTATTATCATAAATCCACTGCATAGCTTCTAATATTGTAAAAGCTCCAGTTTCGCCATTTTTATCTAAAGCTTTTAAACTAATTAAATTACTCTTTGGAGCTACCCCCTTATATTTATTATTTAATGTGCCATTGCCACCAATAACACCTGCAACAAAAGTACCATGGCCATTATCATCATATGCATATTCTTGGTTATTAATAAAATCTTTAAAATAAATTATTTTATTTTTAGGGCAAATAAAATCTATATGAGGGTAAATTCCAGTATCAATTACTGCTATTGTAACATCTTTTCCAAAAATATTTTGTTTATATAAACAATCAATATCTAAAATTTCTTTAGAAACATCAATTTGCATAGAAACTTTTGTTACACTAGTAATATAATTTACATGATAAAGATTAGCAAGTGATAACAATTTTTCTTTTTCTAACTTTAAACCAAAAGCCTTTATAAATGGAAATTCTTTATATTTAAAATTTTGCAAATATTTTTTTGTTAAAAAAAAATTATTGGAATAAATTAAGCATTCTATACTTTTATTATTATTGTTTAAAAGTTCTACTTCTTTAATTAAATTTGGGTCAATTTTATTCATAGTTAACCTATAATTTCTATTAATTTTTTTAAGTTTTCTTTTTCTTTTTCGTTCATAAGTGGAGAAATAGTATTATAAATATTATTTAATTGAGACTTACTCAAATTACCTTTTGCTTTTTGCTCGCCTGCCACCTTTATTAATTCACTATATAATTCTTCACTGCTTTTGTTTTTATATTTATTTAATAATTCATCATAACTATTTCCATGTATTTTATTTTCCATAGTTTTGGCCTTTTTTATGTTATCTTCATTTTTGCAAAAATCCTCAAAATTCATTATTATTCTCCTTTTTTGTTTCTAAATATATATATGAAAGCATATATTATAATGATAATAAGAGGAGTTAAAAATGAATAATTTTAATAAAAAACAAATAAATCCAATAGTAGAAACAATGAATAAAAATTACATAAATACTTATAAAAATTTTAATAATCAAAATATAAAAAATGAAACTTATGAAAATAAAAATATAGAAAATGAAATAGAAAATAATAATATTAAAAACAATAATCAAAACACAGAAACAACTAACCAATCAAACAATTTAATTAATATATTAACTATGCTAAATAATAATCCAAACTTTAAAAACATACTTCCACTACTAAACTCTAATGGAAATTATATGGACTTAATTAAAAATATAAGCGGCAATACTGGAAATTTAAACAAAAATGAGCTAATAATGAATTTACTATCAAACATGAATAAAAACAATAATCAAGTAAATTCTTTAAACCAAGAAAACAGTAATTTTTCTAATTTTAAAAGTATTGAAGATTATGAAATTTTAGATTAAAAAACATCAACCACATTTAATTTGGTTGATATTTTTTATTATAATTTCTATTAATTAAAATTGAATGTTTTTTAATACAAAATCTTTAACTTCATCTATTGATAATGTAATTTGTTCCATACTATCTCTAAAACGAATTGTTACTGTGTTATTATTTATTGTATTATCGTCTACTGTTAAACAAAATGGTGTTCCAATTTCATCTTGTCTACGATATCTTTTACCAATTGAACCACTTTCATCATAATCACACATAAAATGCTTACTTAATTCTTTATATATTTCATTAGCTTTATCACCATGATCTCTTTTCATAAGAGGAAGTATTGCAAGTTTATTAGCAGCTAAACTTGGGTGTAATTTTAATACTACCCTTGTTTCGTTTTCAAGTTTTTCTTCGTTATAAGCTTCGCAAAGCACTGCTAACATTAATCTATCTGCTCCAATAGAATACTCTACAACGTAAGGTATATATTTTTCATTTGTAACTGGGTCCATATAAAGCATAGATTTATTAGAATATTCTTGGTGACGAGATAAGTCATGATTTGTTCTGTTATGTATACCATTTAATTCTTCCCAACCCATTGGATACTTAAATTGAATATCACACGCCGCTTTTGCATAGAATGCCAACTTATCATGATCTTTATATCTTAAATGTTCTCTATTAAAGCCAAGTCTTACCAAATAATCCATTGCTTTTTGTTTATATTCTTCATAAAACTCAACATCTTGTCCTTCCTTACAAAATAATTGATGTTCCATTTGTTCAAATTCAATAGTTCTAAAAATAAAGTTACCCGGAGTCACTTCGTTTCTAAAGGCTTTACCAATTTGAGCAATTGAAAAAGGAACTTTCGCACGCATACTTCTTTGAACGTTTAAAAAGTTAACAAATTCTCCTTGTGCTGTTTCTGGGCGAAGATATATTTTATTTTGATTATCTTCAGTAACCCCTCTACTTGTTTCAAACATTAAATTAAATTGACGTATATTTGTAAAATTATGTTTTCCGCATTTTGGACAATTTATTTTATGGTCATCTATAAATTTTTCCATTTCTTCATTTGTCATTTTATCTGGACAAACATCTATATTATGTTTTTTAGCATATTCTTCTATTAAATTATCTGCTCTACTTCTTGCTTTACATTCTTTACAATCCATTTTAGGGTCAGAAAAAGAAGCAGTATGACCACTAGCATCCCAAACACGAGAATTCATTAAAATAGCTGCGTCTACTCCGTAAGCATTTTTGTTTTCTTGTACAAACATTTTCCACCAAGCTCTTTTAATATTATTCTTAATTTCTACGCCTATTGGACCATAATCCCAAGTATTTCCCATTCCGCCATATATTTCACTTCCAGCAAAAATAATACCACGATTTTTACATAAATTTACTATTTTTTCCATTGTTGGATTATTTTCCATAATTTCTCCTACTCTTTAATTTTATAACATATAGATTATAAAGTTTTACAAAAATTAAGTCAAACAAATAACATAAAATAAAAATACTAAAATTTTATTGAATAATAACAATATTTTTGCTATAATAAACATATGAAAAATGAAAATAAAAAAATAATAGCAATATGTTACGATTTTGATAAAACATTATCTCCTTCTGATTCTAGTTTTGATTTTGGTTATTTTGATAAATTAAACATAAATAATATGGATTTTTGGAATGAAATTAATGCACATGAAACATTAAAAAAAGTTGATAGTACATCTGCATACTTATACTATACATTACAAAAAGCAAAAGATCTAAACAAAGAGTTAACTTATCAAGATTTTTTAGATTATGGTAAAAATGCTTGGTTCTACAATGGCGTTGAACAATGGTTTAATAGAATTAATAAATATGCAAAAAAACAAGGCTACAAAATTGAACATTATATAATTAGTAGTGGAGTAAAAGAAGTTTTATCTAATACTAAAATTGCAAAATATTTTAAAAAGATATATGCTTCAAGTTATATTTATGATGATAATAATCATCCAATTTGGCCAGCTTATATTGTAAATTATACAAACAAAACTCAATATTTATATAGAATTAAGAAAAATATTTTAGAAGAAAGTGATGAACGTGTTAATGAACGATTAATGGGTAATAATGTACATATTCCTTTTGAAAATATGATTTATATAGGCGATAGTTTAACTGATATTCCTTGTATGAGTATTATTTATAAACGAGGTGGAACTTCGATTGGTGTTTATGACGAAATACCCTCTCACAAAGATTTAGTTTTAAAATTATATAGAAATAAACGAATTAATTATTATGCGTTTGCTGATTACAGTGAAAATTCAGAGCTAGATAATATAGTTAAAAATGCTATCGACACAATAATAAAAAGAGACAATATATAAGAATGTAAATAAATATACGTGCATTTGAATAAATATGCATAAAAATTTATAAAAAAAACTTATTTTTTTAAATAAGTTTTTTATTTTTTAAATATTTATTTTAATAAAGTTTAATACATTTTCTATGTTTTCTACTTCTTTAAATTTTACATTTTTAAAAATCAATTGTTTGGTAACATTTTTATTTACTAAAATACCTGCTAAATATTTTTCTAAATTATTTTTTAATATAAAGTCTTGTCCATTAAAATACACTTTAATAGGTTTAAATGATTTATTATTAATTAATTTATTAGTGTATTTATCTAATTTTTTAAGATTAATATTAACAATTTTTTTACAAGGTTTTATATATTCATAAAATACTTTATTATTATTTATTACAGCATTAATTAAATTATAAGATTTATCAAAATTTTTATTATGAATTAAAAAGTTATATTTTTTTATATAAGACGCTTCATACTGAAATCTTTTTAATCTTCTGTTAATATCTTCTTTTTTATCGCCTCTATTAATAAGACGCTTTCTCAATTCGCCTTTTGAAACTTTTAAATACACTGTTTCTACATTTTTATCTTTTAAATTATCTTTTAAATTAAATGTTCCTTCAACCCCAATATCTTTAATTAAAGAATAATTTTTATTTAATAAGTCTAAACAAAGGTTTTTTTCTACTCCATAAAAATTTTCATGAATTAATTCATGTTCATAAAAATCACCATTTTTAATTTTCTTTTGAAAATCTTCTTTTGTAATAAAATGATATGGGTCTCCTTCTATTTCTCCTGGTCTTTTTTCTCTTGAGGTAAAAGTTGTAATATATTTTAAATTTTCATTATTTTTAACAAGTTCTTTAATTAATGTATTTTTTCCGCTACATGAACTTCCTGATAATAGTAAAATCATTATTTTGTCTCCATTTCTTTAAGTTTTTTCATTTCTAATTCTAATTTTTCTATAACAATTTTCATATTTTCTTTGTTATATTCTAAATCAAATTCCAATGCTTTACCAATAACTAAAGTATTTCTTCTAAATATTTTATTTCTTTTTAAATAAACCATTGGTATTATTGGTGCTTTTGTTTTTAAACAAAACATTGCAACACCATTTTTTAAGCCTTCTATATCTTCGCTACTTGTTCTCGTTCCTTCTGGAAAGACTAATAAATTATTATTGTCATTTAAAACATTTATACATTTTTTTATACTTGAAATTTCCGGCTTTTTTCTATCTATGGGAATAGTCCTCATGCTTTTAAAAAACCAAGACCAAAATTTATTTTTAAAAAGTTCTTTTTTACCTAAAACGTAAGTTTTTGCTTTACCCAAATAAAAGATAGGTATAAAATCCCAATTAGTTTGGTGATTACAGCAAAGTATTGCCTTACCTTTTATTAAATTTTCTTTGCCAACTTTTTTAATTGGTAACATTAATTTAAGTGGCAGCCAACAAAGTATATAAAGTAACCTATATAACATAAAACTCCTAATTTTCTTTAATGTAATTTAAAATTTTATCTACCGTTTCTTCAAGCGTTAGATTTGAACTATTAATTAATATTGCATCTTTTGTTTTGATTAAAGGACTTATATCTCTATTTACATCTCTCTCATCACGCGTTTTAATATCTTGTTCAATTTTTCTTAATGGTATTTTTTTCTTATAATCTAAATATCTTCTTTTTGCTCTAGCTTTAATGCTTGCCGTTATAAAAAATTTATATTTGCTATTTGGAAGAACAACACTTGCTATATCTCTTCCATCAATAATAATATTTTGGTTTTCTGAAACATTAATTTGAATCTCTTTAACAAATTCTCTTACCGCTTTATTTTGTGAAATTATTGATGATAAAGTTGAAATTTCATTAGTTTGTAATTTATCGGTTATATCTTCATTATTTAAAAAAATTAATTGATGAAAATTTTTAAATTTAACTTTTATTTCTATTTGGTTTAAATAATTTTCTACTAAGTTTTCATTAATATTGTTTTGTATTAAATAATAAGCAATTGCTCTATATAGAGCACCACTAGATAAATGATTAATGTTTAATTTTTTTGCTAACAGTTTGCTTACGCTGCTTTTACCGCTGGCACTTGGCCCATCTATAGCAATAGAATAATACATAATTCCTCCTATAAATTTTGTTTTAAATAAGATACAATTTCATCTATATTTTCAATATTCATAAATTTGGCATTTGGCATAGTTTTAAACCATGTTATTTGTCTTTTTGCATAGTGGCGTGAATTTTGTTTAATTTTATCTTTAACTTCATCTAAGGTTTTTAACCCCTCAAAATAATCAAAAAACTCTCTATAACCAATTGCTTGCATACTTTGGCTTTCTCTAGTTAAATTATATTTTTTAATTACTTGTTTAACTTCGTTTAATAAGCCGTCATTAAACATTTCTTCAACCCTATTATTTATTCTATCATATAAAATATCTCTTTCACAAGTTAATACAATCAATTCATAATTATATCGACTTTTTTCTTCATCTAACTTTATTTCATTATTATTATCTAATATCTCTAATGCTCTTATTACTCTTTTTGTATCATTAAAATGAAGCTTACTAGCTCTGTCTGGATTTTTTTCTTTTAAAATATTATAAACAAATTCATTGCCTTTTTCTTTGCATAAATTTTCATAATACATTCTTAATTCTTCGTTTTTATAAGTTGAATTAAAACTGTATGGAAAAAGTAAACTTTTCATATATAGGCCCGTTCCGCCAATAATAATTGGAAGTTTATTTAATTTTCTAGCCTTATCTATTTCAGTTTTACATAATTTAACATATTCGCTTACGCTAAACTCTTTATCTGGGGTTATTATATCTATTAATGCATGAGGATATTGTTTTTGTTCTTCTTTACTTATTTTTGCCGTTCCAATATTCATATCTTTATATATTTGCATGCTATCACATGAAATTAAATAACCATTAAAAATATCTTTACATAATAAACTTAATTTAGTTTTTCCAACCCCAGTTGAACCACCAATTAATAAAATTTTATTCATTAAACTTTCCTTTTAAAAGATTTTTCTAATTCGCTTTGTGTAATTTCTATAATTGCAGGACGTCCATGTGGACAAGATAAAGTCATATTATTTTTTTTCATTTTATTTAATAATATTTCAATGTCCTCAGAGCTTAATTTATCACCAGCTCTAACACTTGCCTTACAAGCTTTTTGACTTAATTTTTCTTTTAATAAATCTGTTGTTTCAATTTTCTTTAAAGAATTTAAATCGCTTAAAATTTCTTTGAAAAAATCTGAAACATTAATATTATATAAAACACTTGGAATTGTTGAAACTTTAAAACAATTATTTCCAAAATTAGTAACTGAAAATCCAAGGTTTTTCAAATTTGCCAAATTGTTTTCTAAAAATTCAGTTTCTAACACATTAGTTTCTAAAATATATGGAATTAACAGTGGTTGAACACTTAAAGTCTTTTCTTCTAGTGTTTTAATAAGCTTATCGTAATTTAATCTTTCATGACAAGCATGTTGGTCTAAAACAAACAAACTATTATTCATTTCAAGTAAAATATAAGTATTAAAACATGTACCAATAATTTTATAGTTCAATGAATTTATATTATCGAATAATTCTGTTTTGGTTGAATAAAGCTTTTCAAACTTATTTTCAACTTTCTCGTTTAACACTTCTTCTTTTGGTTTATTAGTATTTATATTTACTTTATCTAGTTCTATTTTTAAAGCTTTTGCCATAATAGGACTATCACAAAAAACTTCTTGATTACTAGAAAGTTTTGAGTAAGAATCAAATACATCTTTTTCAGATTTAAAACTATTATTTATGTTTGAAACGTTTATATTTTCGATTTTTTCATTTTCAATACTTTTAGTACCTATATTTTTAATTTCAATTTTATTGTCATTTTTATCATCTTCAAAGCTTTTGCCAACAAAATTTGGTTCTGGAAGATTTATGTTTTTATTAAAACTAAATAAACTATTTTCATCAACTTTTTTTATTTCATTAAAATCTAACAAAGCTTTAGAAATTGCCGAATAAAAATAACCGTAAATTTTTTGTGAGTTTTCAAACTTTACATCTAATTTATTAGGATGAACATTTACATCTAAACTATCAAATGGAATTTCCATATTTAAAACAAAAAATGGAAATTGCCCTTTCATTAAATAATTTTGGTATGCATTTTGAATACATGTAGAAATTAAATTATTTACAACATACCTTTTATTAATTATTAGTGTTTGATATGTTCTATTGTTTTTAGTAAAAGTTGGTTTAGATATATAACCATGTATTTTAAGATTTTCACTTTCGAAATTTACATTAATTAAATTTTCTAGTGTACCCTTTTTATAAACCAAATAAATTGCATCTTCTAAACCAGTTCCATTTGTTTTGTAAATTTGTTCGCCATTAACAAAATAACTGAATTTTACATTGGGATTTGCTAAAATATAGCGAACAACTAAATTCGTTATTTCACTTTCTTCGGTTTTTGGTTTTCTTAAAAATTTTTTTCTTGCTGGAATGTTATAAAATAAATCTTTAACTTCTATAATGGTTCCATTATTTAAAACTGCATCTTCAAATTTTTTAACAATTCCACCTTCTAAAACAATTTCTTTACCTACATCAAATTCTTTTTGTTTTGTTTTTAATGAGCAAATAGAAACTGATGCAATACTTGCTAAAGCTTCTCCTCTAAACCCTAAAGTAGAAATATTAGATAAATCTTCAACAGTTTTTATTTTACTTGTAGCATGTGGTAAAAATGCTGATTTTACATCTTCTGGATGAATACCATGTCCGTTATCTATAACTCTAATTTTATCAATACCACCATTTTCAATTTCAATACTAATTTCATTAGCGCCAGCATCTAAAGAATTCTCAACAAATTCTTTTATAATAGAAGCTGGTTTTTCTACAACTTCACCAGCTGCTATTTTATTAAAAACATGAGTTTCTAAAACATTAATTCTATTCATTTTATTGTTCCTTTATAATCTTTCTTTTAAATTTGTTAATATTGAAAAAGCTTCTAATGGACTAATTTTATTCAAGTCTAATTCTTTTAACATATTAATTGTTTCGGCACTCCTTGGTGGTAAACTATTATTGGCTGCCATGTTTTTTACAGCATCTTTTTCTTCTAAAGAATATAAAATGCTCTTACTATTTTCAATTAATTCTTGTGGAAGCCCTGCTAAACGTGCAACCTCGATACCAAAACTTCTATTAGCACCACCTCTAGCTATTTTTCTTAAAAAAATAACTGAATTATTTAATTCTTTTACTGTAATTCTATAATTTTTTACACCTTCTAATTTGCCTTCTAATTCTGTTAATTCATGATAATGTGTAGAAAATAGTGTTTTTGCTTTAATATGTTTAGATAAATAATCCATTACACTCCAAGCAATACTTAAACCATCATAAGTAGCTGTACCTCTTCCAACTTCATCTAATAAAATTAAACTTTCGTTAGTTGCATTAGATAATATGTTAGCTACTTCTGTCATTTCTACCATAAATGTAGATTGCCCATAAATCAAATCATCACTAGCACCAATACGTGTAAATATTCTATCTGTCAAACAAATGTTAGCCTCTCTTGCTGGAACAAAACTACCAATATGTGCCATTAAAGTAATTAAAGCCACTTGACGCATATATGTACTTTTACCAGCCATATTTGGTCCCGTTATTATCATTGTACGATTTTCATTACCATCTAAAATTGTATCGTTGCTAATAAACTCGCCTTTATTTAAAAGTGCTTCAACAACAGGGTGTCTTCCATCTACAATTTCTATTTTGTCTAATTTTTTAGAAATAACAGGTTTTACATAATCTCTTTTTACTGCAACTGTAGCCAAAGAAACTAGTGCATCTAATAAACCAATACTTCGTGCTGTTTTTTGTAAAGCTGGTACATGACTATTTAAAATTTGTTTAATATTATCAAAAAGTTCATACTCACGTTTTAAAGCTTTTTCTTCTGCATTTAAAACTTTTTCTTCTATTTCTTTTAATTCTTCTGTGTAATATCTTTCAGCATTTGTTAAAGTTTGTTTTCTTATATAGCGATAAGGCACTAATTCTTTTTGTGAATTTGTAACTTCTATATAATAACCAAACACACGGTTATATTCAATTTTTAAGTTTTTAATTCCTGTACTTTCTTTTTCAGTTTGTTCTAATGCTGTAATCCATTTTTTATGTTGAGATTTAGCATTTTTATACTCATCAAAAACAGAATCAAAACCAAGTTTTATAAACCCGCCGTCTTTATAATCGTTAGTTGCAGTTTCACCATCTATAGCTTGTTCTAGATAATTAGCTAATTCTTCAAAATCATCTATATTATTAACAATATCGTTTATAATTTCAGATTTAAAATTTTTTAATATAAATTTTAGCTGAGGAATAACCTTTAAACTATCTTTAATTGTTAAACAACCTCTTGGAGTAATAGAACCGTAACTAATTTTACTAGACATACGTTCTAAGTCATTTATTTGTTTTAAAATATCAATTATATTTTCTCTTTTAGAAATGTTTAAAAATAATTCTTCAACACCATTTAAACGATAATTAATTTTTTCGTCATTATGTAAAGGTTGTTCAATGAAACTTCTTAAAGTTCTTCCACCCATTGCAGTATTAGTATCGTCTAAAAGCCAAAGCAAACTACCCTTCTTTTTATTGTCTTTTCCACTAGCTGTTAATTCTAAGTTTCTTCTTGTATTAACATCTAAATACATATAATCTTTAGAATAGTAGTATTTAACTTTATTTAAATGAGTTAAATTTCTTTTTTGTGTTTTAAATAAATACGAAAGAAGTGCTCCAACACAAATCAATTCATTTTTATTATTTATTTCATAAATTTTATAATTATTTGTATTAAATTGTTTGTAAAAAATGTCTTCACTATTTTTTAAATTAAATTCTTTCTCTTCAATATCAGAAAAATCGGGAATATTATTTAGTTTTATAGCATTTAAATTTAAACTTTCTAATTTCATTTCACTGTTACAAATAATTTCACTTGGCGAAATCATAATTAAAAAATCATTTAATTTTTGAAGTGTTGGCTCACTTGTTATGTAAAATTCTCCAGTAGAAATATCTGAAAAAGCAACATAGTACTCTTTATTAAAATATACACAAGCAATGAAATTGTTTTTCTTTTCTTCTAAAATTTCATCTTCCATAATAGTACCAGGAGTTACAATTCTAATAACATCTCTTTCAACTATCTCTTTAGAATTTTTTGTTGGTTCTGTTAACTGCTCACAAATACCAACTTTATATCCCATAGCAATAAGTTTTTTTAAATAAATATCACAAGCTTTTGCTGGAACTCCACACATTTCGGCTTTACCGGCTTTTCCACAAGCTTTACTAGTTAAAGTTAAATCTAAAACTTTACTACAAAGTACAGCATCTTCAAAAAACAACTCATAAAAATCACCCAATCTATAAAAAATTATAATATCTGGATGTTGTTCTTTTACTCTTATATAGTGTTGCATCATTGGTGAATAATCTTCAATTTTTTGAATTCTATCTTCCATTTTTCTTTTGTATTTCCTTTTCTAAATTTAAAATTTTATTAACCCTTTCATTTTTCACACTAAGAGGCAAATGATCTGGCATTGTTTCAGCTTTTGTCCCAGTTCTTACAGAATACATATATGCAAATATGCCATCGTATTCAACTGTTTTTATTAAATTATAAGTTTCCATAAAATCTTCTTCTGTTTCTCCAGGAAAACCTACAATAATATCTGTTGTAAGTCTAACATTTGGTATTTTTTGTTTTATGTAATTAATGGTTTCCATATAATGTTCTATTGTATATCTTCTATTCATTAATTTTAAAATTTTATTACTACCACTTTGAACTGGCAAATGTATTTCTTTACTTAATTTATCATTTTCAGATATTGTATCTATAACTTCTTTAGACAAATCTTTTGGATGACTTGTCATAAATTTTATTGTAAAATCACCATCCAAATTGGCTAAAGTTTTTAATAAATTATTAAAATTCACATTACTATCTTCAATATCATTACCATAACTATTAACATTTTGTCCAAGTAAAGTTATACATTTATAGTCACTATCTATTAATTTTTTTACTTCTTCTACTATTTCATTAAAATTACGGCTTCTTTCTCTACCTCTAACATAAGGCACTATACAATAACTACAGAAATTATTACAACCATATATGATATTTACATAAGCATTAAACTTATCATCTCTAACCATATTGGTTTGCTCTGGCATTAATCTATCATCATCACTTATTTCATAAACTCGTTTATTTGTATTAAGTCTTTTAATTAAAAGATCTTTAAACATAAATAAATTATGTGTACCAAAAACAATATCCACAAAAGGATAACTAGATTTAATTTTTTCTACTCTATCTTTTTGTTGTGTCATACAACCACAAACAGCAATTATTAAATCTTTATTTTTTTTCTTTAAACCTTTTAATGCACCAATATTTCCAAAAGCTCTATCTTCAGCTCCTTGACGAATGCAACAGGTATTAAAAACTATAACACTAGCATTTTCTTTTTTATCTGTTTTTTTATATCCAAGTTCTTCTAAGATGCCTGCAAGCTTTTCGCTTTCATGAATATTCATTTGACAACCGTAAGTAATAATTTGATAATATTTATTTTCCATATTATAATTATATACTTTTTTTATACTTTTTTCAACATAATTTAATTAAAAAAACTAATACTATTTATATGAAAAAAGTTATTAAGATAAGTTTTATATGTTTTATTTGTTTGTTTTTTATATTTTTAATATTTTCGAGTGTTATATTACATAATGCTTTTAAACATGCTTCAAATATAAACTTTGATAAAGATCTGCTTATTAGTGCAAGCAGTAAAATTGAACTATATAATAATAACAACGAATTAATTAAAAATACAACTCATAATAAAGTGGTCGAAATAGAAAAAATACCGGATTTTGTAAAAAATGCATTTATTAGCATTGAGGATAAAAAGTTTTATAGTCATTGTGGTATAAATTATAAAAGAATTATTAAAAGCATGATAAACAATTTAAAAAGTGGCTACATAAAAGAAGGTGGCTCAACCATTAGTCAACAACTAATAAAAAATACTCATTTAAGCGGAGAAAAAACTTTTGATAGAAAAATTAAAGAGTTAATTTTAACAAAAAAGTTAGAAAAAAATTTTACTAAAGACGATATTTTAGAATGCTATTTGAATGTTATATATTTTGGAAATAGTTTTTATGGAATAGAAAATGCAAGTCTTGGTTATTTTAATAAAACAACTAGCGAGCTTTCTTTAAACGAAGCCTGTGTGCTTGCTGGTTTAATTAAAGCCCCTAAAAAGTACTCTCCCATTTTAAATTACGAAAACTCTTTTAAAAGAAAAAATTTGGTTTTAAAAGAAATGTTAAAAGATGGTTATATTACTCAACAAAATTATGATGATAACATTAATAAAGATATAACACTATACTTAAGTACTTCTTCAATAAAAAATATTTATGAACAAGCAGTTTTAGATGAGGCCGAAAAATTATTACATTTAACTGAACAAGATTTAAAATTGTTAAACGCTAAAATTTATACTTATTTAGATGAAAATGTACAAAATAATATTATAGATATTGTAAATAATGATAATTTTTATCATAAAAATAGCTTTGGAAATACTGCTGATAGCGCTGTAGTTGTCATAGATAACGAAACTGGTGGCATAAATGCCTTTTATGGTAAGTGTGATTATAATTTAATTGATATAAAAAGACAGCCTGGTTCTACCATAAAACCAATTTTAGTGTTTAGCCCAGCTTTAGAAAAAGGCATAATTTGCCCAGAAAGTCAAATTTTAGATGAAAAAATTAATATTGATGGGTACTCTCCTAATAATGTAGGAAACATTTATCATGGCTATGTTAGTGCTACCGAAGCATAGAACAATCTTTAAATGTACCAGCTGTTAAACTAATGCAACAAGTAGGAATTGAAAATTGCAAAAATTTCGTTAAAAACGTAGGCTTAAATTTATCGGATGAGGGCAACAACTATGCTTTAGCTCTTGGCGGATTTAAATACGGCACAAATTTAATTGATTTAACCAACACATTTCTTCCTTTTTCACAAAAAGGCAATTTTAAAAAAGCCACTTTTATAAAAGAAATAAAAGGTATAGGAGACAAAACCTTATATAAACATATTATTAAAAATAATAAAGCAATGAGCGAAGAAAGTGCTTATTTAATGAACAATATGTTAATTAAAGGTGTAGAAAATGGAACAAGTAAAAGATTGAAAGATTTACCATTTAAAGTTGCCGGAAAAACTGGCACTGTTGGTATTAAAAATACAAATTTAAATACAGATGTTTATTCTGTTGCTTATACAAAAAATAAAACTTGTGGTGTTTGGCTTGGAAATTCTACAAACAAAGCTGACGGCGTATTGGAGGGTTGTAATAATGGTGGAACATTTTGTACAAGTATGTTAAAAGAAGTATTATTAAAAGCACATGAAAACATAACAATAACAGAATTTGATAATGCTCCTATTGGTATTGAAAAAGTTAACATTGATGAAGTAGTACTTGAAAATGAACACATTTTAACTTTAGCCAGTGAAAATACCCCTCCAATTTACAAAAAATCTATTGAAATTAATAAAAAATTTAATAATCTAAAAGTTAGCACAAGTTATTCAAATCCAAAAGCACCAGAAATTCAAGTTAAATTAATCAATAATAAACCCGTAATAACATTTACCGCACAAAAACACTTAATTTATAAAATATATAGAATTGAAGAAGATCAAACTAAAATTTTACAAACTATTAAAAATAAACGTGGAGAAATTGAATTTACTGATAATTTAGCAAATTTAGATACTTTTTATAACTATTATGTAGAATGTTTTGCTTATAATTACTCAACATACACTCCAAGTAGTAAAGCAAAAAGTAATATAGTTAAATTTATTATTTTAAATTAATAATCTTTATAATTTAATTAATAAAAAAGGCAATTTAAGTTTAAATTGCCTTTTTTCGTTTTTTAACATATTAACTTTTAAATATTTTTTACAAAATAACGTTGCCGTAGTAGGCGTTGTTTGTTGTTTTGCTTATTTGAATTCTTACTGTTGTTTTTTCACCTTGTGTTTCGTTTAGTGTTATTGTTGTTACATTCGATGTGTCTAATTCTATTCC
>SVIA01000007.1 GCA_015055535.1 Clostridiales bacterium
TTCTAAGTTATCATTTAAATTATAATAAAATTCATTATCTAAAACTTCTTTATACATATATTAATAATATATCAAACTTAACTTTTCATGTCAATACTAAAAAAATCTAAAAACTTAATTGGTTTTTATTTTTTTATAAAATACTTGGTCATATTAAAGCAAATCGGCAAAAAATAAAAGAGTGCCTTAGGCACAAAAATGCCTATAACACAAAAAAGTGGCATAGCCACTAATCTGCATTTTGTTTTAAACGCTCTAACTCTACACTAGTTATTATTTCTTCTTTTTCAATAATATCTATTTTAGAAATACTAATTTCATAAGCTGTTTTATTTACAATTTCATCATCACTAAGTTTTTTTTGATAAATTCTACTTTGAATACGCCCTTCAATATTAAGCTTAGTTCCAACCGGCAAATTTTTTACAAAACGAGCGTTTCTACCCCATGCAATACAAGGTATATAGTCGCTTTTGTTGTAAGCCCTATTAACAGCTAATAATATATCACAAATTTCACGTTTAAATGGTGTTGTTCTAAAAACTGGTTCTTTACACAAATAACCTTTTAAATTTATAATATTTGGATTTTTGTCAGTATTTACATCTATAACCTCTCTTACAAAAACTGTAAGCATTAGCTTGCTTTTGTTTTCAACAAGTTTATTATAACTTCTAAACTGCCCATTTAAAGCAAAAATACTATCTACTTTTAAATCTTCTTTATTAAACAATTTTTCACTGATAGTAATTGGAATAATATCACTACTATCACTAAGTCTTGGCACTTCTAAATCGAATTCGTAGAAGTTTTCCCCTATAACAGAATGAGTAAACACGGGTTCAGATTTAACTTTTCCCCAAAGCTCCACACTGTTATTTAATAATAATTCGTAATTCATATAACCTCCTAATGTTGAAGGGATTTTTGCTAATTGTTTTTTATTTGTGTACCCTCATGATTAATTGTATAGTTATCTTTATAAATTATGTCTCCTATACATTTAACTTTATAGCCACGTTTCTGTAATCTGTCTAATATCATTGGTAGAGCCTCTAGTATATGATCTGAATTGTTATGACAAAGAATAATTGAGCCATTAAATACCTTATTCAAAATACGCGTTGTAATATCTACAGCAGATATTCCTTTCCAATCTAAACTATCAACATCCCATTGAATTGTTGTTAAACCCAATTCTTCAGAAGTGTTAATGAGTGTGTCGTTATACGACCCAAATGGAGCTCTAAATAATTCCACCTTAGTATTAGTAGCGTCTTCTATTGTTTTAACACTAGTTTCTAGCTCTAATTTTATTTGTTCAGCATTTAATTTGGCCATATCTGGATGAGTATTTGAATGTGTTCCAATTTCAAAACCATTTTCAGCAATTTTTTTTGCAATTTCTGGATAATTTTCTACCCAAAAACCAACTAGAAAAAATGTTGCACCTGCATTATATTCTTTTAAAATTTCCATAATTTTTTCAGTTTTATCTGCTCCCCAAGCTGCATCAAAGCTAATAGCAACAACCTTTTCATCAGTTTTAACATTATAAATTGGAATTTTCCTTAAGCTATATCCAAAATAAACCGACGCAGCCGCATTCCCATTTACATTAATAGCAAGAAGACAAATAACAACTAAAATTGCTACCATCGATAATAAAGATTTCATTTTTACAACTATAAAATGCATACATCCCACCTTAATTGTATATTAGTATTTAAATTTTATTGAAAAAGAAAAAAAGACTATTTTTTCGTTTTTTGTCTAATAAAACACTTTTTCAATTTTACTTAAAATATTATATTTTTTATTTTTAATTTTTATAACTTAAAATAAAAAAACTGGCACTGCCAGTTTTAAATTTTGTTATTATTTACCTTCATTATCATTGTTTGTTTCTTCAGTTTTTTCGTCTTCTTCAAATTTTCGTTTTTTATTAAATCTATCATAATTTAAAATTCTTTTTGCACACTCAAATTTGCTTTCATTATCATTAATAAAATATACTTTTTCGTTTACATTTTTAATAAATCTATTAAAAACATCTAAATTAACTGTATCTGGATAATTATTTAAAACAAATTTAACAATGTTATCTTTATCTTTTGTAAATTTAGCTTTATAATCACATCTGTCAAAATAAACCGAAATTTTTAAATCCATATTATTTTTAAGTTCATAAACTTCTCTATTTGTATAAACAGCTAAATATGGTTTTAAATCTCGCATTTTTCTAATTGTATCTATGTCTAATCTTCTAGCATATATATCATTTATTTTATTAGATAAAAATAAATGTGCCTCTCTATTAGTAGTAATATCTGCATCAGAAGGTAAATCTAAATAAGCTTCTCTTACCCTCTCTTCCTTTTGGGCATTAGAGCTTAAATATTTAATAGATAATACTTTTTTATCGACATAAGTTCTAACTCTAATTGTTGCTCGGTTTTGTTCAAAAAATTTATCTTTAGTATCATAAAATAAATCTTCATACAAAATCCTATAACTATCATACAAAATAAAGTTTGGCATTCTTGAAATAATTTCATAAATGCGATGAAACTGATTTTCTTCAGTTAGATAAAATTTTTCTTCCTCTAAGTTTTGAACGTTTCTCATATTTATATTTTACTTTAAATTTATAATTTTTACAAATCTTTTTGTATAAAAAGATAAAATTTGTTAATTATTTTTTTTAAAACATAAAAAAGGAGATAAAATGAATAATAATTTTGAAAATAGTCAAACGTATAAAAATTTAGCTAGAAGTTTTGCCGGAGAATGTCAAGCAGGAGCGAGATATCAATTTTTAAGTAAACAATGTTTAAAAGAAGGTTATAATTTTTTGTCTAACACAATTAAAACTCTAGCAAAAAACGAAATGGCTCACGCTAAAACTTTTTTTGATTTAATTGTAAATAATAGCAATAATTTAGTTAAAAACATTGAAATTAACGCTGGATTCCCATTTAAATACGGAGATTTATGTGATCATTTTAAATATACAATGGAAGATGAAAAATATGAAAGTGAAAACATTTATCCCGAATTTTCAAAAATTGCCAAAGAAGAAGGATTTAATGAAGTTGCATATACATTTGATCGTGTAGCTAGCGTTGAAAATTGCCATTATATGTTAATTAAACAAATTTATGAAGGATTTGTTAATAAAAACTTATATTCTTCTACAACGCCTATTAAGTGGAAATGTTCTAATTGTGGAAACGAACACACTGAGTTTAATGCTTGGGAAATTTGTGATTTATGTGGAATGCAAAAAGGCTATGTTGAAATTCCATTTGAAACCGGAAAAACTTTAAAAAACTCAAATATATCAGACATTCAAACTTTATAAAAGCAAAAAAACGCATAAAATAAAAGCATCTTTGCTTAAATTTGCGTTTTTTATTTATTATAATCTTAAATTAAGTTTTATTTTTTTTTAAAAAGTAATATAATAAAATTATGACAAAACTAAAAAAATTAATATTATCTTTTTTATTAATAATAATTGCTTTAATTTCAACTGGTTGTGCTAGTATTGAATATGAAAGAGTTTTAAATACCGATGGTACTATTGTAGATGCTGTTTGTGTTAAATTAGATAACAATAAAATAGTTTCTGCTGGTTATAATATAGAAACTGTTACTAAAGATATTAAAAGCAAAATGACTTTATATTTAAATGCCTTAATTCAATCTTTTTACAAACGTGACGATGGACTACTAGACATTGAAAAAATTAATGTTTATAATAATGTAACAACTACTGTTTCCGAAAACAATGGATATATTATTGCAAGCATAAAATTTAGAAATTATAATACGTTTAAATATTTTTATGGTTTACATTTAGTTGAAAATAATGACGATGACTCGGAAAATATTAAAAATTTTTTATTTGATAAAAATATTTCAACCGGGAAAACAATATTTGCTACACAAGATGCCAAGCTTATAACTAATGAATTTCTTTCTTATTTTAATAATAATTATACATTAGAAGATGCGGAATTATCATATTTATTTGGAACTCCTGAAAGTAAACTCCATTCTGATGCAAACTATCAATTTACACAAGATGGAGTAAAATATCATCAATGGATTGTAACCGATATAAATCAAGATATTTCAACTTATACTTATCGTTTTAAACCTGTTAATTGGTATATTTCGGCCTTAGTTTTAACTTTTGTTTTAATTTTAGTATTATTTATTGTTTCTTTATATAAAAAAAATAAAAAAACTAAAATTGAAAGTGAAATCGAAATTAAAACAATAGAAAATAATGAAAATAGTTAATAATAAAAAATTTAAACAATAGTTTTTAGAATTTTAAAATTTGTGATTAAACTAAACTATAAAAAAACACTTTATCAAAACAGATAAAGTGTTTTTTAGTAATCTTCTCTCTTCCATATGTTTTTAACACATAGTTAACAATAAAAAAGAGTTGGAACATTTTTTCAACTCTTTTATAATACTATTTTAATTTTATAGCCATTATCTGGCAGTTTTTATTACTTTTTATGATTATCGATAAAAGTAACAATATCTTTCACGGTTTTTAAATTTGCACAAGCTTCATCTGGAAGTGTCATGTTAAACTCTTCTTCTAACGCCATTAGCATTTCAACTATATCTAAAGAATCAGCGCCTAAATCTTCTACAACATCAGATTCAAGTGTAACTTTATCTTCAGGTTTTCCTAATTGATTGCAAATTACTTCCCTTACTTTTTCAAAAGTCATAATAACCTCCTAATTAAATACGAGTATATTCTAGCACATAAAAAATAAAAAGTAAAGCAATTTACACAATTAATCTTTAGAACTAATTTGAATATAATTAGCTGGGTCTACTTTCTCGCCATTTTTTATTAGTTCAAAGTGTACATGTGATTCTTCTTCGCCTTCTGCCTCTAAAACATTGGCTACTGTACCAATACTTTGTCCAACGTTAACTTCATCATTAACATTTACTAAAGTATTACTATTTAAACCTTGATATCTACTTACTAACCCATCTTCATGAGTAATTTCAATTGTTGTACCCTCTAAATAGTTGGTATAAATATTAGTTACTTTTCCATTAAAACAAGCAAGAACTTCATCACCAACTGTTGCCAATAAGTCTAATCCCTTGTGAATTTCCCAACAATTTAGTGTGCTATTATATTGTAATTCTTCTGCATTATAGCCTTTTGTTATAACACAATTACTAATTGGCAACACAAAATTTACCGGAGTTGTGTTAACGTTTTCACTAGGTTCGCTAACGCTACTAGAGCTAGACAATGCTAAAGCCAAGATGACTGCAAGTACAATAACTGCTGTTAGTGTCATAAGTATATAATTTTTATACTTTTTAATGTTTAATAATAATTTTTCTTTCATAATATCCTCCTACTAGCACAATTGTTGACAATAATATTTTTTTTATTCATTAAATTTAAAATTAGTAATCTCCAAGAATTATTGGGTATCCTAAAGTAATATAATTATTGCTAAATGCAATCTGCAAATTTATCTTTTCATTATCAATTTTTATATAATTACTTTGGGCTAAAACATTACTAAATCCGTAAGCACAAAAAATATTATCAACTTTTTCTTTTTTTATTATATTTAAATTATAATAATTAATAATGTTATTAATCTTATTAATTGTGCTTTTAAATTTAATACTTTCACCTAATATATTTGTTACTTTACTTTTTATAACTTTTGCATTATTTAAAGAAGTATTAATAATATAACCATTCCCCAAGTTAATAATCTCGCAATTTTCGATATTTTCACATTTATCTAAACAATAAATACTATAAATAATCTCACCATAATTTATATTTTTGAAATTATTAATATCATAAAACACGGGTTTAAAACTATATGTAAGCGTTAATAAAAATAAAAACGAAAATAAAAAAAACATTTTTTTCATGTTTTAATAATTAACACTAAAAAAATGTTTTAAACTTAAAATAAATTTTTAATTGTTAAAAAAAATTAAATAATTCAAAAAACTGCATTTTTTTTAAAAATAACGAACCACTTGCATCACTTGAAAGTTTGTTTAATATTTTTTTAACATTAAAATTTTTTGTTATATTATAATATTTTTCTATTGATAAATTTTTTAATTTATTATAAAAGTTTTCAAATAAAACTTCATAATTTTTTAAAATTTTTAATATATTTTTTTTCTTAGAAATTAAATAAAATTTATAAAAATTAAAATCAAAATTTTCATAACTATTAATTACACTATTATCTTTTTTATAATAACGACTAAAATATAAATTATTTTCATTTAATACTTTAAAAATACATTTATAACTTAATCCTAAAATGTGAGAATTAATAAATTCTGAAAATTCACTACTAAAATTTTGTTTATTTAAATAAAATTCAATATTGTATTTATTTAAAATTAATCCTAACGCAACAACACTTTTTAAAATATTTTTTTCACTTAATTCATTTAATATTATTTTATACTCTTTTAAAAAATTGAATAAATTTTCATTTTCATTTTGCAAATTGTATTCTATTATGATATAAGCAAATTTAAACACATTACAGTATAAATCAAATATTTGTTGTTTACATAAAGATATATCTTCTATTAAAACAAAATGCGGTGGATAATAACAATTGATTAAAGAAAAATTTTGATTATATTTGCAAAATAACTCACTTTTTAATATGTTTAAATTTACAAACGCATACATAATATTACTTTTTATGGCAAAATACTGAGCAAATTTTAGCGTATAAAATTCCCCAATACCAACAACTAAATTATACGTTTCATTAATTTTATTTTCTAGTTTTTCTATAGTTTTTTGTGAAAAATTATATACCACAAAAACTTCAATGTTATTAACAGAAGATTTTTTTAATTCATCTAGCTTGTTTTTATAATTTTTATATGTTAAAAAATCGACTAAAAATAAAATCGAACAATTTACACAAACTTCTTCAATAAACATGTTTAATTTATCTAAACAGTTATTTTCAATTTCAATTTTTTTAATAACTTTATTTAATATTTTTTCCATTTTATAAATTTAACATTTTTTTAAAATAAAAATATAAAATAAAAAAGTGAAAAATAAATTTTTTTGTAAAAATAATAATATAATATAATTAATAAATTTTTTTTACAAATACTAGTTTTGTGAAAAAAGTGATTTTTTTATTTTTTGCATTTTTAATAGTTTTTTCTCACGTTAATATAGTAAAATTTAACGCTGTTTTCGCTACACCTGAAAACACATTAAATCAAACAGTTTTAGCTGAAAAATTGTTAATAAAACTGCAAAATACAACTAAAGAAAATCCTGAATTAGAAAAGTTATATTTATATTTAGATGTTTTATATCATGAAAACACTCAATTTTATAGTTATAAAATTGAAGAACTTGAAAATTTAATGGAAAGCTATAGACAAGTTATTATTAATACTGCAAGAGAATATGCAAACAATTCAGAATATAAAAACGCGGTAGAATATCTTGAAAATAAAAGTAATTTATTTAAAGATAAAAGCACAATAAATTCATTAATTACTCACTACTCAAAATTTTTTGTTAAAGACGGTTTGGTTTATTGCGAAATACCACCAAAAATAATTACTTTAAATAAATTAATAGCTTATCCCTTAAATGCTTTCAATGAAAATATAAATTCAGAGAATTACGATAAAAATTATATAACAAATAATGAATTTAAAAATTTATTACAAGAACTTTACTTAAATGATTATATGCTAATAAATATTTCTGATATTTATGAATATGAAAATGAAAAAATTATAAAAAAAGATTTATATTTGCCAAGTAACAAAAAACCCTTGATATTACTATTTAATAATATCAATTATTATCAAGAAGAAAACCCTTTTATAGATAAATTTATAATAGACTCTAAAAACAAAATTGCATGTTTTAACTCTAAACAAACTGAAAAAGAGCAAATTTCTTATAACACAGATTTTATTCCAATATTAGAAGAATTTATTTCAAATAATAAAAATTTTTCTTTTAATAATGCAAAAGCATTAATTAGTATTAATAAATCTGGAAATGTTTTAGGATATGATATTTCGAAAAACAATCCAAATTACAGTTTAGAAATTCAATCTTTAAAAAAAATAGTATCCCACTTAAAAGAGTTAGGATACCAATTTTCTTATGTTAGTTTTATTGATGATTTAAACAATAATGAAGTAATAGAAACTGAATTTTCTTTTATTCAACAAGAATTATTTCCAATATTCTCCAATTTAAAAATTTTTGTTTCTAATTTTTCAAATAAACTTTGTAATTATTATTATAAACTTAATGAAATCGGTTTTAATATATTTATTGATTTTACTGAAAATAATTATTTAATTAAAAACAATATGCTATTTTTATCTTCATTAAAACTAAATGGTGAAATTTTAAGAAATAAAATTAACTTTTTAGATTTAAATAAAGAAAATATTTATGATCATAACAATAGAACAAAATTATTTGATGTTTAATCTAAAATATCATTTAAACTTTTTGAAAACTCGTTAATTTTTTGAGCGTTATTATAATATTTTAATTGTTTATTTATATTTTCATCTATTTTGTTTAGTATATTTTGAATATATAAATTTCCTTTATCAGTTATGACATATTCAATGTTACGCTTATCAAATGAAGTTTGCTTTTTTATTATTAATTCTTGCTTAACCAATTCAGCTGTAATTAAAGCTAAATTAGTTTTATTTATTCCTAATTTTTTTATTAATTCAAACGGAGTTAAATTTTTTTCTTGCAAAAAAATTAATAATTTATCTTTTATTGTCAAATTATTATTTTTTGTTAAAAAAAATTCATCAAAACCATCTATCATATTATTTAGTTTTGTTAATAAAATTATTAATTCTTTACAATCTATTTTCATATTTTTATTATATTATATATTAAAAATTTTAGCAAATTTAAATTAAACATTTTAAATTAATTATTAAAATATTTTTATCTTATATTTAAAACTTGACAATTTAAAATTTATAATTTAATATTTTAATATTGGAGTGTCGCCAAGCGGTAAGGCATCGGATTCTGATTCCGACATTCGTGAGTTCAAATCTTACCACTCCAACCACAGCCGTCAGGCTGTTTTTTATAACATTTTCAATTTTTACTAATAATCTTTGTTTTTAATTTGATTAAAATTAGTTAAAATAGTATAAATATTTTTATTTTTATGTTATAATGATTTTTGTATATTATTATAGGAGAAATTATGAAATTAGGAGTTGTTGGATTACCAAATGTAGGTAAAAGTACTTTGTTTAATGCTATAACTAAAGCTGGGGCTGAATGTGCTAACTACCCTTTTTGTACAATAGAACCAAATGTAGGAATGGTTGCCGTTCCTGATTATAGACTTGAACATTTAGCAAAATTATATAATTGTAATAAAATTACACCAGCTGTAATAGAATTTGTAGATATTGCTGGGCTTGTTAAAGGCGCCAGTAAAGGTGATGGACTTGGAAATAAATTTTTAAGTCATATCAGAGAAGTTGATGCAATATGTCATGTTGTAAGATGCTTTGATAATTCTAATATTTTGCACGTAGAAAATAGTATTGATCCAAAAAGAGATATTGAAATTATTGAATATGAGCTTATTATGGCAGACCTTGAAAGCATTGATAAAAAAGTGGAAAAAGCTGAAAAAAATAAAAAGGTTGGCATAAAAGGAGCAGAACTTGAACTTGATGTTTTAAACAGAATCAAAAATCAATTAGCAAGTGGAAAACCAATTAGATTATTAACATTTACTGACGAAGAAAATGATATTGTTAAAAATTTATTTTTACTTACAAGCAAACCTGTAATTTATGTTGCCAATATTGGGGAAAATGATATTAATAAAAATGAAAATTCATATGTAAAAATTGTTAAAGAAATTGCTAGTAGCCAAAACTCTGAAGTTATTGTTTTATGTGCTCAAATTGAAGAAGAACTTGCAAGTTTAAGTGATGAAGATAAAGAACTTTTTTCTTCAGAACTTGGAATTACTGAAAGTGGACTTGATAAACTTGTTAAAACAAGTTATAACACATTAGGACTTATGAGTTACTTAACTGCAGGTGAAAAAGAAGTTAGAGCTTGGACAATAAAAAAAGGAACAAAAGCACCTGGTGCCGCTGGTAAAATTCATACTGATTTTGAAAAAGGTTTTATTAAAGCAGAAATTGTTGATTATCATGATTTGTTAGAAGCAGGTAATTTTACTAAAGCAAAAGAAAAAGGTAAAGTTAGAATAGAAGGTAAAGAATATATTATAAAAGAAAATGATGTTGTATTATTTAGATTTAACGTATAAAATTTAAATTATATAAATCAATGACACATATCATATATTATTTAAACAAAAAACCGTTAATTAAACGGTTTTTTTATTTTTATTATAAATTTTTTATTGTTAATAAGTTTTCACAATAGTAAAATCTAAACTAGCAAAACTGCTTTCCAAATAATATTCTCCAACATTATTAGTTTTTAATTTTATAGTAATATTTTGATCGCTTGTTAAAACACTAAATAATTCATTAATGCCTAATAAAATATTATTTGTTGTTACACTATTGTCATAATATATTTTTTCTTCTTGATTATTATAAATTTCTAACGTATAACTTTGTGCTAAACTTACACCATCAAATGTAATATTTAAATATTCTCCATTTCTACTTGCACTTAAATTACTAGGGCTTGCAAAATTCGTTGTAAATTTATATTCTAAAACTTCACTAATTTCACTTTCTTTATAAGATAATACGTCGCTTTCTATTGCTTGTACTTTAAAGCCATAAAGAGAATATTCTGTTAAGCAATTTGTAATTTCTACTTTGTTTTTATCTGTTATTATTGCGTTTTCAAAATTGTTGTTTATAATAACTTTATATTTTGTAGCGTAATTAACTTTATCCCAATTTAAAAAATATTTATTATCGTTTGTTGTAACAAATAAATTGTTAGGTTTTTCTAATGTTATATTTTTTACATAAGTAATTTCATTACTAAAATCTGAATCCGCATAACCATCTTCAGCAATTGCTTTTAATTTATAACTAAAAGTATAATAAGGTGCGTTAACATCGGCAAATCTATTTGATATATCTATTTCAAATGTTTCACTGTTTAATGTTAAAGCTTTTTCGCTAGAAACAACTTCATTATTTGAATTTGTTATTGTTTCGTAAAGTTCATAACTTTGAGCATTCATTATTCTGAAAAAATACACTTTTTCATCAATAATTTGAATATACGGAGCTTGCACTTTAGATAGTGGTGCAACTTGCGATTTAATTTCAGAATTTAAAGAATCTTTATAGGTTTTATTATCTCCAACATATTTTACAAAAAAATGATAAGTAACATTTTCGCTGTAATAATTTGTTATATCTACACTATTTTCTTCGCTATATAGCATAATATAATTATCTAAATTTTCATAATTTGAGTTATTAGTTAAATAAAATCTATAGCCTGTTGCATAAATATTTTCATCAGTAACTAATAAAACCTGTTCATTATTTTTTACCATTCCAACGCTTATTGGTGTGGTTAGAACTTTTAATTTGTTTTTACATCCAAAAAAGATTAGTGGTAAACTAAATACTAATAAAAACATTATAAAGCTATTTATAATTTTTTTCTTCATTTACTAAAAATCCTTTATTTTTTCCAAATTTCTCCATACATTAGGGGAAGTATGCCATTCTTGACTTATTGCCGCATGACTACCCTCTAAAACTTCAGCAGTAAAGACTAATTGTCCAGATTTTCCATTTAAATCATTAGTCGCTTTATCCCCGTCTATAACCAAAGAATTAAACACTGTTATAGTTTTTGATGAAAACAACTTGCTATTATAATATACATATCCATCATCGCCAACAGTCCAATCAGCATCATTTAAAAATACTGGATTAAATATTCCACTAAAATAGTTGTTATCTACATAAACTTCCATTTTAACTCTTAAATAAACACTAGCATTTTGATTTAAACCACTTTCATCTATTACCGTTACTACCATTTTGGCGTCTATTGTATCACCTGGTAAATATTTGATATGTCCTATTATATTATCATTACTATCGTAAATTTCAGTATGAACTTCTGAATCTACCTTAATGTCAAATTTTATTTCTGTTGATGTTAAAGATAAAATTAAATATATGCCTACTCCGATTAAAACTAAAGCAGCAAGTATAATTAAAATAATAATTATAATTTTTTTCTTTCTCTTTTTATCTTCTTTTTCTTCAACTAAAATATTTTTTTCTATTGTGTTACTATCAACTTCTTTAACGTTAGGTTTAGATAAAGAAGATGACCCAATTATAGGTGATTTTTTTATTTGTTGATTTTTATTTGCTACATTTATATTCTTTTTTGATGGATTTATAATTGGTGAAGGTTTATTTTGATTAACTCCACTAGGAGTTGTTTTTGTAGGAGATACTTTTAACGGAGTTGGCTCACTACTTGTTGCACTAGTTTTTACATTACTTATAGCAACTGGTTTAATGTCTGCTTTTACATCAACTTTACTATCTACACTTTTTGTTTCTGGTTTTTTTTCAGATTTTTTTTCTGCAGTTGGTTTTACTTTTTTAGTTGTTGCATCCTTTGCTTTAGAAGGTGAAGAAGTAGCGCTTGTAGCTTTACTAGCACTTGGTTTTTTTGTTTCACCACTAATTAGCTTTGATGGAGCATTTGTTGTTGTTTTTTTAGTATATGTTGTTGTTTTTTTAGTAATAGTAGTAGTTGTTGTTGGTGTTGCTACGCTCGGAGCATTTACTTTTTTACCCGAAGTATTTTTAGGTGCAGTAGTTGATTTTGTCGCTTTGGTAGATTTTTTTTCTTCTGCCATAATTCAATCTCCCCCTAGTCTTTTGTCAATAATTACAAATATTATATATTAATATGTAATATTTTGTAAAGCGAATTTAATTATTTTCTATAAACTCAATCCACTCGGTTGGGGCATCATAAAAGATTTCTTTATATGCTCCATATTCACTTTGTACAGCATCAATTATAACCGAAATATCAATTTCTTTTATAGTTTGATCGGTAAAATTTTTATCTATTCTTATTCCGTTTATTAATTTTACTTTGTCGTTAACATTTACTTTATATTTATAGTAATAATATTCTTTATTATCATAAATAAAATTCTCTTCTAAATTTGCTTTTAAAAAAGTTTTAAGATAATTAAATTCATCTATAAAAGAAAATCTAAAATAAAATGGTATTAAAAATTCTTTGTTTTCAACTTTATTTTCTATATTAACATTAATATCAATTTCATCTCCAGGCATGTAATTTTTATTAGTAAAATTTGTTACATTTATTGTAAAGTCAAGTTCACCAAGTTGCACTTCACCTTTTACGCTACTATTGTTTTTAAAAAAAGTTAAAGTTGAGGAAACAAAAATAGCAAATACTACGAAAAGTACTAGCAAGCTTAAAATTATAACTAAATCTTTATGCTTTTTTAAAATATTAAACATATCTGTAGTTTATCCTTTTTTTGTAAAAATATTAAATGCATAATTTAAAAAAGAATTGCAAAACTAAAATTATAAAGGAGGGAAAATGGAAACTATTAATAATCAAAACAATCAACCAAAAACAACTAACACTAGAAAAAATAGTGAACCTAGAAAAGTTGTCGCTGTGAAAAGCAAAAAAAGAAAAAATGCATCAACTGTTGCAATTATTACATTGTCAATATTATTAGGTTTATCTTTACTTCTAGGTTTAACCGCTGCATTTTTTGGCGCTAATCAATCAGCCACAGGAGACATTACTTTAGGTGACCCAGTTAACATTAATATTACCCAAGGTGGTACAAATGTTGAAGCTTTTACTTTTGCTGGAACAGCTATGCCTGGAACCACTTATTCTCAACCAATTGGTGTAAGTATACCAGAAAATTCTAGTGAATGTGTTTTAAGATGTAAACTAACTTTATCAAACACTGGAGAAGCAACAAGTTTTCCTGTAAAAGCAACAACAAGTGATACTTGGAGTTTAAATGAAGATGACGATTATTACTATTATAATGGAAAAGCTGCTTCTGGTGACAGTATAGATTTTTGTACACAAATTGAAGTTCCAAAAGAATTAACAAATTTAGATGCAAATAAAATTTATACAATAACTTTCCAAGTAGAAGCCATTCAATATGCAAATGGTGCAGCAAGTGAAGTTTGGACAACTGCCCCATCAGATTGGATTGAATCTTACGGAAAAGGTGAATAAAAAGAACATTTAAATGTTCTTTTTTTTATATCAAAAAATGTATTTTTTAAATAAAAAATGCAAAAAATAAATATATGCAAAAAATCTTTTTATATTTAAGTGCATTTGTTCCACTTTATTGTTTAATTATTGTAAAAATTTTAATTGAAATACTCAATAGCAATTTGAGTTTTAATTTTTTGAATACCAGTACATTAATTTTACTTATTTCTTTAATTATTTTAGGAATAAGTGGAATTATTTTAGAAAATAAAAATAAAAATTATAAAATAACAAAAATTGAAATTATAAAGAAAAAAAGCATAACCGAACAACATTTTTTAGGCTATTTTTCGCTTTTTGTTTTATTTGCTTTAACTTTTGAACTTGAAAGGTATAGCATGTTTATTATTTTTATTTTAATAATAATTTTAATTGGAATTGTTTATATTAAAAATGATTTATTTTATATTAATCCTTTACTTAATATTTTAGGTTATAATTTTTACGATATAAAATTTAAAGATGAAACAGGAAAAATTAAGTCAGCTAAATTTTTTTATAAAGGTCAACTCTCTATAAATAATAAAATATTTATAGTTAAAATTGGCGATAAAAATTATAATTATATCTATAAGCAATAATTTTATAAATTCGTTATTTTTTAATTATTATTTTATAAATTTTAGTTTTAATTATAAAAAATTTACAAAATATCATTTTATTTATGTAACAAAAAACTGCCAATGGCAGTTATTTGTTTATTTGAGTGACACAGTTTGGCATATTATCGTAATTGCTTTCTAAAACAGTTATTCCATTTGCATGACAAATACCCTGCTTGTTAAATAAGCATTTTGCATCACAATATATTTTAACATCTTTATGCGATATTTGTGGCTCTAACGAAGATATTTCAAACATGTTTTTTGAAGTATATTGTTTAAAATTTTGACTATTATATTCGCTAAATTCATAAGTTTCACAATCTATATTTTTGCCAACTTTTATTTTTTCGGCACAACATGTACAACCTTTATTGTGTTTGCAATCACATTTTTTACATTTTATATCCATAACATTCTCCTACTTTATTATTTTATCCAAAATTTTTCAAATTAAACTTTCAATAATTAATGATTTTAATATAAATTTTAAGAAAAATAAATTTGACAAAATATATTGATTATATTAAAATAATATAAAGGAAGGTTTTATGAAAGTTATATTTTTAGAAGATGTTAAAGGCACCGCTAAAAAAGGTGAAGTTAAAGAAGTTAGCGATGGATATGCAAAAAATTTTTTGTTAAAAAATAAAAAAGCTGTTATAGCAGATAGCGTAAACTTAAATGTTAATAATCAACAAAAATCAGCCGATGCTTATCATGAACAAGAAAGAATAAAAGCAGCAACTAAACTTGCTGAAGAATTAAAAAACAAAGAATTTATAATTAAAGCAAAAGTTGGTGAAAACGGTAAACTTTTTGGTGCAATTACAACTAAGGAAATTGCTGAAGTTATAACAAAAAATTTTACTAGCGAAATAGATAAAAGACAAGTTGTACTAAAAGAAAATATTAAAACTTTAGGAAATTTTGTTATAGAATTAAAACTTTATAAAAATATTTCTACTAAAATTAATATAATTGTAGAAAAATTGTAAAAAATATTTGATTAAATTGCATAAATTTGTTAAAATAATAATATAAATTAATAGGAGGAATTTTTATGGCAAAATCATCTAATAAAGACTATTTTGGATTAGGCAGAATTCTTAGTATTATTCTTGCAATCATTCCTGTAACTTCTTGGCTTTTAGGTGCTATTACAAGATTTAAAGAAGGAAAAATTGTTGCTGGTATAATTAGATTAGTTTTTGGTTTTACTATTGTTTGGATTATTGACTTAGTTCTAATGATTTTAAACGGAAAAATTATGAGACTTCTTAACATTTAATTAAAAAGAAAGCTTTAGTAGCTTTCTTTTTTATATTAAAAAAATTACAATTAAACAACAACTAATGATAAATTTTAGTTGTTTTATTTTTGTTAAATTGTTTTAAAATTTGACAAAAGATATCAAAATTAATATAATACCTAATGAATAAATAAAATTTACCTTTGGAGAATAATATGATTAAAATAATAACAGACGCGACGAACGATTTAAGTGTTGAATATTTACAACAAAATAGTATTCATTTGATTCCTATGGATTTAAATATAGATGGACAAATTTTGGTAGATGATAAAACATTAAATTTACATAATTTTTATAAAAATTTAAGAGATGGCAAACTTCCTACAACTTCAATGATAAATCCTTCAGTTTATGAAGAAATATTTGAAAAATATTTATCACAAGGTTTTGATATATTATATATTGGTTTTTCTTCTGGTTTAAGTGGTAGTTTTAATGCTAGTAACATGGCTGCGAAAACTTTAAAAGAAAAATATTCTGGTAAAGTTGTATGCTTTGATAGTCAAAGTGCCTCTTTAGGTATGGGTATATTGGTTAAAAAAGCCGTTGAAATGAAAAATGATGGAAAAAGTTTAGAAGAAATTATTGAAGTGTTAACTAACTTAAAAGATAAAATTACAATTTTTCTTGGAGTAGATAATTTATTTCATTTACAACGTGGTGGAAGAATTAGTAAAGCCGCTGCAATTGTTAGAACAGCACTTCAATTAAAACCTATAATTAAAGTTGATGAAAATGGTAAATTAGTATCGTTTAAAAAAGTTATGGGTAGAAAAAAGCTGATACAAACTTTAGTTGATTATGTTTTAAAATATTTAGACGATAACGAAACATCAAACGTATATGTTCTTCATTCAGACGCAGAAAAAGATGCATTAGAATTAAAAACTAAATTAGATTCACTTTTAAATTTAAATGTTGAAGTTGTTGAAATAGGAACAATTATAGGTTCTCACACTGGAGCAGAATCTTTAGCTGTAATTTTTGTATCTAAAGAAGACAAAAATCAAATTAAATAACAAATTTATAAAATAAAAAACCACAATTTGAAATAATTTCATTTTGTGGCTTTTTTAATTTATATAACTATTTTTTTTATTCATTTAGTTATAATATTTTTTATTTTTCATTTACTGGTAAACTATAAAACTTTAAAACTGCTATTACGTATATAGCTATAAAAATTATGAAAACTATAAGTTGTGGTAATAAAACTGCAAGGAATGGAATATTAAAAAACATTAATAAACTACCTAAAATAGCTTCTAATATAAAATAATAAACACTTAATGTTGTTAAAGGTATACCTACAACATTTTTATTACGACTACTTGCATTTGTAATAACAAAACTAATTAACATTATTATCATAGCTAACATTATAAATGCATAACCCGCCCAAAAATTTTTGTTTAAATTGTTGTAAAGTGTAAAAATCAAAATATTATATATAGCCATTAGCGCTACAATAAAAATACTTGAAACAACTACTTTTTTTGCTTTTTCCATAAAATTCTTCTCCTTTACTTTAAATATTATTCATTATTATCATCATGTTCATTCACATTTTCGTTTACATTAATTTGGTCTTGCTCGTTAACATCTTCATTTTCAATGTTATCTTCTTCAAATCTATCTGCAGTAGCTATTGAAACTACGCTTTCGCTTTCAGCCAATCTCATTACTTTTACGCCTTGAGTTGCTCTGCCAATTTTAGAAATTGTATCTGCATGAGTTCTAATTAATGTTCCGTTATCTGTAACAATAATTACATCTTCGTTTTCTAAAACTTGTTTTAAGTTAACAAGTCTTCCGGTTTTGTCATTAAATATTCCAGCATATACGCCTTTACCATTTCTTCCTTGTGTTCTATATTCGTTTTGATCACTACGTTTTCCATAGCCTTTAGATGTAATTGTTAAAATATCATATCCTTCTTTTATAATAATCATATCTACAATATAATCATCATCTTTTAGATTCATACATTTAACACCTTGGGCTGTTCTTCCCATTTGTCTAACATCTTTTTCATTAAAACGAATACATTTACCTAAACTACTAGCACAAAGAACATCATCTTCACCAGAACTAAATTGAACATTTATTAATTCATCGTCATCTACAAGTTTAATAGCAATTTTACCAACTTTTCTAATGCTTTCAAATTCAGCTAAATCTGTCTTTTTAATTAATCCTTTTTTCGTTGCCATCATTAAGTTTCCTGTTGTTCCATTTGGAATTGGAATCATTGCAGTAACTCTTTCACCAGGAGTTAATTGTAGTAAATTTATAATTGCTCTGCCTTTGGCTTGTTTGCTAGCTTCTGGAATTTCATATCCTTTTATTTTATATACTCTACCTAGATTTGTAAAGAACATAATATAATCGTGAGTACTTGTAATAAAGATATTTTCTACATAATCTTCTTCTTTTGTTTTATGAGAACTTACTCCCCTTCCGCCACGGTGTTGACTGCGGTATTCATCCACTGGAATACGTTTTACGTAACCTTGATGAGTAAGCGAAATAACAACATCTTCTTTTTCGATTAAGTCTTCAATATCTATTCCTGAATAATCTAAAGTAATTTCAGTTTTTCTTTCTGTTCCAAATTTTTCTCTAATTTCTAAAAGTTCAGTTTTAATTATACTTAAAACTCTGCTTTCATTACTTAAAATATCAATATAATCTGCAATCGCTTTTTTAAGAGAATCTAATTCTTCCCTTATTTTTATATCTTCTAGATTTGTTAATCTTTGTAATCTCATATCAAGAATTGCTTGAGATTGAGCCTCAGTTAAATTAAATTTTTCCATTAATTTTGTATTAGCATCATTTTTGTCTTTACTACCTTTAATTAATGCTATTACTTCGTCAATATTTTTAAGGGCAATAACTAATCCTTCTAAAATATGCGCTCTTTCTTCAGCTTTTTTCTTATCAAAAATTGTTCTTCTTTTAACAATTTCTTTTTGATGTTCTAAATAATGATATAAAATTTCTTTTAAATTTAAAAGTTTAGGTTGATTATCTACTAGCGCTAATAAAATAATACCATTAGATACTTGAAGTTGAGTGTGTTTAAATAAGAAATTTAAAATTACTTGAGGGTTATAATCTTTTTTAATATCAATAACAATTCTTAAACCATCTCTACCACTTTCGTCTTGAATATTAGCAATTCCTTCAATACGTTTATCTTTAACCATATCAGCAATAGTAACAATTAATCTTGCTTTATTTACTTGATAAGGAAGTTCTGTAACTATTATTCTACTTTTGCCAGTATTTATATTTTCTTCAATTTCGGTTCTTGCTCTTAGTATAACGCCCCCACGGCCAGTTTTATAAGCATGTTTAATAGCGCTTCCACCAAGAATTAAGCCTTTTGTAGGATAATCTGGTGCTGGAATGTATTCCATTAAATCGTCAATAGATATTTCAGGATCATCTATTAACGCAACCACCCCATTAATAACCTCTGTTAAATTATGTGGTGGAATATAAGTTGCCATACCTACGGCAATACCATCGCTACCATTTACTAAAATATTTGGAAAACGGCTTGGAAGTACTCTTGGTTGCATTTCAGTATTATCATAATTTGGGTAAAAATCAACAGTATCTTTATTAATATCTTTAAGCATTTCTCCAGCAATTTTACTTAATCTTGCTTCTGTATAACGTTGTGCTGCTGCTGGGTCGCCGTCTACTGAACCAAAGTTACCATGGCCATCTACCTGAGGACAATTAATACTAAAATCTTGAGCTAAACGAACTAACGCTTCATAAATAGAACTATCACCGTGCGGATGGTATTTACCCATAACTTCACCGACAATTCTTGCACATTTTACATGTTGTCTTTCATGAAAATATCCATTTTCACCCATTGCATAAATAATTCTTCTTTGAACAGGCTTTAAACCATCTCTAACATCTGGAATAGCACGTGAAACATTAACGGCCATTGCATAACTAATAAATGATTTTTTTAATTCGCCGTTAATTTCAACTGGAATATATTTTGTATTATCCTCAATTTTTAACAATTCTTCACTATAATCTACTTTTTTCATTTTAATCTTCCTTGTCTTTAATTTCGCCATTATTTTGTTCTGGCACGAAAATTTTATTAACAAAATCTTCTAATTTTTGAGCCGCATTTTTTAAATCTGTTGCAAAACTTTTATTAACTACTTTATTTTCATTAACACTTCCACAATACTGACATTTAATGTCGTTTGTTAAGGCTGCGCCACAATTTTTACATTTGTTTAAATTATCTTTTACCTCTGCATTATCTACTTGATTATTGGTTTGAAGTTCTTCAAAAAAATTTTCTATTTTATCAAAAAATTCCATAAACACTCCTAAATATCTAATTCATCTTTATCAACAAGATTAGCATTTTCTTCTATAAAATTTCTTCTTAGTTCTGGATCTTCACCCATTAAAGTGGTAAAAATTCTATCAGCTTCTACAGCATCTTGCATATCAACTTTTAAAAGCACTCTATTTGCTGGACTCATAGTTGTTTCCCAAAGTTCTTCAGCATCCATTTCACCAAGACCTTTATAGCGTTGTTGTTTTGTAATAGATCTATGATCAACTTGTTGTAAATAAGCATTCAATTCTTCGTCGTTATAAAAATATTTTTCTTCTTTTCCTCGAACTATTTTGTATAGTGGTGGTTGAGCAATATACACATGTCCGTTTTCTATTAATGGACGCATAAATCTAAAGAAGAATGTTAATAAAAGTATTCTAATATGAGATCCGTCAACATCGGCATCGGTCATACAAATAATTTTATTATAACGAAGTTTACTTTCATCATAATCATCATGAATACCTGCTCCAAAAGCTGTAATCATTGCTTTAATTTCTTCGTTAGAAAGAATTCTACCAAGTCTAGCTTTTTCAACGTTTAAAATTTTACCTCTTAGTGGAAGTATTGCTTGAAATCTTCTATCTCTACCACTTTTAGCACTACCACCAGCTGAATCTCCCTCTACAATATATATTTCGCATAGTTTAGGATCTTTTTCACTACAATCAGCTAGTTTTCCTGGAAGAGTTGTATTTTCTAGTGCTCCTTTTCTTCTAATGCTTTCTCTAGCAAGTCTTGCTGCATCTCTTGCTTTTTGAGCTGTTAAACTTCTCATAACAAGTTCTTTAGCTTCTTTAGGGTTTTCTTCTAGGTATGATCCAAAACCATCTACCATAGCTTTTTCAACTAACCCTTTCATTTCGCTATTACCTAGTTTAGTTTTAGTTTGTCCTTCAAATTGTGGTTCCGTTAACTTAACACTTATTATTGCAGTTAAACCTTCTCTACAATCATCACCAGATAATTTTTCAGCATCTTTTAATACGCCGTTTTTCTTTCCGTATTCATTTATAATTTTAGTTAAACTATTTTTAAACCCAACTAAATGAGTACCGCCTTCTTCAGTATTAATATTGTTTGCATATGCCAAAATGTTTTCGTTATAACCATCGTTAAATTGCATTGCAACTTCAATTTGATATTTTTCAGCTACCTTGTTAATATAAATTGGCTTACTAAATAAACATTGTTTATTTTGATTTAAATAATCTACAAACTCTATAATACCACCGTTAAATTGGAAAACATCTTTTTTAATTGGTTCTACTCTTTGATCTTCTATACTTAAAATTAAACCTTTATTTAAAAATGCAATTTCTCTAAATCTAGCACGTAGTGTATCGTAGTTAAAGTCTACAGTTTCAAAAATTTCAGGATCTGGTAAAAATGTTATAGTTGTTCCAGTATAGTTTACATCATTAATTATTGTTAATGGTGCTTGTGGAATACCGCGTTTATATTCTTGATAGTAATGGTGACCATTTTGATAAACATCTACTTGCAAATAACTACTTAATGCATTAACACAGCTAAGTCCTACCCCATGTAGTCCACCAGAAATTTTATAACCTTCACCACCAAACTTACCACCAGCATGTAGTTTTGTTAAAACAACTTCTACTGCACTTTTGTTTTCAGTTCTATGCATTCCAGTAGGAATACCTCTACCATTATCAATAACTTTACACATGCCATCAGCTGTTAATATTACTTGAATTTTATCACAAAAACCAGCTAATGCTTCATCAATAGAATTATCTACAACTTCTGTTATTAAATGATGAAGACCTCTTTCATCTGTAGATCCAATATACATACCAGGTCTTTTTCTAACGGGATCTAATCCTTCTAAAACTTGAATATCTGTTTCATTATAATGTTGACTTTTAATTAACTCTTCGCTCATACGCTCTCCTTATATACTATATTATATATTATATTATAATAATAGTCAATTAAATAAGCCAAAAAATGCGTCAAATTTAAACGAAAGATATATTAGATGTATTTATCAAAAAGTATAAAAAATAATAAATAAAAGCAAAAAAATAACATAATACAACTTGATTTTTTTATTATTTTGTGATAATAATAGTTTAGGAGAGTTTTTTATGTTTAAAAAGAAATGTCAAAGCACTTTTTTATTTATATTATCGTTAGTTTGTTTGCTAACATTAATTATTCCATTTATAGGCGTAGGCTTTATTGGAAAAACTAGTTTAGCATTACAAATTTTTTACTATATTTTTTTAGTAATTTTTTGTATAAGTTTATTAATTATTATAGGATTAGGAATATATGGATTATTTGCAAATGATTTTTCATTAATCGCTATACAAGAAATTTGTGCTTATATTGCCTTTGCAATGGTTTTATTAAATTTATTAATTTTTGCTCCTTGCTTAAATTGCGGATTAAGTATAGGTTATAGCATTTTAGCTTTAGAAGCATTTGTTATGGCTTTTTTAAGCGATATTATTAAATTTATTAAAAAACTTCCTAAAGTATTTAATAATATAAAAAATCGAATTAGCGAAAAACGAAAACAAAAGCAAGAATTACTACTTTTAGAACATAACACAGAAAAAATTGAAAACAATACTGAAGAAAGTGAACAATTAATTTCAAGCGAAACAATCCAAGATGTAAATAATGTTGAAATAATTCCTGCTGATGATGAATTAATTTAACAACATAAAAATTTTATATTTTAAAAACAATTTCACGTTAAAATTTTTATAATAAAAAAGGCTATTCATTAAAACAATAGCCTTTTTTGTATTAAACTTTTTTATACAGAATCTTGAAATTCGCTCCAACGGAAGTTTCTGTTTTTTCTATCTCTAGCAACAAGATTTGAAAGCATATCATAAACTTGGTAAGGTTTTGCTATTCTTATTAAATTTAAAGTTGGTGAACTTCTATCATTACTTTTAACTACAATGTTTGCTACACCCCAAAGTTTATTAATTAATGTTTGATGAATAGTAAAATCTTCTATCCTATATATTTGAACTTCTTCATAATGATTTGTAAAAAATCCTTTTTCACAGAAAAGCTTTATCCATTGACCTGGTTTTTCAATTATGTAATATCTTGTAAATGAAAGTGGAAGTCCACACCAACGCTTTCTATCTTTCCAATGTACAATAATATCATCACCAAATTTTTTTGTTAAATTCATATCATCACCTCTTAATATTTTTATTATATCATATGCTTTTTATTTTGTAAATATTTTTTTGACATTTCCCTTTGCATATTTTTCAATTCTTTGGTATAATTACTGTCTATGAAAGTTGTAAGCTTAGCAAGTGGTAGCAAAGGTAATAGTTATTTAATTATTACTGATAAAACTAAAATTTTAATAGATGAGGGTCTTAGCGAAAAAGAATTAATTGCTAAGCTTTCTTTGTTACAAATAAATATAGATGATATTGATGCTATTTTTATAACGCATGAGCATGATGATCATATAAAAGGTCTTGCCACACTTTTAAAAAAATATAGCCCAAAAGTTTACATACATAACGATAGCGTAGAAGCGGCTAATAAAAAATTAAAAAACAACTTAAGAAATGAAATTGTATTTTATAGCAATGATATAATTACTTTTAACGATATTTGTGTTGAAAATTTTACACAAAGTCATGATAGCAAACATTGTTGTGGATTTTCGATTTCCGACAAAGATGCAAAAGTTTCAATTTCAACAGATTTAGGAACAGTAAATAGAGATATTTTAAATCATTTATATAACAGCAATATAGTTTACTTAGAAGCAAATCACGACGAACATTTACTATTAGATAATCCAAACTATCCCGCGTTTTTAAAACAAAGAATTTTAAGTAACAATGGACATTTAAGCAATAAGACAAGCAGTGAAATTATTAAAAATTTAAGCATGAATAATGTTAGACAAATAATACTATCACATTTAAGCGAAGAAAATAATTCTCCAAGTCTTGCATACAACTATATAAAAGACAAACTTAAAGAAAATAATATTTTAGAGGGTAAAGATATTTTTATTGATGTTGCTAGACAAGATAAAATAGGAACTTTATTTAATATTACAAAAAAATAAAATTTAATAACAAATATTTAGTTTTTTGTATAACCTAAATATATAACAAAAAGGAGAAATTTTATGAAAAAAAATTTAATTATAGATACTGATCCTGGTGTAGATGATATTAGTGCAATTACTATAGCTTTATATAGCAATAAATTTGATATTAAATTAATAACAACAACAGCCGGAAATGTTGGCCTTGATAAAACAACACGCAATATTTTACATTTTTTAGAAAAATTTGGTTTTAATAATATAATTGTTGCAAAAGGTGCCGATAAGCCACTAGTTAGAGAAATTAAAGATGCTTCCATTGTTCATGGCGAAGAGGGTCTTGGAAAATATATACCATCAATTCCTAACAAGCAAGCTATTAATGAATTTGCAGTTGATAAAATGTACGAAGTTATAAAAAAAAATAAACATAACATAACAATATTAGAGCTAGGCCCTCATACAAATTTAGGCTTATTATTTACAAAATATCCTGAATGTGAAGAATGGATTGATGAAATTATTTTTGAAGGTGGGTCTCCTTACGGAAAACCAGGTTTAAAGCCCCATATATCTTTTAATATAAGTTTCGATCCAGAAGCTGCAGATATTGTTATGAAAACAAAAATCAAAAAAACTATAATTCCATCTGAACTTGGAAGATATACTGCATACTTTACTTATGAAGATATTGAAAAAATTAAAAATACAAACTCAGTTGGAGCCTTTTTAACAAAAATGTATGAAGGCTATGTTAATAGATATAATTTAGATATTGTTCAAACAAATGATCTTTGTACCACAATATATATGTTATATCCAGAAATTTTTAAAACTTATAAGTGCAATATAGAAGTAGATACAAATTTAATGCCCGGAAAAACAATTATAACAGAAGATGAAAACGGATTAGTTACTTTTGTAGAGGATACAAATAGAGAATTGTTTGTAGAAAAATTTATGCACCACTTGAAAAATATTAACCAATAAAAAACCTTTTAAAATTTAAAAGGTTTTTTTATATTTTTTTAAATTTAAACATAAAAATTAGTTAAAAAATTTATAAAAAATGCTTAAAAAACTTGACAAAAAATAAAACACCATTTTTGCAAAAATATGTCATTTTTTAAAAAATGCATAAATATTTTTTAACTAAAATTTGTATAAAAAATCACACTTCCCAAAAATAAAGGGGTTTTTAATAACCTGGTATAAGTTATCCACATTTACACATTAAATATTTATTAATTTTCATGAATATTTATAAAAAATATGAATTTTTATGAAAAATTATGCAATTTTACAAATTTTTATTCAAAAATTATCCACTTATCCACATTTCTACATTATTAAAATGATAATTATACAATAAATTGCATATAAAGATAACAAAGTTATCCCCTGCCATTTATAAGTTCTCTTGTTAATTAAAATTGGAAAAGCTAAAACAGACAAACTTAAAGCAAGCATTGGCAAAATTAAAATAATTTCTTTAATATTAAACACTAATCCTTTATTAAAATTCAAGCAGCAGCTTAACCCTAATAATAAAGATAAATTTACAATATTAGCCCCAATTATAGTTCCAATAGCTAAATTCATTCTTTTCTTTTTTAATGAAATTATACTTGTTATAAGTTCTGGTAAACTAGTTCCAACAGCAACTACAATCAAACCAATTATAGTAGAATTAACATTAAATAGTTTTGAAAGATTTTCAGTTGAATTTATTATTAATTGTGCACCTGCAAAAATTAACAAAACACCTATTATAAATTTTAAAAAATCACTTATTTTATCTTTAGTAGTTAAAACGTTTTTATTTAATACATTTTTTCTATTCAATTTATTTTTTAAAATTAAGTCTTTTTTTATATCTAAAAATGTTAATGTAAAATAAATTACAAAAATCATAATCAAAATTATTCCAATTATAAAATTAAAAACATTAAAAACCCAACAAATAGAAACAGTAAGAACCAAAAAAATTAAAATTGAAATTTTATCTATAGTTTTCCTATTTATTCTTAAAAGTTTTATTATAGACAAGTTAAAACCTAGTATCAAACAAACATTAACAAGTATTGTTCCAAAAATATTTCCAACTACCAATTTATTTGCTTTTTGAAACGAACCAAGTATAGTAATAATTAATTCTGGAGTTGTAGCAGCCAAGGCTAAAACGCTTCCTCCAATTAAAGCCTCGTTTATACCAGTCAAATCACTTAATTTCGAACAAAAATTAACAACATAACGCCCACCAAAAACTAACAACCCAATTCCTATAAACAAAATTATAATTAACAACAATTCATTCATAATTAAGCACTTTGCTCCATTGAATGCATCTTATTACTATCTACGCTTGTTTCAACTTCAATTTGAGGTGGAATTATTTTTATATCATTTTCGACTTCTTCAATTGGAGTTTCATTTCCTTCTATTAATAATCCCATTTTTGGCTCATATATTTCATGTCTTATTAATTCTTTGCTTATAAGCTCATTATTTTTATATTTTTCTAAGTAAGCTTTAGCTTCATATCCCTCTTTAGGAAACGAAAGTCTAAAATATTCACCTTTATATGTTACCTTGTCTTTATATTTACCACTTTTATCAACAATAATTTTATCACCATTATGAGGAATAGTTCTAACAAATTCCACACTTCTATTATAAGTAACATTATCTTCTAAAGGCTTACCATAAATTTTAACATAAGCCCTATCTCCTTTAACATAAGATTGAATATAAATAGGATAATCGCTTATATTTGTAAATCTTAGATCCGCAGTCCCCTCATTAACCATAGCGTCCAAGCTAAGCTCTACATACCCAACGGGTAAAGTGTGTTTATGAACTTCGTCTATTTGTGCGCCACTTAAAAGCAAGGCATTATACAATGTAGTTGAAGCTTGACAAATTCCTCCGCCAACACCTTCTACAAACTCTCCATTAACAATAATTATAGCAGATTTATAACCAGACTCTTCAGTTTGTGGCCCAGTTATATCATTAAAGCTAACACTTTCATGAGCACTTAAAATTTTACCATTAAATTTTTCCAAAGCTAAACTAACATTATGCTTTCTTCCACCTTTAGAAGTAGATAAATCAGTTGAAAATTCACCCAATAAGCTTAATTTATCATTATAATAATCTTCATTTTTTGAAGGCGCAATTAATAGTGTCGGAATTTCAATCTCTATATTATTAGAGTTCTTAAACTGCCTTTCTATATCTAAATACAATTTATTTTCATCAATTTTTACTCCGTTTTTACTTTTAGTTATTTTAAAAATTTCTTTTGTATTTGGCAAAAACTCAACTTCACTATTTATTTCTTCAAATTCTATCTCTTTTTTTATTTCATTAATTTTATCTTTAAAGGTTGGAAAAACATAATTGAATGCTATATCAAAATTAAAACCTTGTCTTGTAATATTTTTTATACTTTCACTTTCACTTTCGTTTAGCTTTGAATATTTAAAAGCGTCATCAATTATAGTGTGAATGTTTGAATTTGCTTCCAAACTCTTTCCATTATAATTCCACATTTTATCTTTATAATACAATTTTATATTCAAATTTTCAATTTTATCTTTTAAAACTCCACCAATTAAATTTTCAGCTTCTGTTTTATTTAACCCCTTTACATTTATTCCAGAAATAACAACATTTTCAGTAAATTCGTTTTTCAAACTATAATTTTCAGCAAAAAAATTAATAGCAAGAAAAATTGTTCCAATAATTAAAATAAAAACAATTGTCACAATTAACACACTTAATCTCTTATTATTTTTACTTTTTGTTTTCATACTAACCTTCTCCTAAATTTAGTATGATTTATTAAAAAAAAATTATGTAAAAAACTGGCAGCGCCAGTTTTAAACATAACTTGTTATTCATCAGCCTTATCAGTTTCAATAATATCTATATTATTATCCAATAAAACAACTTTATCTAATTGTTTTTGAATTTTTTGAGTCTTTTTTGTAGCATCCACAATTGTTCCACTTGCTTTATCTATTTCTTTTTGAGTTTTTGTTAATAAATCTACAAAAGTTACAAATTCTTTTTTAAATGTCGATAATAAATTCCAAATTTCACTAGAACGTTTTTCAATTGCAAGAGTTTGAAATCCCATTTGTAAACTGTTTAATAATGCCGATAATGTCGTTGGTCCACATACTATAATTTTATAATCACGCTGTAACTGTTCTATTAATCCCGTCCTTTTAATAGCTTCGCTATAAAGTCCTTCTAGTGGCAAATACATAATTGCAAAATCTGTTGTTTTTGGTACTAAAATATATTTTTCATTTATCTTTTTTGCTTCTTCTTTAATTCTTCTTTCTAGCGCTTTACTTAATTGAGAAACTTGTTCCAAATTTCCTTCACTTTCAGCATCTAAAATTTTTGTATAATCTTCAATTGGAAATTTAGCATCTATTGGAAGCATTAAATTTTCATCATCTTTCCCTGGTAAATATATAACAAAATCTACACGTTTATCTTCTTTTATCATAACATTTTGAGAAAATTGATTAGGAGCAAGCATTTGTTCTAATAAATTTCCAAGCTGAACCTCTCCGAATGTTCCTCTTGTTTTTACATTTGTTAATACCTTTTTTAAATCTCCAACGCTTCCTGCCAAACTTCGCATTTCTCCAAGACCTAAACTAACATTTTCTAATCTTTCAGAAATTAAATTAAAACTTTCGTTTAGTCTTTTTTCTAAACTTTCATTTAACTTTTCATCAACTGTCATACGCATTTGTTCTAATTTTTGCTCGTTATTTTGTCTTAAAGAAGTTAAACTTAATTCTAAAACATTTGTATTTTTTTCTAATTTATTTTCTAGCGAACTAGTTAAAACTTCTAAACGCTTATTCAAATTTTCCAGCCTTTCAAATTGATTTTTACTAATGCTATTCAAATTATTAATTGTAGAGTCATTGTAACTTTTTAAAATTTCTGTTATTGTTGTATTATATATAGCTACAATATTTTGAAGTTTATTTATTTCAGTTGTAATATTGTTAAGTTCTTTTGAATTATCAAAAGCAAATTTGTTATTTTTATTTTTAATAAACATAATAGTTAGTATTAAAGATATAATAATACTAATACAAGATAATATAGTTAATAATATTAATAAAGTTTCCATACTTTAATTATAACATAATTTTATTTTATTGTTTATTAAAATTTTGTTTTTATAAAAAAAAGTCTAATTTTAATTAGACTTTTTAATTAATTATAAAGTTAAGCTCGAATCTATATCTGTTCTCCAAGTAGTTGGATAATCAGTTGACCATTCGTCTACCGCAGCTTTTGTTGATTGAATAGATTCAACAAATAATTTTAAACCATATTTTTTGCCTTGATAACTTGCAGCATCAATATTTGAAACTGAAAAATTTAAAACCAAATTTTCTAAAGATTGATTTGAAGCTAAAACATTTTTATAATAATATTTGCCACTATCGCTTACCACAAAATTTTCTTCACCCAAATTAAAACTTAAATAATTAGTATCTATTTCACCATTAACATAAAATTCTAGCCAAATTCTTAAAACACACGCCATAGAAGTTGCCGGATTTTTAATTGTAATTTTTCTTGTTGTATTAGAATTTATAGTTAATTCTTCAGGTTGTAAAATAATAGAATCATCATCAATAATAGAAATTTCTAATCTATGTTCTTTAAACTGAACAATTCCTGTATTAATTTTTCTGTCATTTACCAAAGCTAACGTTATATTTAAACCAATTAAAACTATTGTTAAAACGCTAATAATTATAATCGCAGTTTTATTTAAAATTTTACTCATATTTCCTCCTACCAATTCTCTGGCAAATTGTAGTCTTTTTGATAAATTTCTAAAATCAAGTTAATATCTACACTTTCGCCACGATAATCGTTCGTTAATAAATCTCCAAACGTAATAGCTGAAAATAATTCTATTTCATTATCTTTTTCTATTACATTTTTTAAATATAAGTAACCATTTTTTTCTTCCCAAACATTAGTATCATAACTAACACCACATGCTTTAACTATAATATTTTCTTGGTTATAAGGAGTATTATTTAATCCACTTTCCCAAACTGGAAGTACTTTAACCCTAACTACACCAGCAATATTATTTCCGTTCGTATTAATTTTTACTGAAATATTTTCAGTATTTTGTCCGTTATAAACAATATCTTTTAAACTATTTGAATTGTTTGTACTAATAGTATAATTAATATTAAGAATAGGTAAATCCCCTTCTCCCTCAAACGTTTTATAATATTTAAAATAAGCTTGCGTAGTAAAAGTTAGGCAAGATACAATAAATGTTGCCATTAATAAGATTAATAATAAACCTTTAATTTTTACACTTTTCATTTGTTTTATTCCTTTATAATATAATATTCTTTTTTGATAAACGAACCAAATAGTTGAATAGCCGTAATAGTTAACACAATTGTCATAATTCCTAAAATATTAATTGATCGCCCAGTCAAAATTAAATTTTTTATACCTACAAAAACACTACCAAGTTTTGGAATTGTAAAAATTACTTTACCATAAACATTTTCGTATTTAATTGGAGTATCAGGCGAAACAATTCCATCGTCATCAAAATGATTTGTTTGACTTGTTGTAATTGAATTATTTTCATAATCAATTTCAATAATCACATGTGTTACAAAAGAATTCCCCGTTCTAGACCAAGTAATATAATCTCCAACTTTAAGTTCTTTAAATGGCACTTTATAATCCACAACAACGCTTCCATAATGAATATCTGGTTCACTACTATATCCCATTACATTGTAAATTCTGTAACCAAGAAAATAGCCAACTAAAAGCATTGCAATAAAACCAAAAATTAAACTTTTAATTAATGAAGATATTATTAGTTTTTTCTTGCTAAATTTTTGATAAACAAGTCCAAAATTATAATTTTTTTCCATACTTCCTCAAAAGTTTTATTACTTAAAGAGGTTAAACCTCTTTAAGCAACAAACATAATATTATTATCCGCAATTTTCCAAGTAATATCAACAATATTATTATTTAAATTATTATTGTTTAATGCATTTACTATATCGTCTGAAACAAATGTTTCCACTTGAGTATTTGTGTTATCTATAGCCACACTACTTTCAATATTATAAACTAAGTTATTAGCAATACCAAGTAAACTTGTTAAAGTATAGTTATATTGTACAGTATTATTTTCGTTATAACCAAACAATTTTCCAGCATGAACTAAAATATTATCTAAATTTGTCCATATTTTAATTTTTACTAAGTTATTAAAACATTTACCCGCATTAATACCTACTAATCCGCCAATATAAACAATTTGATCTTCACCGCCAATGATAATATTTTCAGTTGACGCACAAATTATTCCTGAATTAACAGCATTATCAAAATTTTTATTATTTACATAACAGTTGTTAATTAATCCCGTTACTTGATTTTGTCCAGCTATTCCACCTGCTAAGGCTGTTAATGTAGCTCCACCTGCATTATAACTACTACAATAAATATCAGAAGTACAAACGCTTGCAGTTATTTCTCCACTGTTAATACTAACAATACCACCAGAAATTGTACCACTAACAGTTCCGTTATTTTCAACGTTTTTAATTACACCCATATTTTTAGCAGCAATACCACCAGAATATAATGAAGTTTTAGCAGTTGGCCATACACTTGCATTATTAATTACGTTAAGTATTGTACCTTTATTTTCAGCAACAACCGAACCAGAGTTAATGCTATACATTGAAGCTCCAATATCTACCGCAGCTTCTGTATTAGAATTAACATTACCAGAAATTTCAATATTTTTAATTAAACCATTACTATATCCGGCAATTGTTCCAACGTTTAACCCTTGACTTATGTTTACGCTAACAAAATTAATATTATTTAATTCACCAACATAAACAATTTCTTTTTTAGTTCTTACATTTTCTTCAAATCCGTTAACATCTGTAGTAATTACTCTATCATCTAAAACTGTTTTTGTTTCAATATAACCAAGCAATCCAGTATACTGATAAGAAGTGGTAATTGTTAAATTTGAAATTTTATAATTTGCAGTTTCATCTTTATAACCTGATAATGTACCTACAAATGGATTTGTCTCATCAAATAAAGGTTTAAAGTTTCCAGATAATACGATATCCGCTTCTAATTTATAAGAAGCCTTATTATTATATTTTATTAATTTTAATTCTTCTTCATTTGTTATAATATAAGGATTATCTAATTCACCACTACCTAATGTAAATGAATTAAATATGTAATTTTCTATTATTGTTGGTTCAGATGCCATACTTTGAGTACTATCACTTATAACAGCATATGACCTTACACTAATAGTATATTTGTAATTTACATCTGATAAATTATAATAATTATCATTTACATAAATTAGTTTATTATAATTATTATATTCTATATCAGAAGCTCCATTTTTATCAACTCTAGATAAAGATATAATATAACCATTGGCCGATTCTACTTTATCCCAAGTAACTTTACCATGTTCTACTTTTAAATTTTTAACAGATTCAGGCAATTCAATGCTAATTGTATTACTCTTATTTGAGTTTAAATATTTATCATCACCAAATGCAACTACATTTAAATCGAAAACTCCATCATAAGTAAAATATTTAACTTCATAGCCATTATAATATTTTTTATCATTTTCAGTAGTTATATTTATATCTGTTTTTAAAATTAAAACATTTTCATCTTGAGCATTTACATAATAAGCAAGACTTTCAAATGCAAAGCTTGAATTGTTATCTGCCACAACTCCGCTGTAATATGTTTTAACATTATTAACAATTTTAACCATGTTTAAAACAACTTTGTTTGTATTGTATAACTTATTATGATTTATCCAAGAAATATTAATACCATCGTTAATATTTAAATTAGTTAAAGCATCCAATTTTTTAACGGTTTTTCCAAATTCAACAATTTTACTATTAACAAAATAGTAATCATCAACTAGCCCGCTTTCATTGCCTAAGTTTTGCACGCTAACAGTATAATCACCAGAAGATTCCTTTTCTGCAATAAATTCGTTTGTTAAATCTTCTAAATAATATTCTGTATTTACTCCACCCTTAGATACTTTAAGCAATAAAGAGTTTGGACTAGATTTAGTATTATTTTTAGTACCATTAACAACTGAAGGACTTGTCCATACCAATTTACCATTATAAATTCTGAAATCTTTAATATAGTCTAGTTTTACTACGTTTTCTAAAACTTTTGCATTACTTGTTAAATAATTAAAGCTATCTCCAATAGTTTTAACTTCTATTGTATATAGACCGCTTTCAACTGAGTCGTCTTCACTCATAATGTAACTAACATTTGTTTGATTTTGTTGTTTAACAGAATCTCCCATTTTTACATTTAAATTGTAAACTACATCTTCATTATCACTATTTTTATAATTATCAATAATTACTTCATTCCAATAAATCTCACCAGAAGCTAAATAAATAGAATCGGTAGCATTTAATTTTTCAGCCGTAATTTTATCTGATATATTACTTGTTAAATAATTGTTTTTACCAATAGCTTGATAATACAAACTATAGTTACCAGCCTTATATTTTTCTGGAAGCTCATAATTTAATGTATCCGCATTAAATGTTGCTATATTTTCTTCATCACTATTAACATAAAGAATATAATTTTTAACACCAACATTATTATTAACTTTAGTAAACACTAAACTTCCATCGCTTAAATATAAAGGTTCTGGTGTTTGAAGTTTTGTAGCATTTAATGTTGTTTCGACACTTGAAATAATTGTACTTTCTTCTTTGCCGCCTAATTCACCTAAAGCTTTAATAACAAAAGTATAATTTCCACTTTCAATAATATTTCCATTAGCTTTTTTCATGGCGTCGTAACTTAAAATAGTATTATTAAACTCAAAGTTAGTGATTAATTCGTTATTACTATTATAAATATCTAATTTGTAGCCATTGCTTTTTGGAATGGGTTCCCATCTTAAAATACCATTTTCAACTACTATAGTTGGAGTATTTAATATTGTGAAATCTATTTTATCAGATATACCACTAGAAAGTTGATAATCTACAGTAGTTTTTGCTTCTACATAAACTTGATAATCGCCAGCTGATTTAGAAAGTAAATTAAATAAATCTACACTTAAACTTTCATTTTTATTTACTGTAACTTTTTGTAAAAGTTCTATACCTTCCCCTACTTTATTAACTGTTACCTCATAACTTTCTGCGTTTTCTACACTTGTCCATTGTAAAATTCCATCTTTTAAAACAATATTTGGTCTACTTAATCTTGTTACAGTTATGCTTTCTGTTAAATTACTTTTTATTTTTGCTGTTTCTAATAGTAAACCAAATGTTGTTGTAGGAATACTATATTTTCTTACATTTAAATTAAATGTTTTGTTATATTTGCTAGGTAAAACTCTTGTTTTAGATTTAAATTTTTTTACTAATTCTAACGCTTGAGATTGATTAGTTCCAGCTAAATTTAAAATATAATTTATATCTTGTCCATCTTCTAAAATATCATCAAAAATTTCTTCGCCGTTTATAGTTAAAACATAAAGATAATCAGTATCGCTATCATCAATTACAATTTCACCATTTTCACAAGTTAATTTTGAAACTGCATTAAGTTTTTCTATATTATTTAAAGTAGCAACATCAAAACTATTTATATTGTAAACAACTTCTAAATTAGGGTTTGTATAAGTTCTAGTATTAGATATTGCTTTAATAGATAAATTGTAAGCACCACCCTCCATAAATGAAGTGTCTATTAAATAAGTATCTTCATCAATTTTAGTTAAATAATTTACAGTTGAAAGAATTCGAGTTTGTTTTTCATTATTTTTTTCATAACTAAATTCAAATAATTCTGCATTACTATTTAAATCAAAATATAAATCGTTTGGACGAAGAGAAGTATCAGAAACAATATTTAAAATTTTAGGAACTCTTAAATTTGTTGGGCTTGGAAGAATTTGAACATTAATTTTATTTGAAATATTTGTTAAATTTTTTCCATAAGTTTGTCTGTTTAATTTTACTACAATATTTTCATTTCCAATCGGTTCATATAAAGAATCCCCAATTGAAGCAATATATATTGTTAAATAATTTTTTAAATTATTGTAATGGATTGGATTAGATTCTCCACCAAACATGCTTTCACTAGTAATTAATTCTTTTAAAGATATACTAGTATTTATTCCTAAGCTTTTGCTTTTGGTACCAACTTGGCTTTCTTCGTTATACATTACATACATTTCGTAACTAGCGCCAATATCTTCAAACGATAATGTGTCATCTACCAATTTAAATGTGTTAATACTATCTGTAAGTTTTACAGTAATGCTATTACTAAAATCACTATTTAAAAATTCAGAACCACCATCATGACACATTTTTATAGTGTAAATATTGTTTTCTTCTAATTCAATTAAATCTAAACTACTTGCAATATTTAAAGTAATGCCATTATGTATATAAAATTTTGCCCCATAATCTACAATTGTTTGATATTTAATTTCGCCGTCTTCTACATATAGTTTTATTGGCGCTGCTAATTTTTTTATATCAAAAGAGTCACTAATGTTACTCATAACAATGTTAGCATTTGCTTTTGGAATATATTGAAGTCTTAAGTCATAATTTTGATTATCTATAAAATTGTAGTTTAATGGATCAAAATCTTCAACTAAACTTCCATTTATATACACTAAAACAGTTTCCGCACCTTCTATTTTTGAATATATTAACTCACCGTCTAAAATTTTAGCAGTATTTAAATTGCTTAATTTTGAAAAATTATAAGTTTCACTAGGTTCACTTTTTAAATAACCTTCTCCATATGCAACTGCATATGTTTGATATTCTCCTTCATCAAAATTAGATAAAGACATATCAATAGAAAGTGTTTTTGTTTTATCTGTATCATTATATTTTAAATCATTTCTACCTTGTTCATAAACTACGGTTGAAGAATTTAATGTTGTATAAATTTTTAAAGTATCAACAAAACTTGTTGCGCTATATTCTACATTTTTACAATCAGTATTTAAATAAGCTTTATTTGGTTTTTCTAATTTTGTAGCTTTAAAAATTTCACTTGCTTCACTAGTAATGCTGTTTTCGCCATTACCTTCAGCTTTAATTACAAAAGAATATTCTTTAGCATTATATTTTTGTCCTAAAATATAATCATTTGTTTGTGAAGAAAGTTCAATAAAGTTTGCTTCATCGATTTTTAATAAATACCCACCACTATTTTGAACTGAATTCCAATTCAACTTTCCTTCACTAACATAAAAACTTGGTGCTGCCAATTTTTCAATTAATAAATTTTCACTTGTGTTAGAATCTAAATATTCTTTATTATTTCCTAAAATCTTTATTGAATAATTATATTTTCCGGCCTTTAATTTATCATTAGCCGTATCAATTACAAAATAATTTTCATTACAATCATTAAATATGTATTGAGCATATTCTGCCTGAGTTTCTCCAGTTCTTGTTAAAACATAACCACTTGCATTTGTATTTGCTTTCCAAGAAAGAGTGTTTGTTGAATATGTGAAAACAAAATCTAATTCGTTTAAAGTAGGAGTGTCAAATTTATTAATAGTTATGCTATTTCTTGTTAAAGATGGGTATAACACAACATTTTCTATTCCATGATTATTTTTAGGAATAGCTTGCACTTTTATAATATAAGTTTTGCCTGCATTTTCAAGTTCTTTAACTCTAAACCCAAGATCTGGATTATATGTAACATCTAAAACAGAGTAAGTATAGTCTGGATTTTCTTTTTCTACTGTATCATAAACAAATATATTATAACTTTCAGCATTTATAACTTTATCAAATTTTACATAATAATTATCATTTGTTAAATTTTTTACTTCATCTGCTTGAATAAATTTAAAAGTACTTTCTGAATATTCGCTATCAGAATATACAATATCATCACCCAAACTTTTAACTTTTACAGAAATTATTTTATTGAAAAAATCATTTATTTTATATTGATTTGTACTACATATAATTTCTTGTTGTTCTTCACCTTCTATATCAACTAACAAACTATATCCACTACTTGCTTCTATTTTATCCCATTTAATCATTTGATTTAAATAGTCGTATTCTAAATTTTGAGGAGTAAATAACTTTGTTCTTTCTGTATAAACTGTAATTTTAATAGATTCGCTATAAACCGAATTATCTTCAGTTACAACTTGAAGGTAAGACGATATAGGGCCTAAAACGTCTTTTGCTGTAACAGTTGCTTTGTATGGATCAGTATCGCTAATAGTTAATTCAACAGCATTATCATCACTTAAAATGTAGCGAATATTTTTATTTACCGCTTTATCTGGTGAAATAGTAACTATAATATCCTTACTTTCAAATGGTCTTAAAATAATATTTTCTTCACTAAGCGTTATTGTTTCTACTTTTATTGGCTTTTTATTACATGCAAAAAGTATAATACTACTACACATACAAATTATTAATGCAAACAAAGTTTTTAATTTTCTCATACAAAAAACTCCTACTATTAGGTTTACAATAATTTTAACAAAAAATACAATTTAATACAAATAAATATAATAAATTTAAAAAAATATTATTTTAATAATATTTATATATTATTTTAATAATCAATTTTTAATTTTAATAAAACTTAAAAAGCATATAAAATAAAAATAAATTAAATATACTTGACAAAGAAAAATAAACATATTAAAATAAAAATATGAAAAGAATTAAAACATTTTTTGATGAGTTTAAAAAATTTATCGCACGTGGAAATATTATAGATTTATCAGTCGGCGTTATTATTGGTAGCGCTTTTTCGGCAATTGTAACGGCTCTTACAAATAAAATTATAATGCCATTTATTAACTGGTTACTATCGCTTGGTGGAGAAAATGGTTTAGAATCGGCTTATACTTTTTTAAAAAAGGTTTATATAGACGGTACTACAGAAGTAGATTTAACTAAAAGTATATTTATAGATTGGGGTGCATTTTTAACTGCTATTTTAAACTTTATTATAATTGCTTTTGTTTTATTTATGATTGTTAGAACAATAATGAAAGCTAAAGGTTTTATTAATAAAACAGTTAAAGATAATCCAACTAAAGCTGAAAGAAAACAATTAAAAGCAATGGGCATTAATATGAAAGATTATTCTGAAATTATTAAAGCCACAAAAGAATTAAGAGAAAAAAATAAACCAGCTCCAGTTCCACCAAAACCAACAACAGAACAATTACTTACTGAAATTTTAGAAGAATTAAAAAAATCTAACACTGAAAATCAAGAAGTTAAAGAAAAAATAGAAGAAATTACAAATAAGTAATTATAAAAGAATAAAAAAAAAGAGTATAAATTTAGTTATACTCTTTTATTTTTTTAAATTGTTTCAATTGTAAACATGTTTTGAAATTCTTGATTTGTATTAAATAGTGTGTCAAAATTACCTTCACCGTTAATTTGACCATTTTTTAAGAAATATAATTTATCGACATTTTTGATAGTCGAAAGTCTATGGGCAATAATTATAACAGTATGCTGTCCTTTTAAATTTTCTATACTTTGTTGAATATGTTTTTGTGCAAAGTTATCTAAATTACTAGTACTTTCATCAAAAATAATTATTCTTGAGTCTTTAAGTAATGCTCTAGCAATAGCAAGTCTTTGCCTTTGTCCTCCACTCAGTTTAATTCCAGTTTCGCCCACATTTGTATCAATACTATTTGGCATATTTTTTACATCTTCATCAAAACATGCTTGTTTTAAAACTCTCCAAAGTTCTTCATCTGTTGCATCTTTTTTTGCAAGCAATAAATTTTCTTTTATAGACATATCAAAAATATATGGGAACTGATTAATCATAGAAATATTATTTCTAATTGTTTGTTTAGATAAATCTTTAATATCATTTCCATCAATTAAAATTTGTCCATTATCTGCATCTATTAATTTTGCAATAAGCGATGCTATTGTACTTTTTCCGCTACCGCTTCTACCAACAAAAGCAACTGTTGTGTTTGGTTCTATACTAAATGACAAATCTTTAAAAATTGGTTCATTTTTAGTTTGTACCAATTTAATTTTTTCTTTAACCTTTTTGCCTTTCACTTTTTGCTCTTCAACCCTAGAGTAAGCAAATTCAACATTTTTAAATTCAATTTTGCCTTCTATATAATCTAAATTTTTATTGCCAAATTTTTCTGTTTCATAATATTCTTCGTTATACAAGCTAAACATACGCATTTCAGCAACAGAAATATCAGTAATACTGCCATAAATTTTGCCATAACTCCACACAAACGATTCTACTTGACTTTTATATGTAAAAACAATTAAAAACAATGATATTGTAAATAAATCTTTTTGCATAAGCACAACACCAAGTATTAATATTAGCATTGAAAATATTGCTAATACTATACTTCTAAAACTCCAAAAATGGCATTCCGTTGAATTTGTTTTTATATGTGCTTTTTCGTTAATTCGCAAATTTTTAGAAGCTGTATCATATAATTCTTTTTCTAAATTTAAAGATCTAATATCTTTTTCACTTTTAATAATCTCATTAATTAGCGATTGTGAATTATCAGTAGCTTTTTTCATTTCTGTCAAATTTTTCTTTTTAACTTTTTGTCGCTTATTTTCAATAAAATATAAAAATGTTAAAATTACAACATAACATAATCCGATTATCCAGTTTAATACTAATATATAAATAATGACAATTGCTCCTGTAAGTAACGTTGTCATATTTTCAACAATATCAGCTAGTTTATCAATAATATCTTCCGGATCATCTAGAATTCTTTGCGTAAACGATCCTGTCTTATTTTCACCAAAAACTGAAGATGATAACTCAAAACTTCTTTTAGTTAAATCTACAGAAATTTCACGCCAAATAATGTTTGAGTATTTAAAATATAAAATATTTGCTATCCAGTATCCACCTTCTTTTAATATTTCTACAATTAATGCTACTACCAATAAGTTTAGACCATTTGAAAATTCACCACTACTTATTGCCGTAATACAATTTGCCATTATAACGGTAAAAATTCCGGCGCAAATTGCTCCAATTAAAAGAAAAAGTATATAAAAAGTTATAGCAACTTTATGTCTTTTTAAGTATATTTTTAATCCGTATTTTTCTTTTTTCATTTTTTCTCCTTTTTCAAATTATTTTTTAATATTATTTATAAAAAAAGTGCCTAAGGCACTAAAATTCTTGGGGTTGAAAACTATCAATTTTGTTATTAAATTTAACATCTAATAATATGATATTTCTTAAATTACTAGCATAATAATCAAGCATTACTTCACATTTAAATAATGTACTTGCATTCATTTCATTGCTTTTAGATGTATTTAAAATATCAAAATATCCATCTTCAACTTTTGCATAATAATTAACTAAATCTTTTAAAAATTTTTGAATTTCATCTTCTTTTAAATTTTCACAAGTAAAAATTAATTTTTTATTTAATGCCTCAGATTTTTTTTCAAATTCATTTTTAAATCCTTGAGCTTTTTCGTTATCGTTTAAATTATAATATTTATTTATTTCTTTTTCGCCCATATTAAAAGAAGTTTTGCTAGAATTAAAATATTCTTTCAATTCTATTACTTTTTGTAACAATAACGAATTTGCTTTTTGTATATTTGTAAACATTTCTCTGTAATTTTTCATAAGTACCTCTTTTTAAAAACAATCTTATTATAACAAATAAAAAAAATGTTGTAAATCATATTTTACAACAAATTTATTTTAATTTAGACAAAAATATTTTTACTTTTTCAATATTTTCTAAAATTAGATCAATTTCTCTTATACAAAAATCAAGTTTTATATAATTATATTTAAATAATTTTTCATCAATATTCTCTCCGCTCAACGCTTCCGCCATGGAAACATCACCAACTAAAAACTCATATTTGTCACAAAAGTTTTGATATAATAAAATCAAACTTTGTTTGTTTAAATTTGTAATTAAATTTTCGCAATTTTCTTTAAATTCAATAAAATCATTATTTAATAATTTATATAACTCATCTTCTTCTATTTTTTCTATTTTTTCTTCATCTGCAAGCACCAATTCACTTGCTATTAAATTAACCTTATCTAAAAGTTCATCAAATTTTTCTTCTAATTTATCAAATTCTATTTTCACTTCTTTTTCCATAATTAAATAATAGCATTTTTATTTAAAAAAGTCAAAAAAGATATTATAAAATAATGCAAAGTTTTATAAATTTTGCATAATATGTTTTTTTTATATTTTAGAATTATTATAATAAATTTAAATTAGTCCAAATACCTATTACTTAAAAATTTATATTCAATAAAAAAACCTACCTACCCAATAAGGTATATATAATACAAAGTTCCAAAGCACAAACATTTAAAATATAGTTTCCAAAAATAAAATGATATTAACATACTATAATTTCTGTGACACAAAAAAAGCCATAGATCTCTCTATGGCTTTTAAAATGTATAACTAATAGGAATTCGTACTTTCTTGTTCAATTCCACCTTCTCAAGTATTTCTACTTGATATCGACTTTAGGTATGTTTCATCTCTTTAAAAGGAGGTGATCCAGCTGCACCTTCCGATACCGCTACCTTGTTACGACTTCACCCCAGTCATCGATTTGACCTTAGGCGGCTGCCTCCATTGCTGGTTAGCTCACCGACTTCGGGTCCCCTCAACTCCCATGGCGTGACGGGCGGTGTGTACAAGACCCGGGAACGCATTCACCCCGACATGCTGATTCGGGATTACTAGCAACTCCATCTTCATGTGGGCGGGTTGCAGCCCACAATCTGAACTGAGATCGGCTTTTCAGGTTTGCTCCCCCTTACGGGCTCGCGTCTCTTTGTACCGACCATTGTAGCACGTTTGTAGCCCAACGCGTAAGAGGCATGAGGATTTGACGTCATCCCCACCTTCCTCCGTATTATCTACGGCAGTCTCTCTAGAGTCCCTAACTTAATATTGGTAACTAAAGACAAGGGTTGCGCTCGTTGCGGGACTTAACCCAACATCTCACGACACGAGCTGACGACAACCATGCACCATCTGTTTTAATGAATTATATTGCTATAAATCTTCACATATCTCTATGCTATGCATTAAATGTCAAGCGTTGGTAAGGTTCTGCGCGTTTCTTCGAATTAAACGACATGCTCCGCTGCTTGTGCGGGTCCCCGTCAATTCCTTTGAGTTTCAACCTTGCGGCCGTACTACTCAGGCGGGATACTTATCGCGTTTGCTTCGATTCGCAAGAAGTCGATTCCCACAAATCTAGTATCCATCGTTTAGGGCGTGGACTACCAGGGTATCTAATCCTGTTTGCTCCCCACGCTTTCGAGCCTCAGTGTCAGTTATGATCTAGTAAACCGCTTTCGCCTCTGGTGTTCTTCCTAATCTCTACGCATTTTACCGCTACACTAGAAATTCCGTTTACCTCTATCATCCTCTAGCTCCGCAGTATGAAATGCAATTCCGTGGTTGAGCCACGGTCTTTCACATCTCACTTACGGTGCCACCTACACTCCCTTTACGCCCAGTTATTCCGGATAACGCTCGCTACCTATGTATTACCGCGGCTGCTGGCACATAGTTTGCCGTAGCTTCCTCATAAGGTACCATCACTTTATTTTTCCCTTACAACAGAAGTTTACAATCCGAAGACCTTCTTCCTTCACGCGGCGTTGCTGGGTCAGGCTTTCGCCCATTGCCCAATATTCCCTACTGCTGCCTCCCGTAGGAGTCTGGACCGTTTCTCAGTTCCAGTGTGGCCGATCACCCTCTCAGGTCGGCTAACCATCGTCGCCTTGGTGGTCCGTTACACCACCAACTAGCTAATGATACGCAAACTCATCTGTATTCGGATTTCTCCTTTTACCCCTGTGGGATGCCCCACCGTGGTCTTATGCGGTATTAGCACCTATTTCTAAGTGTTATCCCCCTTATACAGGCAGATTGTTCACGCGTTACTCACCCGTCCGCCACTAACAACCTCAGGTGCAAGCACCCTTGGTTGTCCGTTCGACTTGCATGTATTAAGCACGCCGCCAGCGTTCATCCTGAGCCAGGATCAAACTCTCACGTTATTTATTTAACACTATCTCTAGTGTTTGTGATTGTTTAATCAAGTCTCAAAATACTGACTTAAATTACTTGTAGTATTTTGTTTCTCTTTATTTTTGAATTGACAAGAAACTTTTTGTACTTACCTATTTAGTTTCATTTGTTCTCGCGCCTCTTTTTTTCGTGACGCTCTTTTATATTATCACATTAAAAAATCATTGTCAACGGTTTTTTCAAAATTTTTTAAAATTTTTAAATTTATTTTTTAAGGTATTGACTAATGGCCAAAAGTGCAATATAATTAGGGTATGATAAATAATGATAATTTACAAAAAACTGAATATGTTGGCAAAATTATACCAGAAAATACAAAAAATTCTGTGATAAAAAGCATTCAACAATACCTAAATATAAATACCGAAAAATTTGATAGGACAAAATTTATATCTGAGTATTATGGCTTTCTTTTAAAAAAATTTAAACTTCCTTTTATTAAATTATATTTTGAAGAATTAAAAAATAGAGATAACAAAACTATTGCCTTAGCTCATGCAGCATCTGGAAATAAAATATATCTAAACCAAGAAATTTTAACTAAAGAAAATAGATTTTTTTACGATTTATTTATTATGACCCACGAATTTTGTCACTTATTAGTTGATAAAAAAAATAATGAAATTGTAAGAAAAGTTGGCAAAAATTCACACGAATATATGTTTGGCTTTTATAAAGAAAATATACAAAATTTAAATATAGATGATACAGCTGTAGACTATTTTATTTATTTTGCAAATATAACAGAAACTACTTGTGATAATTTTGGTTATGAATTTGTAATTGATTTAATGGAAGAAGCTCTTTCTAAATTTAAAGAACAAAGTGTAGATTTGTTTCTATTTAATGAAAATTTAAAAAAGATGAAAGAACTATATAAAACAAGACAAGAAACCTTATTACAAATTAATAATACCCTTATGCCTACAGTTACATTAGACACTGCAATTATGCAAGAAAAAGCATTATATGAATTTAAAAGTTATGTAAACTTTATTATAAAACATAAAGTAAAAGTGGAATTAGCACATTTGGAAAAACTAACCGATTTGCAAACTAAAATATTTATTAGTTTTTCAATTAATAAAAATTTCGAAGTTTTAAATGAACTTAAAGATTTTTGTTATTTAAATTCTGGTAAAATGCAAAGCTTGTTTTATTTTTATACCAATTGCTTAAATCACCCTGGTTACACAGTAACTAAACAAGATATAGAAAAAATGCTTACAATTGTAGATATTCGCAACGAAAGACTAATGTTTTCTGACTTAAAATTAGATGAAGAAAGTTTAAAGAAAACAATAATTGAAATAAAGTTTAAAAAATTTGATAAAAACTTTGAAAAATCTTACTTTAACACCTTTTTAGTGACAAAAGATAGTCATTCACTATGTGAAGTTTATAAAGCATATTTGTTATCTAAAGAAAAAGAAAACGAAAAAAACAAAAATGATGAAAAAACAAAATAGTGCCTTAGAAGTGACTTAGGCACTTTTTTATAAGTTAATAATTACAGAAAAATTAAAAATGTTTTTGTTGTAATTTTATTAAAAACTTTTAAATAATAAATTAAAAATTTAAAAAGTTATAAAAAACCTCATATAATGAACAAAGGTGTCTATGACACCTTTGTTGTTAATATATAAGCTGATTTTGTATTTTCGTCTACTTTAACTTTATCACTAATTTCAACCCCTAATATACAATAAACTTCATTATCTTTACAAATTAACGGAATTTCACTACGTAATCTTTGTGGAATTTTTTTATCTATAAAGTAATCTTTAAGTTTTTTTGTACCACCACCAAATTTAGTAAACATGTCACCTTCTTCTCTAGTTCTAATAACACAGCCTTTTGGCAATTTTTCACTATCCAGCAAATGACTATTATTTATAATATCAAATTTTGTAGTTTTTCTAACTGTTAATTCTCCAAAGTTTACAAGTTTAAATGTACCAAGTCTAAAATCTATTGTTTCTAGTTTAGGTTTTGGCAATTTTACACTTATTGCTATAAAATCATACTCTTTATGTATAGTAATTTGATTTGGTAAGCTAATTTTAGTACCATTTTTCGCTTCAAGAGCCATCTCTTCTATAATGTTAAGATGTTTCTTCTCAATATCTTTATTGACTTTTAAATATTCTAATTCTTTTAAAAGCATTCTGTTTACAATAGGAGCAGAATAAATAAAATAACTTAATGGAATTCTAACTAAATTTTGATCTCTAATAATTCCGTCGAAAAACATTTGTGATTTAATATAATTATCGTCTTCTTTGCAAATTTTTCCAAAATCAACAATGTTTTTATCTAAATTATACCATCTTAATCTTAATTTTGGCATTATTATATGTCTTAAATAATTTCTTGAATAACTTTCGTCAAAATTACTATCATCTTCAACAAAAGGAACTTCATTATTTGAAGCATATTGTGTTATTTCAAGTTTTTGAGTGTTAAGCATAGGTCTTAAATAACCATCTCTAACCACTTCCATTCCACTAGCGCCGTTTAATCCACTACCTCTAAAAATATTTAAAAGTATTGTTTCTGCTTGGTCTTGCATATGATGTCCCAAACAAATTTTATCAACAATTTCTTTTTGCATTAAACTATCAAAAACACCATAACGACCAATTCTAGCTGCTTCTTCTAAACAAATTTTCTTTTCTTTTGAAATTTTAATGCTATCTATTTTAAATTTATAACATCTAATACGATTTTCTCTACAATAAGTTTGAACAAAAGCACTATCTTCTGCGCTGTTATCTCTTATAGAATGGTCAACATTAATAGCAACTACTTCAATATCAAATTCATCTTTAACTGAATTTAAATAATGAAGTAAACTCATACTATCTACCCCACCACTACAAGCAACGCCAACAACATCGCCCGCTTTAAACATTTTGCTACTTGTTATTAATTTGTGTACACTTTGCATAATTTTCTTCCTTAAATTTAAATTTCAACTATATTATAATACATATTTTAAAATTTTTCAAGGGGTGATTAAAGTTTTTTTATTATATATTAAAATTTACATAAAATAAAATTTTAATTAAAAATTACTCAATTACATTAAAAATTCGTAAAGCTAACACTGTACAATCATCTTCAATTTCAAATTTTTTACATTCTTCAATTATTTTATCACAAATAATTTGTGGATTAACTGAGTTTATAGAACTTATAAACATTTTTAAATTTTCACTTGTTTTAAAATTTTCTAAAACCCCATCACTAATTAAAATTATAATTTCGTTACCACTAATTGTTTTTTTAGTTATTACGGGCGAAATTTCTTCTAAAATTCCAATTGGAAGACTTCCGCTTTCAATTTCTTCAATATTATTTTCATTTTTTAAAAAACCAATTGGAGCTCCTAGTTTTATAAAATCAATAATCGCTTTATTAAAATCTAAAACACAAATATCTAAAGCACTAAAAGTTTCTTCACTGTTAATGGTTAATAGTTTATTTACACTGTTTAAAATTATATCATTTTCAAATCCTGCTCGGTAAAAATTTTCAATTAAATTTAAACTAAGCTCACTAGTTTTTTGTGCATTTTCACCACTTCCCATTCCATCATTTAATGCCATTAAAACTTTATTTTCGTCTATTTTTATAAACGAATATGTATCACCACTAATTTCACTATTTTCTTTAGTTATCGCACTCATTCCAAAAATACAGTCGTAAATTGGAGCATTTTTTATTGTTATTATATTAAAATTATTATTTAATTCTTCCTGGTTAGTTATTTTCATTTTAATCTTTAAAATTTTAGAAACAAGATTTTCAATATCTGAATAGTTATATTCGTCTTTTTTTATAATTAAATTTACAATATAATAACCATCTTTAACATAAGTAATAACATCGCTACAATACAAATGCAAAAATTTTAATTCTTCTTTAATTTCTGTTTCTTTCGAAAAATCAAAATTAAAATTATTAGTAGTATCTTCAATTAAATTTTTTAAAAGTCTACTAACCCCACCCATTTGCTCACCTATTAAAATTTTAGATGTATCTTGACTATTTATCATAAAAGAATATTGTTTATAGCTATTTAAAAGTCCATTCATGGAACTTATAATATTTGCCGACCTATTACACCTTGTTGATAAATTTGATGGAATATCTAAAAGTGTAACTTTACCTCTTTCAAAACCCTTTTCAAACATATCATCAAAAGATTTAATAGTTTCTTCTCCCAAATTTCTTAAACATCTTGTATGTTCTTTACAATCACTACATACTTTTGTACACATTTCATTGATTAGCATTTGCTTTGCTTCATTTTTAGGCAAATTCCCCTTAATCATATTTTTAAAGTTAATTTCCATATCTAAAAAAACTTCGCTAATTTCGTTAAGCCTTTTTATTATACTATCTTTTGTACTATTTATTAAATTTCGATAAAGTAATGTAGTATTAAATCCACCAAACAAATTTTTAAAAGTATTTAATATTTTATTTGGAATAGCTAAAAACAAAATACAACCAAGTACAATACTAAGCATTGAATAAATTGAAAAGTTCGAATATACTTTTAAATAAAGTCCCAAAAAAATATCAATTAAACAAATTGCTAAACAAGAAAAATATTTGTTATTAGTTTTAAAACAAATACTAATTAAGGAAAAAATACTAAATACCGAAACCAAAGTTAAATTATAACTAGATAGCGCCTCGCCAAGTCCTACAACCACAGCAATAGTAAAAGTTGATTTACTAGACAATGTAAAAGTAGAAAACAAAATTAAAAATACAGCGAAAACTTTTATAAATTCTACATTAAGAATATTAATATTACTAATTCCGACACTTAAACTAAGTAAAAAAACACTTCCGGAAATAAGTTCATTTATAGTAAAAACTGACGAAAATCCTTTTATAAAAACACTACTAAAAAATGTGTTATAACATATTATTAAAATTAAACCTATTAAAACACTTATAATACTATTAATTAAATTTTCAGGTGTTGTAAATGAATAAAATAAAAAAGCAAACTGACTTAAAAATGCATAAACTAAAAATAAATATCTATTTATTTTTTTATTTAGTTTTTTATGTAAAAAATATACTCCATTTAAAAACAAACAAGTAAAAACTAAGGGAATTATTAAGTTTATACTAAATGGCATAAAAATTAAATTGGCTATTATATAAAAAACACTACATATTATAGGATTTTGATTACACCACACTAAACTAAATAAAAATGCAAATAAAAAAGGACGAATACTAAAATTTATTTCTCCTAAACTTAAAATTAAAAATAATATGAAAAATATTACATATTTAATAACTATTTTATAATTTTCTTTTTTTGTATTTTCCATAAAAACCTCAATTTAATTATAACTAAAATTAAACTTTGCGTTTTTAAAGAATTTTATCTTGTTTTGTCTATTTTTGACTTTTTTATTATAAAGTTAAATATAAATTTAAATTAATTAATTTTATATTAAAAATACCTAAGGCATAAAAAAACCTATAAATGATAAATTATCAAATATAGGTTGTTTTTTAATTAATAAGTATATAAATCTTCTTCATCATGATAAATACTGCTACCTTGAACATTATAAGTAGTTGTAAAAGGCTCTGCTTTATGAGTAACTACTTTTCCTTTTGCTGGTTTTACTTCTTCCACTACTGGCTTAACTTCTTCTACCACCGGTTTAACTTCTTCGTCAGTATTAGATAAAGATAACACTTCTTCAGGAGTAAATCCTCTTGCTTGAATATTAGCTTTAGAACTAGAAATTTTCTTAGCTTTTTTAGGATTATTTATTGTTTTGTGTCTTTTATGTTTTTTGTTAAACTCTGATATAAGTTCATCTAACTTAGAGTTAAATGTGAATGGTTTTTGTCCATTTAAAGCTAAATTGTCATCACTTAAAAGTGTTTTGTTGCTTATAATTATATTTTTGTTAAAAAACATAACTCTTTTAATTCTTCTTTCTAATTTTTTTACTGCTCTTTTGTGTTTTTTTGCTAATTTTTCTTGTTTTTGTGGATCTTTTTCTTGATTGTATTCAAATTGTTTTTGTTTAATTTCGTTAACTTTTTTTGCTAACGATCTTTGATATACTGATTGCATACGATTCACTGCAATAAAAATAGTTGTTCCAATAGCAATTGCAACAGGGAAAATAATATATGGACGCGTAATAAATATTAATATTTGCATAATATTTATTTGAACCGCAAGATATAAATTAATCATACTTCCTCCACAAATTCCATAATTTTATATATAAAAACAACTAAAGTTGTAATTTTAAATTTTCATGCTGATTGCTCAGCATCTTTTATATAGTAACAAAATGGTAAAATCTTACTACACATATATAATAATGTAGAATTTATCTTTTGTCAATACCCAATTTTTATTTTTTTAGCAAAAATTGATTTTTATTTTATTAATTCTTCTTCTGTTTTCTTTTTTAATTCTTCTTCTTTTAAATATTCTAAAATAGCTCTTACTGTTGGATCATCTTCACTGCCACCTTCGTAATGAGGACCAGAACTTGTTTTAACGCCCCCTTTATATCCGATATTATTTTCACTTCTCCAACCATCTAAAAAATCTTTATTTTCCATAAAATTAATCTCCTTAAGTAATATTACATTTAAAATAACATATTTTTTATTTTTTGTCAAGGCCCATTTTACTAAAAATACAGCCACAATAATTTTGCCTATATAAGTTATATATCTTACTTAATTCTATACTTTTTTTGTATCCATCTTTCTTTTTAAAATCTGAATATAAATATTTAATTTTGTGTTTTTCTTCAAGATTTTTTCCAATTTCATTTAAAACTTCACTATTTTTATAAGGACTTACCGATAAAGTTGTTGTAAAATAATCGTAATTATTTTCTTTTGCATATAAACAAGTGTTTTCTAACCTTAATTCAAAACATTTTTTACAACGTTCTCCACCTTCTAAACAATTTTCAAATCCTTTAATAGTTTTATAAAATAACTTGCTATTATAATCACAACATACTATATTAATTTTATCTGTTAAATTTTTATTAAGAGTGTTAATTAAATTAATTTCTTCTTTCATTCTTTTTTCGTATTCAGTTAACGTATCCATGTTTGGATTAAAAAAATATACAGTTATATTAAAATAATTTACTAATCTATTTAAAACACTGCTACTACAAGGAGCACAGCACACATGTAGTAAAAGTTTAGGTTTATTTGTTAAATTGCTTATTATTTCTTCCATTAATTTATTATAATCTATTTTATTCATATTTTTATTATACAACTTTTTTACTAAAAAATAAAGAATAAATTATAAATTGACAAAAAGTTAAATAATTGTTAAAATTGTATCATGAAGTGCTTATTTATATATAATCCAAATAGCGGACGGGGAAAAATAAAGAAAAAAGAAAGCTATATTGTTGATAAATTAAAAACTAAATATACCGTAGTTGATGTTGTTCAAACAAAATATCAAGGTCATGCCTATAACTACGTTAGTAAAGAATATGGTTTATATGATACTGTAGTTATTGCTGGAGGAGATGGCACTTTAAATGAAATTATTAACGCTATAGCTGAAAAACCAAATGCACCAACAATTGGATATATTCCAACAGGTACAGTAAATGATTTAGCACATTCATTAAAAATACCAAAAAATATAAAAAAAGCTGTGCAAATAATATTAAATGGTAAATTATTTAACCATGATATATTCAAATGTAATAATAAATACGGAATTTATGTTTGTACAACCGGACTTTTTACTGATACAAGCTATTCAACAAAACAAACAGATAAAAACAAACTTGGAAAATTAGCCTATTATTTATATGGTGCTAAAAAAATATTTAAAACTGATCCTATAAACGTTAAAATAACTTATGATGATAAATTAATTGAAAAAAACTGTGCTCTACTATTAATTTTAAATTCAAAACAAGTTTCAGGATTTAAAATTAATAAAAATGCAATTTTAGACGATGGTTACGTAGACGTTGTTATGATAGATGCACCTAAAAAGAAAGGTTTTAGTCTGTTTAGTTTAATTAGAGTTTTTAAACTATTTTTATTTGGTTTAAACTATTGTAAAAACAAGAAAAATATTACATATTTAAAACTTAAAGATTTTAAAGTTCAATTGAAAAGTAAAGCAAAAATTAATTTAGACGGCGAACAAGGCTTTAAAGGAACTTTTGATTTTAAATCTATAAAAAAAGGAGTCTCAATTTTTATAAAATAATGGAAACAAAAGATATTTTAAACAGATTAATATATATTTTAATCTTTGCTATAACAACAATTATTTTAGAAATAGTTACATTTTATTTTTTAGGTTTTGGAATATTACCTAATTACTTTTTATTTAATGTAGCATTTATTTTTATAATGTCTGGAGTTATATTTTTAATAAATGGCCATAAAACAAAAATGGCAGTGATAATTACAACACTAGTATTGCAAGTTATTTTAAATTGTGTCAATATTTGTTATTATGATGTTTTGGGTGATATTTTTAGTTTTGAACTTTTAAAATTGGGAACAGAAACTGTTAGAGCATTTAGTTTTAATTTTATTAATTGGTATGGCGTTTTATCTAATATTTTTGTTTTAATTTTATCAATTTTTTGTTTAAAAACATTTACTAAAAAACAAATAAAAAGCAAAATTAAACCTCATAGAAAATTATATAGTTTTGCACTATTTTTGTGTACCTTTATTGTATTTTCTTGTACAGGTTTAACAACTCAATTAATAACACAAAATAATTTAGCTACTTGTAGTACTGAAGATGCCTTTTATATTGCTAAAAGTGATGAATATTTGTATAACAATTTTCAATTTAAACAAGAAGCTTTTAAAAAATTTGGAACTTGGGGATTTTATTTAAAAAGTCTTTCTAACCTAATAATTAAAGATAATGATTTAACAGCTGAAGAAAAACAAGCATTAATAAATGAATTAAACGAAAATGTTGTAGAATCAAATAATAACGCTGTTTCAAAAGATAATAATTTAATTATAATTATGTTAGAAAGTTTTGATAAATTTGCAATTGATCCAATCTGTACACCTACTTTATATAATTTACAAGAAAATACTTCTCAAAACTTTACTAATTATTATGCTAGAAATAAAACAAACGTTAGTGAAAATATATCATTACTTGGAAACACTCCAAAAGATATTGATTTACAAACTCTTAGTAAAAATAAAAACTTTAAACCAACTAATTCTTTAGCACATAAATTTACAGAATTAGGTTATACAGTCAACTATTTCCATTCTTATGACAGAACTTTTTATGATAGACATGTTGTAAATAATCGTCTTGGTTTTGAAAATGTTTACGGTTTACAAAATTCAGGGCTAGGTAGTAACAGTACTTTTGGTAATGCTTATTTAGAAGAAGATTATTTAAAAACCTGTATTACAGAACTTGCCCCAACAGATAAAAAATTCTTTAGTTTTTATACTACTTTTGGAACTCATGGACCATACGATATATATAATAAAAGATACGCAGAATTCTACGATTTTTATGAGGAAAATTTAACCCAAATTAAATATTATTTTGAAAATGAACTTGGATATACAATTCCAAGTAATAAAGTTAATTATAACAAATTAAAATATTATAAATGTTCAGCTATGGATACTGATAGAATGGTTAAATATTTACTAGAATATTTAGATGATAATAATATATTAGATAATACAACAATTGTTTTTTACGCTGATCATAATTGTTATTACGATGATATAAATTTGATAACTAGATATAACACATTAGAAGTTGATCCTAATAACAGTGATATTTATAATATACCATTTATGATTTACGATTCAAAACTTGGTGCTAAACAAAATGAAATGTTTTGTTCTACATTTGATATCTATCCTACTATTTGCGAATTATTTGGTCTTAGTTATAATAAACTTGTAACTCAAGGTTATAATGTTTATTCTGATGAAATTACAAACTCAATATTTGTTTCAAACTTAACAGGAATTTTTACAAACAAACTTTATTCTTATAATATTAATGATGTAATTGATTTTAGTGGAGAAAATTTAAGTGATGAAGAAATTTACAAATTTCAATTAAACGCTATTAAATATTTCGAAAAACAAGAAAAAATAGATATTATTTATGCAAATAATTTAATATAAATTACATAAACAAAAAACGAGAATTAATTGTCTCGTTTTTTTATAGAATAAAAACATTAATCACACCAATTTTATTTATTTATAAATTGAAATTATTTTTCATTTAGTTTAAATTATGGTAGAATAAAAATAATATTATATGAATGAGGGCTTTAATGAAACAAGTATCAGAACAATACAATTTAATGAAAAATGAAAAATCATATCATTTCGACGATTTTCTTTATGAAAAACAAAAAAAATGTGCAAAAATGATTAAAAAATTAAATAATTTATCTTTTGATAGTTTAAGGCATAAAAAAATACTAACAAAACTATTTGCCAGTATTGGAGAAAAAAACATTATTAAGTCAGGATTCGTTTGTAATTTTGGGTTCAATATAACTATAGGTAACAATTGTTATTTTAATTATGGTGTGAAAATTTTAGATAGCTTTGAAGTTGTTATAGGCGATAATGTTTTTATAGCACCAAATGTAGTTATATCTCCAGTTACTCATCCCATAGAAGCAAAAAACAGGAGAAATTTAATTGGAAAAAAAATAATTATTGAAAACAATGTTTGGATAGGTGCTAGTGCTATTATTTTACCGGGAGTTAAAATTGGACAAGGTGCCGTAATTGCAGCAGGTTCTGTTGTTAAAAATGATGTTAAACCTAACACTGTTGTAGGTGGTATTCCTGCAAAGTTTATTAAAACTATAAATCAATAATTAAAATATTTTTAATTTGATATACTATAAAAATATTTAATATAATCTTATAAAATTAGATTATTTTAAATTTAAGCAATTATAAATTAAATTAATAATATAATGTTATCTTTAAAAAGAGTGAATGGTTATTTATTTTGAAATTAATTTTATTTTTAAGAATATTTAACAGTAGCATCTAGTGCAAAAATAGTCATATATCTATTAAAAAGTGTCCCTCAATTTTATTTTTGGTGGACATTTTTTGTACATGTAGGTATTTTTATTTTTTTTATAAAAATTTGGGGTGTTAAATAGTATTAAAAAAATGCCGCAATATGCGGCATTTTTAAGCTTTTTCATATTTATTTACCACAGCATTGTTTGTATTTTTTACCTGACCCGCAAGGGCAAGGATCATTTCTACCAACATCTTCTTTTTTATGAGTAATTACTGCCTTTTTAGCTTTATTGCTTTGTTCAACTGCAATTTGAAGTTTTGCTAAAATTCTTTTAGCTTCTTCAGGAGAAAGTATAATTTGCATTTCTCTTTTTAATAAATATTTAGCAGTATTTGTTCTAATGTTTGAAATCATATTTTCAAACATATCGTAACCCTCATTTTTATAAGCAAGTAATGGATCTTGACGTGTTGAAATATCTCTTCTAAGTGCGCTCATATTATCTATATGTTCAACCCAAGCTTTATCTACATAACGAAGAAGTGTATTTCTTTCAATATTTCCAAAATCTATACCTATTTGTTCTTTGTTTGCTCTAATTTTTGTATCATACATTTTATGAACTTCATTTAAAACTTTTTGAACAATTTCATTTACTTCTAATTCATCACACATTTCTTGAGTAACAAAATTTTGCCCATCATTAAATATTTCTTCTTGTTCTAATATTTTATTAAGTTTTTCAATATCCCATTTTTCTGAAGGAATATCATCATTAATTACTTCTTCTATTAAATTTGTTACATATTCATCAATCATTGAAACAACTTCATCATGAACACTTTCACCATTAATAACTTTATTTCTTTCGTTATATATAATTTTTCTTTGAGCATTTAAAACATCATCAAAACTTATAACATTTCTTCTTGCTGCAAAGTTTGCTGCTTCAACTCTTTTTTGTGCCATTTCTATTTGCTTAGAAATTAATTTCATATTAAATATAGGTTCATTTTCATCTAGTTTAAAAAAGTTTACAACACTTTTCAATCTATCTCCACCAAATATTCGAACCAAATCATCTTCTAAGCTTATAAAGAATGTACTTTCACCTTTATCACCTTGACGGCCAGCTCTTCCTCTAAGCTGATTGTCTATTCTTCTACTTTCATGTCTTTCAGTTCCTAAAACAAATAAACCACCAGCTTCTATAACTTTTTCTTTTTCTTTATCTGTTTCTATTTTAAATTCATTATAATATTTTTGATATTTTTCTTTTGCTTTTAGAATTTCTTCATCATTAGTATCGGCAAAAGATGTACTTAAATTAATTAATTCTTCACTAAAGCCTTCATTTCTCATTTTTTGCTTTGCTAAAAACTCGGCATTTCCACCAAGTAAAATATCCGTTCCACGACCAGCCATGTTGGTAGAAATTGTAACTGCCCCAAGTTTACCAGCTTGAGCTATAATTTCACTTTCTTTCATGTGATTTTTAGCATTTAAACAATTATGTTTAATACCATGTTTTACTAAAAGTTTACTTAGTAATTCACTTTTTTCAACTGTTGTTGTACCAACTAGAATTGGTTGTCCTTTTTCGTGTCTAGCTTTAATTTCTTTAACAATTGCATTAAATTTAGCTTCAACATTTGCAAAAACAATATCGTTATTATCTTTTCTTTGAATAGGATTATTTGTTGGAATTGTAACAACGTCTAGGTCATAAATTTTATTAAATTCTGTTTCTTCAGTTTTAGCAGTACCAGTCATACCGCTAAGTTTTTTATATAATCTAAAATAATTTTGATAAGTAATAGTAGCAACAGTTAAATTGTCTTCATTAATCTCTACGCCTTCTTTTGCTTCAATTGCTTGATGAAGTCCGTCAGAATATCTTCTACCTTTTAAAATACGACCTGTAAATTCATCAACAATTAAAATTTGACCATCTTCAACAATATAATGACTATTTAATTCAAATAAGAAATTTGCTTTTAAAGCATTTAAAATATAGTGGTTTAATTCCATATTTTCAGCGCTTGATAAATTTTCTACTTTAAAATATTTTTCAGCTTTTTCTATACCATCTTCAGTTAATCTTGTAATTTTCTTTTCTTCATCAAGTTCAAAATCTTTTTCTTTAACTAATGTTCTTACAAATTTTTGACAAGTATAATAAACATCTCCAGCTTTCATTCCTTGTCCACCAGAAATAATTAACGGAGTTCTTGCTTCATCAATTAAAATACTATCTACCTCATCGATAATTGCAAAATTTAAACCTCTTTGACAAAAATCTTCTTTTCTTTGAAGCATGTTATCTCTTAAATAATCAAACCCCATTTCACTATTTGTACCATAAGTTATATCAGCAGCATAAGCTTTACGTTTTTCATCTTGATTCATTCCTGATAGTGTTATACCAACAGTTAACCCTAAAAAGTTAAAAATTTTACCCATCCATTCACTATCACGACTTGCTAAATATTCATTAACTGTAATAATATGAACACCATTACCACTTAAAGCATTTAAATAAGCTGGAAGAGTTTCTACTAGCGTTTTACCTTCTCCAGTTTTCATTTCTGCAATTCTTCCTTGATGTAAACATATACCACCAATTATTTGAACATAAAAGTGTTTCATTTTTAATACTCTATAGCTTGCCTCTCTAACTGTTGCAAAAGCTTCAGGTAAAATACCATTTAAAGTTTCGCCATTATTTAATCTTTCTTTAAAAATGTTTGTTTTATTTTTTAATTCTTCATCAGAAAGTTTTGAATATTCTTCTTCTAAAGCAACTACTTTATCTGCAATTACTTTTAATTTTTTAATATTTCTAGCATTATCACTAGCAAAAATATACGAAAAAAGTCCCATTTATAAAATCTCCTAGTTTAAATATACACAAACAACAATAAAAAGTAAAGTAAATTAAAAAAAAAGATAAAATGCATCTATACTAATATTACAAATAAATATAAAATAATAAATAAATTAAGTAATGTAAAATTAAAAATTAAAAAAATTACAAAATTAGACAAATAAAACAATAATTCAAATAAAAGTAAAAAATAAAATAAAAAAATGTTTGACAAAGCAAATAAAATTTGATATATTAAATATCGTTAACAATTAAATAATCAATAAGCAATCACGGAGAAGTACCCAAGTGGTTAAGGGGACCCCCTGCTAAGGGGTTAGGTCTGTAACAGGGCGCATGGGTTCGAATCCCATCTTCTCCGCCACAATACGTCGCGTTTGAACACTGAAGGAATTTATATCTTTACCAACGGTGTTGCAGGCGCGATTTTTGTTAAATAATACATTCAAAATAAAGGAACAAAATGCTGACAATACATGGTATTATGAAAGATATTTATGAACAACCAGAAGAATGCAGGTTGAATTTTGCATTAAACAAATATCTAAAATTTTTCAATGAAGATGTAATAAAATATTTTTTAAAAGCACACTGCTCTCAATATCATTTATTTGATGAGTTTGATAATATAAATATAGAAAAAACATTAATAAAATTAATTACCGTTTCTAGCGATGATATTTTCAATAAAATTGATTATGCTAATTTTTGTTCTTTTAGAAATGAAACAGAAAAAGCTTTTGACCTTTTAAATTCAACAGGTTATAATTATTGGCCTTTTTGCGTTTTCCTAATTTTAATACAAAAGGATTAGTTTGTTTTCTTTCTTCTACAAATCCTGCACCTCTACCGAACACCTTAAGTTTTATACTATCTTAAACACTCGAATTCGAGTACTTTAAAAACAAATCTGAAAAATATACTTTACATTACTCCACCATATTTGGATTAAAAATCATTGGGGCGTAATTTGGATTATTTTCAATATTGTGTAAAATTACTAA
>SVIA01000008.1 GCA_015055535.1 Clostridiales bacterium
GCTGTTCCAAAGATTAAGGTTAGTAAAGCAAGGCGTAATTCCAGAAAAGCAAACTGGAAAGTTTCAACACCTTCTGTTGTAAAATGCCCACATTGTCACGAATATACATTACCACATCAAGCTTGTTCTAAATGTGGTTACTATAAAGGTGAACAAATTATTGATACAACAAAAAAAGTTAAAGAAAATTAATTTTTGAGAAATATTAAAACTATGGCTAAAGCTGTAGTTTTTTTATTTATATATAAATTTATTTTTTTATGTTTGACAAATAACAAAAAAATTGTTTATAATTTATCGAGGAGATTTTATGATAAAAATTTTATTTGATACTCTAGGAAGTGATAAGGGTTATAAACAAGTTGTGTTAGCCGGGGTTAATTCGGTTAATGAATATAAAGATTTAGAAATAACATTAGTTGGAAATGAACAAGATATTTTAGAAGAATTAAAAAATTATAAATATAATGCTGAACAAATTAAAGTTATTCATGCACCAACAGAAATTTCTTGTAATGATACTCCAACTAAAGCTATTAGAGAAAAAACTGATAGTAGTTTAGTTGTGGGGTTAAATACTTTAAAAGAAGGCTATGATGCATTAATTTCTGGCGGAAGTACAGGTGCAGTTTTAACAGGTGGATTTTTAAAGGTGGGAAGAATTAAGGGAATATCTCGTCCGGCACTTTGTCCTATGCTTCCAACTTTAAATGGTGGAAGAGTAATGTTAATAGACTGTGGTGCAAACGTAGATTGTAAACCAATTAATTTATGCCATTTTGCTTTAATGGGTAAAATTTATATGGAAGAAGTTATGGGTATAAAAAACCCAAGAATAGCTTTATTAAATAATGGCGTAGAAGAACACAAGGGTAATGATCTAGCAAAAACTACATATCCGCTTTTAAAAGAAATGCCTATTAATTTTGTTGGTAATTTTGAAGCAAGAGAATTTTTGAGCGGCGATGCTGATGTTTTTGTATGTGATGGTTTTGCTGGGAATGTTTTATTAAAAGGAACAGAAGGCGCAATTCAAGTTGTAATGAAAAAACTTAAACAAGGAGTTAAAAAATCTTTCTCAGCTAAAATTGGCGCGCTATTTATGAGAAAAGTGTTTAAGAGCTTAAAGAAAGAATTTAATATTGAAGGTCAAGGTGGTTCAATTTTACTTGGCTTAAAACATATATTAATAAAAGTGCATGGTTCTAGTTCACATCTATCTTTTGAATCTGCTGTAAAACAAGCAATGCAATTAATAGAAAATAAGGTAGTAGAAAAACTAGAAAATGAATTTTCTAAATTAAATGTGGAAGAAGATTAATGAAAAATATAGAAGAAATTATAAATTATAAATTTAATAATATTGAGCTTTTAAATACAGCTACATACCATTCCTCATTTGCTCATAAATATTCTTTGAAAAATAATGAACGTTTAGAATTTTTAGGAGATAGTGTTTTAGGCTTAATTGTAACAGAATATTTAATTAATGAATATTCGTTAAAAGAAGGAGAATTAAGTAAACTAAGAGCTAAAATTGTTAGTTGTGAAAATTTAAGTAAAAATATAACCGAAAACAAACTTGATGAGTTTATAAAAGTTTCTCCCGAATCTTTAATAAAATCTGAAGCTATAAAAGGGGATTTTTTTGAAGCGCTTTTAGGAGCGTTATATCTAGACGGCGGAGTGAGTATTTGTAAGAGTTTTGTTTACAAGTTTTTAATTAAAAACAAAGATAATATTGATAATTTAATGAATGAAACTTTAGATTACAAAACAAAACTACAAGAATTGGTTCAAGCAAAAAAAGGAAAGGTAAACTATTATACTACTGATGAAATTGGACTTGATAATGATAAAACTTTTGAAGTAAAACTTTATATAAACGATAAGTTTGCAACAAAAGCAAAAGGTAAAACAAAACAAAAAGCTGAAAATTTATGTGCTAAAATTGCGTGCGAAAATTTAAGTAAATTTATTTGACATATAAATATATTATTAGTATAATTATAATACAATTAAATATAAGGAGGTTCTATTATGAGAGTAGAATTTACAAACGACATTAAGTCTGAAGCGCTAGAAGGTTTATGTGTTAAAAAACTAAACAAGCTAGAAAAATTTTTTAAAGGAGGAGAACCTACCGTATATGTTACATTTTCAATAGAAAATCGTGAACATAGTGTATCACTTTTAACAAACTACAATTCTTTTGAATTAAAAGCAAAAGGCAAAAGTGATGATATGTATAAAAGTATAGATATTGCTGTTGAAAATTTAAAACAACAAATTACTAAAAATAAATTTGATAAAAAAGAAAAAAGAGCAGTTAAAGAATTTTAATAATTAAAAGCACAGCAATGTGCTTTTTTGTTTTTTAAATTTTTAAAATTAATGCTTGAAATATTATTGCGTTTATGTTATCATATAAACATAGGGGACTAAATATGAAAAACAAAAAATTTTATTTTGGTAAAGATGAACTTGCATATAATATTAAAAAAATAATGAAAAATAAAATTTTAAGCAATGAGAAGAAGTGCGATAAAATGATTGCTGAATATAACAAATATTTTGCTAAAGAATTTATTAATGACGTTAAATTTCAAAATGCTGAATTAAATTATGAACTTTATATGAAAAAAACAGGTAAAGATGAATATAGTTACAAAACATGTTTTAGATATGAATTTGAAAATATGGTATTTTACAATTTGTTTGAAATGTGTTTAAGATTAAATAAGTTATTTGAAAAAGGTCTAGACGTGAATAAAGTAGCTGAAGCAAATAAACCTTTTGTAAATGATGTTATGGCTTTGTATAACGAACATTTTAGTGATAAGAATTTTGATGGTGGATATTTTTATATGGATAAAGATTTTAGAAATAATTTAAAATCAGATTTAAATGACATTGTATCAAAATATTATAAAGAAGCTTATAGTCATTATGAAGATAGAAGTACAGAACCATTCCCAGAATTTAATTAACCATTAATAATGGAATACTTTAAAAGAGAATATTAAAATAAAATAATTGAGAACTTGTTTTAAAATTTTTGAAATAAGTTCTTATTTTTTTGTTATAAAATTAGGTAAAAAATGGCATAAAAAATGGGATAAAAAAAATATAAAAATATTTTAAAAAAAGTGTTGACAATGTTTGCAAATTGTAGTAATATATCTATGCTGTGTAATTTAGGGATGACAATTAAGGTTACTACGTGCCTAGCCTTTAGGTAGCGACGAGAGAACTTAATTCAACCTAGTTTAGAAAAGAAACTAAACGTTTAATTCAAGCATTTTTTTAAGTTAAAACTTATGAAACACACGGCAATATGTTAATGCTTTGAATTAATTTAAAAAGGAGATAAAAAACAAATGGCAACACAAAAAATTAGAATTAAATTAAAATCTTATGACCATAGCTTAATCGATCAAGTTGCATTAAGAATTGTAGATGTTGCAAACAAAAATGGTTGTAAAATCAGTGGACCTATTCCACTACCAACTGACAGAGAAGTGGTAACAGTTATTCGTTCACCACACAAACACAAAGATTCTCGTGAACAGTTTGAAACAAGAACACACAAAAGGGTTATTGATATTTTAAGCCCATCAGCTAAAACAATCAACGCTTTCATGAAGTTAGATTTACCAGCTGGCGTAGATATCAATATTAAAGTATAGGAGAAAAGGAGAGTAATATGAAAAACGAAATTTTAGGTAAAAAACTTGGAATGACTCAAATTTTCGCAAGCAACGGTTTAGTTGTTCCTGTAACAGTTGTAGAAGCTGGCCCAGTTAGTATCCTACAAAAAAAGACAGAAGAAAACGATGGATACAAAGCATTAAAAGTAGCGTTTAAAGAAACTAGAGAAAGTTTACTAAACAAAGCTGAAATGGGTGAATTTAAAAAAGCTAATGTTTCTAGCAAAAAATATGTTAGAGAAATTGAAAGTAAAGATTACGACACATTAAATGTTGGTGATGTAATTAATTGTGGAATTTTCGCTGAAGGTGAAAAAGTAGATGTTACTGGTTTCACACGTGGTAGAGGTTTTACAGGTGTTATCCAAAGATGGAATGCACATAGAAATAGAATGACACACGGTGTATCTCTTGTTCATAGATCAAGTGGTTCAATGGGTGCTAACAGTTTACCAAGCAGAGTTTTCAAAGGTAAAAAACTTGCTGGTCAATACGGTAACGAAAAAGTAACAATTCAAAACTTAGAAGTTGTTAAAGTTGATACAGACAGAAACGTACTTTTAATTAAAGGTGCAGTTCCTGGTCCTAAAGGAGCTATTTTATCAATTAAAACAGCTGTTAAAGGTAAATAAAGGAGTCGATTATGCAAGTTAAAGTTTATAATATAAATGCTGAAGAATGCGGTAAAGTAACTTTAAGTGATGAAGTATTTAAAACACCTTATAACGAAGCTTTAATACATGAAGTTATAGTTGCTTATCTAGCAAATCAACGCCAAGGTACAAAAAGTACTTTAACTAGAACAGAAGTTAGAGGTCATGCTAAAAAACCTTGGGCACAAAAACATACAGGTCATGCAAGACAAGGTTCTACTAAAGGTCCACAATGGACAGGCGGTGGAGTTGTGTTTGCACCAAAACCAAGAGATTTTTCTAAAAAAGTTAATGCAAAAGCTAAAAAAGTTGCTTTCAAAAGTGCATTAAGCAAAAAATTAGAACAAAATGAAATTACAGTTTTAGATAATATTAGCATCGAAGCTAAAACTAAAGCTATGCAAAACGTTTTAAATAATTTTAAAATGGATAAAAGCACTGTATTAGTAATAGATGGCGCTAATGAAAATGTTTTAAGAGCAGCAAATAACATTCCAACACTTTCTGTTGTTGAAGTTAGCTTATTAAACACATATGAAGTAGTTGCAAATAAAAATGTTATTATAACTGAAAGTGCTATTAAAAAATTAGAGGAGGCTTGTAAATAATGAAACAATATGATGTTATTATTAAACCTCTATTAACAGAAAAAAGTTATAGTGATGTTGCAAACAAAAAATATGCTTTTATTGTTAAGAGAGATTCTAACAAAGCTGAAATCAAAAAAGCAGTAGAAGATATTTTCGGTGTTAAAGTAGAAAAAGTTAACACTTTAAATTATGATGGAAAATTCAAAGTTCAAGGTAGAGCTCAAGGTTATACTTCAAAATTCAAAAAAGCTTATGTTACTTTATGTAAAGACAGTAAATCTATTGAGTTTTTTGATAGCTTGAGTTAATTAGGAGGATAAATAAATTATGGCAATTAAAACATATAATCCAGTAACTCCATCATTAAGAGCAATGACTACTTCTGACTATTCAGAACTTTCTAAAAAAGCTCCAGAAAAAAGCTTATTAGCTAAAAAGAAAAAAACTGGTGGTAGAAACTCTTATGGTAGAATAACAGTTCGTCACATTGGTGGTGGAAACAAAGTTAAATACAGAGTTATAGATTTCAAAAGAAATAAAGATGATATTCCTGCAAAAGTTGCAAGTATTGAATATGATCCAAACCGTTCAGCATACATTGCTTTATTAAATTATGTAGACGGAGAAAAAAGATATATTTTAGCACCTAACGGTTTAAATGTTGGTGATGTTGTAACAAGTGGCCCAAATAGCGAAATAAAAGTTGGTAACTGTTTACCACTTGAAAATATTCCAGTAGGTATCGTTGTTCATAATATTGAACTACAACCTAAAAAAGGTGGCGCAATTGCTCGTTCTGCTGGTATTGAAGCTAGAATTATGGCTAAAGAAGGAAAATACGCTACAATTAAAATGCCTAGTGGCGAAATGAGAAAAGTTCCTTTAGCTTGCCGTGCTACAATTGGTCAAGTTGGTAACTTAGATTATGAACTTGTTAATATTGGTAAAGCAGGTAAAACAAGACACTTAGGTGTTAAACCTACTGTTCGTGGTGCTGTTATGAACCCAGTTGACCATCCACATGGTGGTGGTGAAGGTAAAAACCCAGTTGGACATAGTAATCCTAGAACTCCATGGGGTAAACCAGCTATGGGTAACAAAACTAGAAAACATAAAAAATATTCTAACAAACTTATTATTAAGCGTGTTAATTAGGAGTAAAAAAGTATGAGTAGATCATTAAAGAAAAAACCTTTCGTAGAAGAAAGATTATTAAACAGAATTAAAAAAATGAACGAAGCAAATACAAAACAAGTTGTTAAAACTTGGAGTAGAGCTTCTACTATTTACCCAGAATTTGTTGGTCATACTATTGCAGTTCATAATGGTAAAAAACATATTCCAGTATATTGTACTGTAGATATGGTTGGTCACAAACTTGGTGAATTCGCTCCAACTAGAACTTTTAAAGGTCATGCGGGCGATAAGAAAACTGCAGCAGGAAAAGGCGCAAAAAAATAGGAGGATAATTTAAATGGCAAATGTTAACAATATGGCTAGAGCTACAGCTAAATATGTTAGAATTAGTCCTAGCAAAGTAAATAGAATATTAGCTACCATTCGTGGTAAAAAATATGTTGAAGCAGCCGCTATTTTAGAAGCTCTTCCTAATACTGCAAGTATCAGTATTTTAAAAGTTTTAAATAGCGCAGCTAGTAATGCTGAACATAATATGAATTTAAACAAAGACGATTTATTCGTTGAAACTGCTGTTGCAAACTGTGGCCCAATCATGAAAAGAATGATGCCAAGAGCAAAAGGCAGAGGAACAAGAATTTTAAAAAGAACAACTCATATAACTGTTATTTTAGGTACAGTTAATTAATTAAAAGGAGAATTGTATGGGACAAAAAGTTAGTCCAATTGGATTAAGATTAAAAGTTAATAAAACTTGGGATTCTCAATGGTTTGGTAATAAAAAAGATATTGCTAAAAATATTTTAGAAGATAGCAAAATTAGAGAAACCCTAATGAAAAATTATAATCAATGCAGTATTTCTAAAATTTTAATAGAACGTTCTCAAACAAGACTAACTGTTACTATTTTAACAGGTAGACCTGGTATGCTTATCGGGGTTAAAGGTGCTGGAGTTGAAGCTATTAAAAAAGAAATTGCTAAAATTAGCAGTTGTAACAATATTACAGTTAACATCAGAGAAGTTAAAAAAGTTGATACTGATGCTACTATTGTTGCAGATTCTATTGCAAAACAACTAGAAAAACGTGTTTCTTGGAGAAGATGTATGAAACAAGCTATCCAAAAAGCAATGAAAGCTGGTGCTGAAGGTATTAAAGTTATGGTTAGCGGTAGATTAGATGGCGCTGAAATTGCTAGAAGCGAATTCGAACATGAAGGTAGCCTTCCATTACACACTATCAGAGCTGATATCGATTATGGAACTTGCGAAGCTCACACAACTTTTGGCGTTATTGGCGTTAAAGTTTGGATTTTCAAAGGTGAAGTTTTAGGTAAAAGACCTTCTAACATAAATAAGGAGGAAAACTAATATGTTGATGCCTAAAAGAGTTAAAAGAAGATTACAACACAGAGGTAGAATGACTGGTAAAGCATTAAGAGGTAACACTATTTCTTATGGTGACTTTGCTTTAGTTGCTCAAGAACCTTGCTGGATTACTTCAAATCAAATTGAAGCAGCCCGTGTTGCAATGACTAGATTTACAAAAAGAGGTGGAAAAGTTTGGATTAAAATTTTCCCTCACAAACCAGTTACTAAAAAACCTGCTGCAACAAGAATGGGTAGCGGTAAAGGTAGCGTAGAATACTGGGTAGCTGTTGTTAAACCAGGTAGAGTTTTATTTGAAATTGGTGGAATCGCTGAAGAAACTGCTAGAGAAGCTCTAAGACTTGCTTCACACAAACTTCCTTGTAAAGTTAAAATTATAAAGAAAGAAGAAGTAACAACAGACGCTAACAAAGGTGGTGAAGAATAATGAAAACTAAAAATTTTAGAGAAATGACTACTGAAGAATTAAATTCTAAACTAAAAGATTTAAAAGTGGAATTATTTAATTTACGTTTTTCTCACGCTACTGGTCAATTAGCTAATCCAATGAGTTTAAACACTATCAAAAAAGATATTGCTAAAGTAAAAACTATTATTAAAGAAAGAGAACTTAACAAATCTGTTAAGGGTTCTAATTAAGGAGTGAGTTATGGAAAATTTAGAAAGAAATGACCGTAGAAAAAGAATTGGTATTGTTGTTTCTAACAAAATGGATAAAACTATTGTTGTTGAAGTACAAAGCCAAGTTAAACATCCACTATATAAAAAATTCGTAAAAAAGACTAAAAAATATAAAGCTCATGATGAACAAAATTCTTGTGGAATTGGTGATACAGTTGAAATTATGGAAACTAGACCACTAAGCAAAGATAAATACCACAGAGTAGTAAGAATCGTTGAAAGGGCTAAATAGGAGGAGTTATGATACAACCACAAACAAGATTGAAAGTTGCCGATAATACTGGCGCAAAAGAAATTATGTGTATTCGTGTACTTGGCGGTTCTTTTAGAAGAAGTGGTAACATTGGTGATGTTATCGTAGCTTCTGTTAAAACTGCTATTCCTGGTGGAGTAGTTAAAAAAGGTGATGTTGTTAAAGCTGTTATCGTAAGAAGTGCTAAAGGTTTAAGAAGACCAGATGGCTCTCATATTAAATTTGATGATAATGCTGCTGTTATTATTGATAATAACAAAGAACCTAAAGGAACACGTATATTTGGACCTGTTGCAAGAGAATTAAGAGAAAAAAATTATATGAAAATAGTTTCACTTGCACCAGAGGTTTTATAGGAGGAAGTTAAAATGAATAGTTTAAGCGTTAAAAAAGGCGATACAGTTGTTGTTTTAGCCGGAAAAGATAAAGGCAAAACTGGTAGCGTTTTAGCAGTTTCTCCTAAAACAAACAGAGTTATCGTTTCTAATGTTAACATTGTTAAAAAACATAAAAAAGCAAGAAATACTCAACAAAAAAGTGAAATCGTTTCTATGGAAGCACCTATCAATGCATCTAATGTTATGGTAATGTGTGCTGCTTGTAATGATGCAACTAGAATTGCTAAAAAAGAAGTTGATGGCAAAATGGTTAGAGTATGTAAAAAATGTGGAGCTATTTTAGAAGCTAATAAAAAAGCAGCTAAAAAAGCAACTAAAGAATCGAAAAAAGAAGTAGCTAGTGAAAAAACAACTAAAACTAAAAAAACTACAACTAAAAAAGCTACTGCAGATAAAGAGTAAGGAGGAAATAAAAAATGAATAGATTACAAGAACACTATAAAAATAATGTTATTCCTGCTCTAAAAGAAGAACTAGGTTATAAAAATATTAATGAAGTTCCAAAAATTGAAAAAATTGTAATTAACACTTGTCTTGGCGATGTTAAAGATAATTCTAAAAGCTTTAACTTGGCTGTTGATGAAATTCAAGCTATTACTGGTCAAAAACCTGTAATTGTTAATGCAAAAAAATCAATTGCTAACTTCAAACTTCGTGAAGGAATGAAACTTGGTGCTAAAGTTACTTTAAGAGGCGAAAAAATGTATGAATTTTTAGATAAATTATTATCAATCGCTTTACCTAGAGTTAGAGATTTTAAAGGTATCAATGAAAAAGCTTTCGACGGAAGAGGTAATTATAGTTTAGGTATTAAAGAACAATTAATTTTCCCAGAAATTCAATATGATAAAATTGAGAAAGTTAGAGGTTTCGATATTGTAGTAGTTACTACAGCAAAATCTAATGAAGAAGCTAAAGCATTATTAAAACATGTTGGCTTCCCATTTAGAGCGTAAGGAGTAAATTATGGCAAAGAAAAGTTTAAAAGTTAAACAAGCTAGAAAACAAAAATTTTCAACACGTGAATACACTCGTTGCACAATCTGCGGTAGACCACATTCAGTACTAAAAAAATATGGTATTTGTAGGGTTTGCTTTAGAGAAATGGCAAATAGAGGAGAAATTCCAGGTGTTGTAAAATCAAGCTGGTAAAAGGAGAGTATGTATGAAATTTGATCCAATCGCAGATATGCTTACAAGAATTCGTAATGCTATTACTGCAAAAAAAGAAGATGTTGTTATACCATCATCTAAATTAAAAATGTCTATTGCTAACATTTTACTAGCTGAAGGTTATATCAGCCAAGTTGAAGAAACTAGCGAAGGCGTTAAAAAGAATATTAAAGTTACTTTAAAATATGGCCCTAATGGCGAAAAAGTTATTCAAGGCATAAAAAGAATTTCTAAACCAGGTTTAAGAATTTTCTCTAATGCTGAAGATTTACCTAAAGTTATAAATGGTTTAGGTATTGCTATTATTTCTACTAACAAAGGAGTTATGACAGATAAACAAGCTAGAAGCCAAAATCTTGGTGGCGAAGTACTTGCTTATGTGTGGTAAGAAAGGAGAAAGATATGTCAAGAATTGGAAAAATGCCTGTTAAGATTTTAGATGGCGTAAGTGTTAATATTGATAGTAACAATTTAGTTACTGTAAATGGCCCACTTGGTACTCTATCTCAAATCGTAGATAAAAATATTAAAGTAACTGTAGAAAACAATGAAGTAATTTTAACTAGAAATAGTGAAGCAAAAGAAATTAAAGCAAAACACGGTCTTTATAGAGCTTTAATCTTTAATATGGTTAAAGGTGTTAAAGAAGGCTTTAAAAAAGTACTTGTTATTAATGGTGTTGGTTATAGAGCAACTAAACAAGGAAATAAATTAGTGTTAAATATTGGTTATTCTAAACCTGCTGAAGTTGTTGAAGTTGAAGGTATTAAATTAAATGCACTAGATGCTAACAGAGTTGAAGTAAGTGGAATAAACAAAGAATTAGTTGGCCAAGTGGCTTCTAAAATTAGAGATATAAAACCAGTAGAACCTTATCATGCTTACGGAATTAGATATGAAAACGAAGAAGTAATCCGTAAAGAAGGTAAAAAAGCTGGTAAAAAATAAGGAGCATAAGTTATGATTAAGAAAATTGATAAAAATAGCATAAGAGTTAATCGTCATAAAAAAATTAGATTAAACTTAGCTGGTACAAGTGAACGTCCTAGACTATGCGTTTATAGAAGTAGCTCAAATATTTATGCTCAAATTATAGACGACACTAAAGGCATCACTTTAGTAAGTGCATCAAGCTTAGAAAAAGCATTAGCAGATAGCATTAAAGGAAAAACTAAAACTGAAGTTGCTACTGTTATTGGTGAAACTATTGCTAAAAGAGCATTAGACGCTAATATTAAAACTGTAGTATTTGACAGAGCTGGTTATCTTTACACTGGAAGAGTTAAAGCTATAGCAGATGCAGCTAGAAGTGCTGGCTTAGAGTTTTAGGAGGAAGTAAAATGGCTAAAAGAGAAGAATTTAATAAAGTTAGAAAAGAAGATGAACTAGAAAGAAGACTAGTAAGTGTTCGTAGAGTTGTTAAAGTTGTTAAAGGCGGTAGAACTCTAAACTTTAGTGCTACAATGGTAGTAGGCGACAAAAAAGGTCGTGTTGGTATCGGAAGTGGTAAAGCTAGTCAAACTTCTGTTGCTGTTGAAAAAGCTTTTCAATCAGCAAAAAAGAATATGCAATATGTTAATATTGTAGGTTCAACTATTCCTCATGAAGTTGAAGGAAAATTTGCAACTTCTACTATTTTATTATTACCTGCTAAAGAAGGTACTGGTGTTATCGCCGGTGGTGCAGTTCGTGCTGTAATCGACCTTGCTGGTATTAAAGATATTGTTACAAAATCTTATGGTGGAAGAAATAAAATCAATACAGTTAAAGCAACTTTAAATGGTTTAACTAGTTTGAGAACAAGAGAACAAGTAGCTGCTCTTCGTGGTTTAAAACCAGAAGAAGTTTAATAGGAGGGTAACATGGAAGGAAAATTAAAAGTAACTTACGTAAAAAGCTCAATTGGTTTTAATAAAAATCAAGTAAAAGTTTTAGAAAGTTTAGGTTTAAGAAAATTAAATGATGAAAATGTTTTACCTGACAACCCTGCTGTTAATGGTATGATTTTCAAAGTTAAACATTTAGTTAAAGTAGAGAAAATTTAAGGAGAAGAAGAATATGAGAATTAACGAATTATCTCCTGCTGAAAATTCAAAAGTAGCATCTAAAAGATTAGGTCGCGGTATTGGTTCAGGACTTGGTAAAACAAGTGGTAAAGGACATAAAGGTCAAAACGCTAGAAGCGGTGGCGGAGTTCGTCCAGGCTTTGAAGGTGGCCAAATGCCTATTACTCGTAGACTTCCACAAAGAGGTTTTAACAATCAATTTAAAAAAGTATTTTCAGTAGTTAATGTTGAAGATTTAAATAGACTAGAAGATAACACAGTAGTAACTGTTGAAGTTTTAAAACAAATGAATATCATTTCTAAAATTGAACCAGCTGGTTTAAAAGTTTTAGGATGTGGTAATTTATCAAAAGCTTTACAAGTTAAAGCTGCAAAATTTTCTAAGTCTGCTGTAGAAAAAATTGAAAAAGCAGGCGGAAGTGTTGAGGTGTTATAATGTTTACAACATTAGTAAATGCATTCAAAGATAAAGGTATTCGTAAAAAAATCTTTATTACTTTGGGTTTATTGTTTATTTTTAGATTAGGATGTTGGTTACCTATTCCAGGTATTACAACAGAAACTTTTAGGGCATCAATTAAGAGCCAAGACTTTTTAAGTTTACTTAATGGTATTGGTGGTGGTGCTCTTGCCAATGGAACATTTTTTGCGCTAGGTGTTACACCTTATATTAATGCATCAATTATTTTACAATTGTTAACTTTTGCTATACCAAAACTTCAAAGATTATCTCAAATGGGCGAAGAAGGTAGAAAGAAAATTGCAAAATATACAAAATATGCTGCATTATTTTTAGCAATTGCTCAAGCAGTTGGTATTTGTGTTGGATTTAGTAGTTCTATAGAATTAAGTTTATTTGGAACAACTCTTCCAACTTGGCTTGCTTGTACTTTTGTTGCAATTTGTTTAATTGCTGGAGCTATGCTTACTTATTGGTTAGGTGAAAAAATCACTGAAATCGGTGTAGCTAATGGTTTATCTATTTTAATTTTTGTTGGTATTTTATCAACTGCTGGAACAGCAATATTAGCTAGTTTCAAAGATGTATTTGCAGGTAATATTGATGGACTATGGAATATTTTATTATTCTTTGGTGCTGCAATTGTTATATTTGGATTAATTGTATTTATGGACCTTGCCGAAAGAAAAGTTCAAGTACAATATGCAAAACAAATAAAAGGCAGAAAAATGTATGGTGGTCAAAGTAACTTTATTCCTATTCGTTTAATGGGAACTGGTGTACTTCCAATTATTTTTGCAATGAGCTTTTTAAGCTTGCCACAATTAATTATGAGTATGTTTTGGCCAACAAGTAAAGCAGCAACTTGGTATGCAATGAACTTGGGAGCTGGAACATGGCCTTATACTTTAGTTATGGGCATATTAATTTTATTATTTGCTTTCTTTACATCTCAAATGATGTTTAATCCTGAAGATGTTGCAAAACAAATTCAATCTAATGGTGGATTTATTTTAGGTATTCGTCCAGGTAAACCAACTGCAGATTATTTAAAAAGAATTAATAATAGAATTACTTTATTTGGTGCTATATTCTTAGCATTTATAGCAATTGTTCCAACATTAATATTCACTTTTGTTGGTGGAAGTAGTTCACTAATAAATGCATTTAGTGCTACAGGTATGCTAATCGTAGTTTCAGTTGCGTTAGAATTTAATAAACAACTTGAGGCACAAATATTAACAACAAATTATAAAGGATTTCTTAAATAAATGAATTTTGTTTTAATAGGTGCTCCACTAAGTGGAAAGGGCACTTTGGGCAAATTATTATCAGAGCATTTCAAAATTCCTCATATTTCTATGGGGGATTTATTGCGAAATGTAGCAAATGGAAAAACTAAATATTCAACTTATATTGCTACAATCATGAAAGAAGGTAAACTTATAAATGATGATTTAGCAAAAGTTATACTTGAAGACAGACTTAGTAAATCTGATTGCAAAAAGGGATTTATCTTAGATGGTTATCCAAGAAATATGGCTCAAGCAGAAATGTTAGATACAATAGTCACTATAGATAAGGTTGTTTACTCAACTGTAAGTGAAGTAACTTTAATTGATAGATTAGCTCATAGGTTTATATGTCCAAAATGTGGATTAAACTATAATTCTAAAGAATATAGTAAAACTTATTGTGAAAAATGTAATACAGCATTAACAAAAAGAGTTGATGATAATGAAGAAACATTGTTAAAAAGAATAAAGGCCTTTAATGAGGCAACATTTCCAGTATTAAATAAATACATGGATGAAAACAAGTTGGTTACCATTTCAAACGAGGGTGATATTAATATTGTTTTTGCCGAGTTGTTGGAGAAGCTATAATGATAACAATTAAAACAGAAGAACAAATTCAAAGAATGTATATTGCAAATCAAATTGTTAAACATACATTAGAAGAAATTGAAAAGTATATAAAACCAGGGATTTCAACTAAGAAATTAGACGAAATTGCCGAAGATTTTATAAGAAAAAATAATGCTATTCCTAATTTTAAAAATTATGGTGGTTTTCCAGCTAGTATTTGTGCTAGCGTAAACGATGTTGTTGTTCATGGAATACCAAGCAACAATATAATTTTAAAAGAGGGAGATATTATAAGCATTGATTGTGGAGCTTTAAAAGGGGGCTATCATGGAGATGCTGCAAGAACTTTTGCCGTTGGTAAAATTAGTAAAGAAAAACAAAGACTTATAGATATTACTAAAGAATGTTTTTTTAAAGGTATAGAAAACATTAAAATTGGTGATAGAATAGGGACAATTGGTGCTCAAATTCAAGAGTTTGCTGAAAAAAATGGTTTTTCTGTAGTTCGAGAAATGGTGGGACATGGAATTGGTAAAAATTTACATGAAGATCCTGAAGTTCCAAATTATGGAATAAAAAACACAGGTGAAATAATTAAAGAAGGAATGACTTTAGCTATTGAACCTATGATTAATATGGGACGTAAGGAAATTTATATAGATTATGATGGTTGGACTTGTAGAACACAAGACGGAAAACCAAGTGCTCACTATGAAAATACTGTGGCTTTTACTAGTGACGGTATAAAAATTTTAAGTTTATAGGGAAAATTATGAACGAAATTATTGGTAGTCTCGCTCAGTCTTTAAAAGGAAGAGATAGCGGGAACGTGTATTTAATATATTCAGCGACCAATACACAAGTGTGGTTGGTTGATGGAGATGCACGAAAAATTAAAAATCCAAAAAAGAAAAATTTAAAACATATAAAATTGCTTAATGCAAAAAGTGAAAGTATTAAACAAAAAATAACTGAAAATTTAAAAGTTTTTGACTCAGAAATTTACAGTTTTATAAAAAATTTTAAAAAGTGATTGAAATTTTTAAAATAGTATGATATACTATATTGGTTAAGGGGGAATTTTAATGCCAAAAGATGATGTAATCGAAATGGAAGGCGAAGTAATTGATACTTCAAGAGACAATATTCAAGTAAAACTTTCAAATGGACATGTAATTACTGCGTATCCATCTGGAAAATTAAGAATTAACTACATTAGAATAATGATTGGCGATAAAGTTCGCTGTGAATTATCTCCGTATGATTTAACTAAAGGAAGAATTACATGGAGAGATAAAAAATAACAAACAAAAGACACTTTTAAAAGGAGAAAGATTATGAAAGTTAGACCATCTGTTAAACCTATGTGTGATAAATGCAAAGTTATTAAAAGAGAAGGAAAAGTTTTAGTAATTTGCAAAGATAAAAAACATAAACAAAGACAAGGTTAATTTTTGCTTGCCTTTTGTTTGTTTTATAAAATTGAAAACTACCTGTTTGTATGCGGCTGAAATTTTACAAACAGTTTAAATAAATATTAATTTTTGGAGGAAAATATGGCTCGTATTGCTGGAATAGATTTGCCTAAAGATAAAAGAGTTGAAATCGGACTTACTTATATCTATGGAATTGGCAGAAATCAAGCTACTAAAATTTGTAAGGAAACAGGAGTTAATCCTGATGTTAGAGTTAAAGATTTAACTGAAGACGACCAAGCAAAAATTAGAAATTATATCGACAAAAACTTAGTTGTTGAAGGCGATTTAAGAAGAGATGTTGCTTTAAACATTAAAAGACTTACAGAAATTGGTTCTTACAGAGGCGTTCGTCACAGAAAAGGTATTACTTTAAGAGGACAAAGTACTCATAGTAATGCTAGAACTGCTAGAGGAATGAGTAAGAAAAATGCTGGAAAAAATAAAAAGTAATTTAAACTTTAAGGAGATAGAAAATGGCAGGTGCTAATAAAAATGCTAAAACTAAAAAGAAAAAATTAACTAAAGGTATTACTAAAGGTTGTGCTCACATTCAATCTTCTAATAATAATACTATAGTTACTATTACCGATGAAAACGGTAATGCTATTAGCTGGGCTAGTGCTGGTGGACTTGGATTTAGAGGTTCAAGAAAAAATACTCCATTTGCAGCTGGTCAAGCAGCAGAAACTGCAGCTAAACAAGCAAAAGAATTAGGAATTGAAAGCGTTGAAGTATATGTTAAAGGTCCAGGTAATGGTAGAGAAAGCGCTATTAGAGCTTTACAAACAGCTGAACTTAACATTACATTAATTAAAGACGTTTCACCTATTGCTCACAATGGTTGTAGACCACCTAAAAAGAGAAGAATTTAATAAAGGAGTTATATAAATATGGCTAGATATACAGATGCCGATTGTCGTCTATGTAGAAGAGAAGGTTGTAAACTTTTCTTAAAAGGCGATAGATGTGTTTCAAAAAAATGCGCTTTTGAAAGACGCCCAACAGTTCCTGGTGTTCACGGAAATGATAATATGAGAAAGAAAATTTCTGAATATGGACAACAATTACGTGAAAAACAAAAAGTTAAAAGAGCTTATGGCGTACAAGAAAAACAATTTAGAAAATATTACGAAGAAGCTGAAAGACAAAAAGGTAAAACTGGTGAAGTTATGTTATCATTACTAGAAAGAAGATTAGATAACGTTATTTACAGACTTGGTTTTGCTGCTTCTAGAGATCAAGCAAGACAAATGGTTTCTCACTCTTTATTTACTTTGAATGGTAAAAAAGCTAACATTCCTAGTATGCAAGTTAAAGTTGGTGACGTAATTTGTGTTAAAGAAAATAAAAAAGAAAACGGTTTATTTAAAGAACTTAAAGACGTTAAACTTGTTACACCTAAATGGTTAGAAGCTGACTTAGATAAACTTACTGGTAAAGTAATAGCTAATCCAGAAAGAGATGATATTGATTTAACTATTAGAGAACACTTAATTATTGAGTTATATTCTAAGTAATTGTAATTTATAAGGAGTTATTTTATATGATGGAAATTGAAAAACCAAGAATTACTTGTGAAGAGTCTGATAATGGTACTTTTGCAAGATTTGTTGTTGAACCACTAGATAGAGGATTTGGTCTTACTATTGGTAATGCTTTAAGAAGAACACTATTAGGTGGACTTCCAGGAGCTGCTCCAATAGCAATTAGAATTAATGGTGTTCAACACGAATTTTCAACAGTAGAAGGTGTTGTTGAAGATGTTATAGATATTGTTTTAAATATTAAATGCTTAGCTGTTAAAACAAATAATCTAGAAAAAGATTTCAAAACCATTTTAAGAATTAATAAACGTGATGCTGGTGAAGTTACAGCAGCAGATATTGAACCTAATGACCAAGTTGAAATTTTAAATCCAGAACTTCATATTGCAACTTTAGATGATGGTGCAAAATTTGAAATGGAAATTGTTATTGGTCGTGGTCGTGGTTATGTTTCTGCTGATTTAAACAAAGACGAAACAGAAGATATTGGTTATATTGCAGTTGATTCTATTTTCTCACCAGTTAAAAAAGTTAACTATAATGTTGAAAATGCTCGTATTGGTCAAAATATGAATTTTGATAAACTTACTTTAGAAGTTGAAACTAATGGTACTTTATCTGCTAGAGAAGTTGTAAGTTTAAGTGCTAAAATAATTCAAGATCATACAAATTTATTTGTTGAACTTGTTGATAGTATGAAAGATTTATCAATTTTACAAGCTAGAGAAGATGAAAAACAACATAAAGTTCTAGAAATGAGTATAGAAGATATGGATTTAAGCGTTAGAAGTTATAATTGCTTAAAGAGAGCTAATATCAACACTGTTAGTGATTTAACTAAAAAATCAAAAGATGATATGTTAAAAGTTAGAAATTTAGGTCTAAAATAATAAGAAGAAGTTATTAAAAAACTTGAAGATTTAGGCTTAGGTCTTCGTAACGATGAAGAATAATAAGGAGAAAGTAAGATGGCACAAATTAAAAAATTAGGACTTCCTACAAAAGAAAGAAAAGCTTTACTTAGAAATCAAGCATCTTATCTATTATGGCATGGAAAACTAGAAACTACTTTAGTTAAAGCTAAAAGTGTTGCTAGCTATACTGAAAAAGTTTTAACTCTTGCTATCAATAGTTATGAAGATACTGTTAAAACTACTAAAACAGTAGTAAATGCTAAAGGTGAAAAAGTTAGCAAAGAAGTTATCGTAGATGGCGCTAAAAAACTTGCAGCTAGAAGAAAAATTATGAGTCTAATTTACGATATTCCTGAAACTAAACAAGAAAAAGAAAGCAAAAGTGCTTTTGTAGCAAGAACAAAAGATGTTAAACATCCATTAGTTGAAAAAATATTCAACGTTTATGCTCCTAAATTTGATGCTAGAAGCAAAGAATTAGGACAAAAAGGTGGCTATACAAGAGTTATTAAACTAGGAAAAAGATTAGGTGATAACGCTGATATGGCTAGAGTTGAATTAGTTAAATAATTAAAAAATGCACCAATTCGGTGCTTTTTTTGTGGGTGCCTTAGGCACCTTTTTTTATTATGTAATGAATTTTATATTTTATTATGTAATGAATTTTATATTTTATTAAAAAAATAAAACCAATTAAAAATAATTTTATACTAGGCACTTTAAAAAAATTAAAACATATACTTTAATTTTTATTTTGGTATTTATTTTATATAAATTATATGATATAATTAAATTATGAAAGATAAATTTTATATATTTTTAGATATAGATGGTGTTTTATATGATTGGGAATATATTTTAAAAAAGTCAATAAAAAAATCTGGTACAATAAAAGATTTTAACCCACAAAGTGTTAACGCTTTAAATTTTTTAATAGAAAAATTATCTAATATTTATAATGTGGAAATTGTTATAACATCAGCTTGGCGAATTAATATGAAAAAAACTATTGAAATACTTTTAAACAATGGTTTAAATAAAACAATTAAAATAAACTGTACTGAAATATCAAACAATACGCAAAATCGAGGATTAGAAATTTTAAACTATTTAAAAAATAATTCTTGCAAAAATTTTGTTATTATTGATGACGAAATGTTTGATTTTAATGGGTATTTTAATAAAAATAATATTATAAAAACAAATATTTTTAATTTATCTTTAAATAAAGAAATGGTAATAAAATACTTGCAAAGTTTAGATAATATAGATAATCATTTTTTTAGTTTGGTGGATGAAATGATAAAATAAGTGTCAATATTATCACTTATTTTTTTTATTATTATTTTATAAAACTTTACTATTGACAAAATTTACAAATAATGTTATATTATAAATATAGGAGATATTATGAAATTATTAGCTTATAGTAGAGTATTAAATGGTGAAGAAAGATATGGTTTTATTAATGAAAATGGAAATATTGTTATAGAACCTAAATTTACTTATGCCGAAGATTTTAGCGAAAACTTAGCATTGGTTAAAACTTATGGAAGTAATAAATTAAGATTTATAAATGCTAAAGGTGAAAATGAAATTTTACTTGGTGGTTGTAGTAATGCAAAAAGTTTTAAAAATGGTTTAGCTTTATGTGAATATAATAAAAAGTGGGCATTAATTAATAAAAAAGGCGAAAATTTAACTGGTTTTGTGTTTGATAAACCAGAAGATGCAAAAGTTAATGATTTAATGGCAATGTCACATTTGATTAGAGAAAATGGAGTTAAAGCTTTAAATTGGGCATCTGATGAAATGCTTGAAGATGAGGGAAATTATAAAATTTTAAAACAATCTTTAAAATATCATTTGAAAGATTTAGTTAAAGTTATTGATGAAAGTAAAGTTGAAAGTGAAGAACAATTTAGAGCTTTAGTTCAAAATGAATTGGATACTTTTAATAATATTAGGAAAGCTAAAGTTAAAAATAATGATAAAGAAAAAGAATTTTAAATTAAAGTCTTAGAAAATTCTAAGACTTTTTTGTTAATATAAAAAATATTTATATTAAATTAATTTTAAATGTTTAAAATTTGTGATATAATAAAAAACAGGAGAAGTTATGAAAAAACCTTTAGTTGCGGTAGTTGGTAGGCCAAATGTTGGCAAAAGTACATTTTTTAATAAAATTGCCGGAAAAAGAATAAGTATAATTAAAGATGAACCAGGCGTTACTAGAGATAGAATTTATGCTGATTGTGTTTGGCTTGATAATAGTTTTACTTTAATAGATACCGGTGGAATAGATTTAAAAAATAATAGTGAAGTACAAAAAAACATTATGCTTCAAAGCGAAATCGCTATAAGTTTAGCTGATGTTATTTTGTTTTTTGTAGATGGGAAAGAAGGAATAACCACTCAAGATAGAGAAGTTGCAGATTATTTAAGAAAAACTAATAAACCTATAATTTTAGTTGTTAATAAATTAGATAATAATGAAGTAGAAAATTCTTATGAATTTTATGAATTAAATTTGGGAACACCATTTCCTATTTCTAGCGAACAAAGTAAAGGACTTGGTGATTTATTAGATGAAGTTGTTAGCAATTTTAAAACTGCTTGTAAAGTTAATGAAAATGATGACGAGAAAATTAAAATTGCAATAGTTGGGAAACCAAATGCTGGAAAAAGTAGTTTAACAAATAAACTGCTTGGTGAAGATAGAGTAGTGGTTTCTAGCGTTGCTGGTACTACCAGGGATGCTATAGATACTCCATTTACTTACAATGGAAAAGATTATATTTTAATAGATACTGCTGGTATTAGAAGAAGACGTGGTATTGAACTTGATAGTGTTGAAGGGTATAGTGTAATTAGAAGTATGGAAGCTATTAAAAGAGCGGACATTGTAATACTTGTTATTGATAGCAGTGAACCATTAAGCGAACAAGATGTTAGAATTGCGGGTATTATTCACGAAGAAAAAAAACCTTCTGTAATTGTAATGAATAAGTGGGATTTGATTGAAAAAGATGACAAAACTATGAATGCTTTTAATAAAAAATTAGAAACAGACTTAAGTTTTATGAATTATTTTGAAACACTTTATATATCTTGTAAAACTGGTCAAAGAGTAAATACAATTATGCCACTTATTAACGAAGTTTTAAGCCACAATAGTTTTAGAATTTCTACAAGTGTATTAAATGAAATTGTTCAAGATGCAGTTAGAATGACTCAACCACCAGTTTATAATGGTAAAAAATTAAAAATTTATTACGCAGTACAAACTGGAACAAAACCACCAACATTTACCTTTAAAGTAAATGATAAAAAATATTTGCATTATTCTTATGAAAGATATTTAGAAAATGTTTTAAGAAAAAATATAAATTTAAAAGGTACACCAATTGAATTTAAATTTAAAAATAAAAATGAAGAGGATCTATGATAATTAAAATTTTAATATTTACGGGTTTAATAATAGGAGGATACTTGCTAGGCAATATAAGTTTTGCAAGGCTTTTATCTAAATTAAAACATAGCGATATAACAAAACTTGGAAGTGGGAATCCGGGGACAATGAATATGACAAGAAACTTTGGGTTTAGACTGGGAATTTTAACTTTAGTTCTTGATATGTTAAAAGCCATTATACCGTGTTTAATAGCTTACTTTTTAGGGTTGTATGTTACACCAGATATACCTGTTAAAATATTAATTTTTACAACTGGACTTTCAGTTATTTTGGGACATATGTATCCGGTATTTTATAAATTTCAAGGTGGAAAAGGTATAGCTTGTGCAATGGGTGTATTTGCTGTAGCTTATCCAATTAGTTTATTAATTTTTTTAGTATTTGGATTAATTGTTTTATTAATTTCAAGAATTGGTTCTTTAGCTTCTTTAACAGTAGTAACCGGAGCAACTATAATTGGAATTATATATTTTACAAGTTTTGTAGAAATAATTTTAATTTCTATCATATATATTTTATTATTAATAGCTCATATTGAAAATATTATAAGATTATTCAAAGGAACTGAAAATAAATTAGTTTTTAAAAGGAAGAAACAAGAAAATAAAGATGATAGCAGCGAAAACGTTTAATTTATTTGGTTTAAATATTCCGTTTTATGGCTTACTTATGGCTGTGGCTTTTTTGTTAGCGTTTTTTATTGTAAGAACTTTATTCAAAAAAAAGGGTGAATTAAATCCAGATATTACATTCGATTTGCTTTTAATAATTTTTCCTCTTTCTATAATTGGCGCTAGACTTTATTATGTAATTTTTAGTGGAAGAGCTTGGTCTTTTGTAGAAGTTTTATCTGTGTGGGATGGAGGCCTTGCTATTTATGGCGGAATTATTGGTGGACTTTTGGGTGTTGTTATTTATGCATTAATTAAAAAAATAAATATCTTTAAATTAACTGATACAATTGCTCCAGCACTAATATTAGGTCAAGCAATAGGCAGAATAGGATGTTATTTTTCTGGTTGCTGCTATGGTTTAGAAGTGACGAATCCAGATTTAATGTGGTTTCCATTATCTACTAATATAGATGGCGTATGGCATTTATCAACATATTTTTACGAAAGTTTTTGGTCTATTTTAGGGTTTATTTTATTAATTATTGTCTATAATAAAAATAAACAAAACGGACTAACAACAGGATTATATTTAAGTTTTTATGGCCTTGGTAGATTTTTAATTGAAGGGTTAAGAGGAGACAGCTTATACATTGGAGCATTAAAAGTTTCTCAAGTACTAAGTTTAATATTAATTTTTGTAGGAATATTTATAGTTGTTTATAGTTTTGTTTTGAAAAAAAAGGCAAAATCTAATGAACAAAAACAAATTGGTTAATTTATTATTTATAATAATTACAACAATAATTAACGTAGTTTTAATTTTAAATAATTTTATACATTTCACTAGCCTTGATTATATCTTGGCTATTTTTCTATTTTTAATAGCGGTATATTTATTAATTAAATTTATTGTTTATTATTCTGATTCTTCACTTTTTTTGGGTACATTTTGTTTGTTTGTTAGTTTTTCTGTTTTTTTATATTCTTTTTTTAATTTTAGTATTTTATTATTAATTAATTTAATTTTTTTTGATATTTTAATATCTTTTTTAATGTTATTTTTTTATTTTAATAGTAAAGTATCATTAAAAATCTTTTTATGCGGTCTTTTGATATTTTTCCCCATTTTATTTGTATTAATATTATAATAACTTCTTTGAATTTAAAAAAGCTTATGATATAATAAATGTTATATTTAAAACTTAAAAGGGAAAATAATGAAAGAGTTTAGTTTAGAAAGAAAAGGATATTCTATTAAAGAGGTTGATGATTATTTAATTTTAGAGCAAATAGAACATGATAGACATTTAAAAGAAAAGCAAGCTAGAATTAATGAATTAAGACAAGAGAATTTTGATTTAACAAGACAACTTAATATTTATAAACAAAAAGAAGAAAGCATTTCTTTAGCGCTAACTAATGCAAACGAAAAAGCTAAAGAAATTATTGCAAAAGCGAAACTTGAATATAGTTTAGAATTAAAAAATTTAGATGCTTTTTATGAAAAATGGAATAACTTTTTTAATGAATTAATTAAAAGATACCCTAAAATGCATGATTTTGATGATAAAAAAGTTTTAAGTAATATAAAAGAAGATATTAAAAATATTGTAAGTGGAACATATCAGATATCATATAAAGAAGATAATAAAAATAGTGTAAGTGTATTGTTAGATAAACTAAAAGAACATTCACAAAATAAAGAAAGAAAAAAAGTATCTTTAAAAACTAATGAAAATGTTAATAAAGATATAATTATAAAAACTGAATGCGAACTGGAATATCAAGAACAAAACAATAAAATTAATAATATAAAACCAATTACAAACTTAAAGCTTGATAATGAAGAAAAAGAAGAGTTTGAAAGTTTATTAGATAAATTTTTACATACTAATAATAAAATATCAAAAGGTTATGAAAGTCGAATTTTAAATACAAACAAAAAATCTAAATATCCAAAAGCTAATAGTAGCGGTTTTGATTTTGAACAAGCTTTAAATCCGACCGACGATTTAAGTAAAATAATGCAAGGTTTTAAACTTGATTAGTAAATTTTTTTAAGGCATAAATTAGTTTATTTATGTCTCTTTTTTTATTAAAATAACTTAAACTAACTCTAATCATGCCAATATCTATAGTATTATAAAATTTGTGAACTAGTGGAGCGCAATGGAGTCCTGTTCTTACACAAATATTAAATTTTTCGTTTAAGAAATTTCCAACGTCATTAGAAGAATAATTTTTAATATTAAAACTTATAACTCCACTATTAAAGTTGTTGTAAGGATATATTTTTATTTCATCAATTTCTTTCAATTTTTCTACTAAATATTTTGTTAAGTTATAAATTTTATTGTTTATTTTTTCTTGATTTTTTTTTACAAATTTAACACCTGCACCTAAACTTAATATACCTGTTGTATTACAAGTTCCACTTTCAAAGCCGTCGGGAAAATCTATAGGCTGAATTGGGCTATCAGATTTTGTGCCAGTTCCACCAAATTTTATTGGCTTTAAATATTTTTTTCCAACATTACTAACAAGCAAGGCTCCAATTCCAGTTAAAGAATAAAAACCTTTATGTCCGGCAAGAGCTAAAAAATCAATATTTAAATTTTGCATATCAATTTTTTCATGGCCAGAACTTTGCGCACAGTCTACTAAAAATAATAAATTATGTTTTTTACATAATTTTCCTAATTTTTTAATTTTATTTGTGTATCCTGTAACATTTGAAGTAAATGTACAAGCTAGCATATAAGTATTAGTTTTTATACTGTTTTTTATTTTTTCAATTTCTATTTCACCATTTTTATTAGGATTAATTATTGATAATTTAATTTTGCCTTCATTTTTTAATTTAAATAGTGGTCTTAAAACAGAGTTATGTTCATAACTTGTTGTAATAACATGGCCACCATTTTGAAAACTTGATAGTATTGCCAAATTTAAACTTTCTGTACAACCACTAGTGAAAATACAATTTTCTAAATTTTCACAATTAAAATAATCTACTAAATTTTGTCTAACAGTTAAAATTTTGTTTGCTAAATTGCTACTAATTTTATATCCGCTTCGATTTGGGTTTGCTGAATTTTTTTTTAGTGTTGATAAAAAAACCTCTTTTTTTACACAAAAAGGTTTTTTATTTGTTGTTGCTGCATTATCTAAATAAACCATAAAACTCCCTGTAACTTTATATTAATATTATTAATAATATATTATGTAATCAAATTTTTTGTTACGAAGGAGGAAATATGAATTACATTTTAGCTGTGTTTAACAATCGAACTCAAACTATGGCTTTTATAATAGACTAAAATCTAAAAAGATACCATGTTCAATAATAAATAATCCACGCGCGACTAATATTACTTGTGGAATATGTGTTAAATTTTATCCAAAAAATTTAAATGATGCTAGGCAAATTTTAAATAATAATACAAACGGTTTTGCCGGTTTTTATAAATATAGTGAAAGCTTAGGAAGACCAATAGTTTCGCCATTGTAAATTTTAGTTTATCATTTTATTATAGTTATTTTTTTATTTCTTGATTTTAATATTTTTTTATGTTACAATAAAATTATGGGTAAAATTTATAAAAATGAAGAAATAAAAGAAAAAGCAATAATGGTTTTAGCTTGTTTTGATAATAAGGAAGATATTGACATGACCTTAAGTGAGCTTAAAAGTTTAATTAAGGCTAATAATATTGAAGTTCTTGGTAGTGTTGTGCAAAAAATAAAACAACCCGACCTTTCTTATTTAATTGGTAAAGGAAAACTTGATGAATTAAAAGAGTTAATTGAAAGTACTGGAGCAAACTTAGTTGTTTTTCAAAACAGTTTAAGTGGAAGTAAAATTAGTCATTTAGAAGAATATTTAAATTGCAGGGTTATAGATAGAACTATGCTTATTTTGGATATCTTTGCCCAAAGAGCAAAATCAAATGAGGGTAAAATTCAAGTAGAACTAGCACAATTAAAATATAATCTTCCAAGATTAAACGGTATAAGCGGTTCGGCAGGGCGTTTTGGTGGAGCAGGAGCTGGTATGAGAGGGCCAGGAGAAACTAAAATAGAACTTGATAGAAGAAAAATTGAAAATCAAATAGTTCAAAAACAAAAAGAATTAAATAAATTAAAGCTAGAGCGAGATATTCGAAGAAAGCAAAGAAATAATACTTATCAAAAAACGGTTGCTTTGGTGGGTTACACAAACTCTGGTAAAAGTACTCTTATGAATACAATCAGTAAAAGTGATGTTTTTATTAAAGATATGTTGTTTGCAACATTAGATACTACAACAAGAAAAGTGTTTTTAGATTTAAACAATACAATACTTTTAACAGATACTGTTGGTTTTGTAAGTAATCTTCCACATGAACTTGTTGACGCCTTTTCAGCGACCTTAGAAGAAAGTTTATCAGCAGATTTATTAATTCATGTAGTTGATATTTCAGACCCTGAATGTGATAACAAAGAAGAAATAACTAAAGAAGTCTTAAAAGATTTAGGGGTAGATTTAAATAAAGTTATTACTATATATAACAAAATAGATAAAATTCATAAAGTAAATACAAAAGGTTATTTAGAAATTTCTGCTAAAAATAATATTAATATAGATAAATTAAAAAATAAAATAATTGAATATTTTAACAAAACAAATAATTAACTTAAAAAAATATGTACAAAATGGCATTTTGCCATTTTTTATTTTGAATATATTTAAAATTTTCACACTTTTAAAAAAAATACATACTATGAAGTATAAACAGATGATAAAAACCGAAGTACAAAAGAAGAAAATACATAAGTAAAATTTTAAAAGGGGGAGGAGTACATATATGTTATTTAATGGTTTTGGCGGTGGCCACTGTAATGGTCACAACGATTGTGGCTGTGAAAATAGTAACTGCATGTGGATTTTCTTATTAATGTTATTAGGAAATTGCGGCTGTGGTATTAATGGTTGTGTAGATATTAGCACTTTAATATTCTTATTATTAATATTAAGTATGTGTGATAACAACTGTGGCTGTAAATAGCAAATAAAAATTCGCTTTGATAAAAGCGAATTTTTATATTTTAAAACTACACTTTATTAAATAATATTTTTCATATTTATAAAATTTAAAAATTTTTAATTTTTTGGTATAATTTTCCAGTTTTGTTTTAAACTAACATAAATAAAATTCAAAAAGTTTAATTTATTCGTTTAATTTGTTGACAAAATTTTTAGATTAATATAAAATATCTTTGTTATTACTATAAATGAGTAAATATAAGGAGTAAATATGAAAAATTGCATTAATAAATTTACAAAAATTACATTAAAATGTTTAACCGTTTTTGCGATACTTGCAGTTGGCTTTTTAGGAATATTCTCAGCGCCACTTATGAATATTGCAAAACTTATGGCAGAAACTGACTATACTCAATTTGTTGCTGCTGGCTTAAAATTATTAAATATGCCAAAATCAGCAAAATTAAATCAAGTAGTTAAAGTTCCATTTGGTAAATCTGATAGTAGTTCAGACGTTATCAATACTAAAATTTTAAATCCAAAAGGGGAAGTTATTTTTGATAATTTTGCTCAAGATTTAACAATTTACACAAGTGTTGTTAAAAATGATACTACAAAAACTTACGATTTAACACCTAATAAAGTTGGTACTTATAAAGTACAATATTCTGTTGAAGGTGCTACTAATAGAAATTTAGCAGTTCAAGAATATAAAATTGTTGTAACAGGCGTTAAACCAGTTATTAGCTTTGAAGAAAATACTAAATATATTATTCCTAGCGTAACTAATGGAAGTTATCAAATTGTTTTACCAAATCCACTAGCAGTAGATAGTCAAGGATATGAAGTAGCAGAAGATAAAGTTTTAGATAATTTAGAAATTACAGTTAAAGATAGTTATACTAACACTTCTTATAATAGTGATTTAGCAATAGTAGACGATTATTTTATTAAAGTTGTAGATGGTCATTATGCTTTCACTCCTAACGCAGAAGCAGATTGTACTTATACTGTAACTTACACTTATACAGATATTTCTACAGGATTAACTGTTTCAGAAGTATTTGAAATTAATTACGAAAAAGCTTTTGATGCAAATAGTATTGATCTTGGATTTAAATTCAATGGTTCTATGCCAGATTCTTTAGAATTAGGGGTAGAGAAAACTCTTCCAACAGTTTCTGTATATGATAATAATGATAGTGAATTAAAATTAGAAGCTTATACAGACGTTAATGTTGTGTTTGTACCAAATTCTACAAATGCTAGTAAATATGAAAGTTTATTAGATGATGGTAAAGATTATATTACAGTTGCTACATCAAATGTAGTTACACCAATGTATCCAACAACAGATGGTACTTATAAAATCACTTATAAAATATCTGATTTTTATAATTTATCTCAAAATAAAGTTAATAAAACTTTAGTTTATACAATTAATGATGTAAAAGATTCAACAGCTCCAAAAACTTATGCTGTTAAAGATTATAAAGATGCAATAGTATTTGATACACAAGATACTACTAAAGTAGTAGGTGTTAAAGAAGATTATGAACCAGTAGAAGTAGAATATATGATTCCTACTAAAGTTGCTACAGGTACAGAAGTTTATTTACCAGCAATTTTTGCAAAAGATAATTTTACAAAATATGAAAATATGCTTTCTTCTTTAAAACGTGTTATTGTTCCAGAAAGTGGAAGCAATACTACAGTAACTACTTGTTACAAAGAAGTAGAAGGCACAATGCAAAGAGTTACAGTTTCTCCTTATGAAACAGCTTCTTATAAATTTGAAACTCCAGGAACTTATACAGTAAGATATGAAGCTAAAGATGAAGCTGGAAAATATAATTACACTGGCTTAAACTTTACAATTGTTGTAGAAGATGGTTTTGTAGATGAAGTTGCTCCTAAAATTACTATGACAGGTGTTCCTTCAACAAGTAAACCTGGTGAAGTTGTTAGCTTTAATAAACCAAAAGTTGTAGACTATATTGGTACAAGCTCAGTTGATACTGATGTTGTAGACAAAAAACTTGAAATTGGTTACTATTACTATACAGGTTCTATGACTTTAGACACTTTAAAAGCTGAACTTAATAAAGTAAAAAATAACGAAACTTCAACATTAGTTGAAATTAAAGAAGATGAAAAAGATTCAAATAAATTATCATTTATTGCTCCAGAAAGCAATGTAACAGTTGTAGCTGTTGCTTATGATGATTCTAACAATCAATCAATTGAACAAAGAAGTATTTCTATTGTAAATATTGTAGATACTACAGCACCTGTAATTTCTACAACTGATACAAGTTATGTAAATGGTCTTTTAAGTGAAAACTTAAAACAAGATGAAATTATTAATCTTCCAAGTTTAGTTGTAACAGATGGCGAAAATGCAGACTATTTAGAAGGTCATGTTACAGTAGTAGATAAAGATGGCAATAGCGTTAGTGTTATTGGTGCTAAATATACTATAAGTAACAAAGCTCTTTCTATTAGCAATGCAAGATTTGTTGCTACAAAATCAGGAGAATATACAATTAATTATACAATTAACGATATTGGCGGTAATTATGTTGTAAAAAGTTATATTGTATCAGTTACTGATACTAAAGCTCCAACAATTGAAGTAGATAGCACAGTTACTACAGTTGAAGTTGGTGAAACATTTACAATGCCAACTATTACTGTAAAAGATAATGGTGAAGTATTAACAAATGCTTATTCTGAAATTCGTTTCGTAGGCGATAATAACCCAAGTTATAGATTTAATAATGGTACAAAAGAATTTACTGCTTTAGAAGCTGGTGTATTCACTTATGAATATTATGCTAAAGATGAAGCTGGTAATGAAACTATAAGTGGTCCTTATACATTTACTGCAAAAGATACTATAAATCCTACAATAGAACTTGATAGAGATTTAAATGCAGATAAACATTATCCACTTGAAAAAGAAGGAGATGTTATTAAAGCAATTTATCTTCCAGGCTTTACAGCAGAAGATGAATTAAATGGAATTAAAGAAACTAAAGTAGAAGTATTATCACCAAGTTCTAAATCATTGACAGTAAAAGCTGAAAATGATGGAACATATAGCTTTGTTCCAACTGTAGATGGTGTTTATACTATTGTTTATACAGCTATTGATAATGCAAACAATCAAACAAAAGATGAGTATTTAATTAAAATTGGTGACAATACAGTTCCATCAATAGTAATTAATAATCAAGATGTTAACGCTCCTAGCGAATTAAAAATAAATAGCACTTTAGAATTAGATTTATCTGAAATATCAGTATCAGATGCTGGTACTACAAAAACAGCAGAAGATTTAACTAGTGAATATACAAACAATGGTGTTAAAATGTTTACTGTTAAAGTAACTGGTCCAGATGGTTCTACAATTTCTGTTAATGATGGTGCAGAATATGAATACACATTAAGTAAAACAGGTAAATATACAATTACTTATACAGCAAGAGATAAAGCTGGTAATGAAGAAGTAATTAAAAAATATGTAGAAGTTTATGCTGATGATAGCAATTCAGTTATTTCATCTGAAACTTGGGGTGTAGTTCTAATTGTTGTAAGTCTTGCAATTTTAGGTGGAGTAGTAATTTACTTTATTAAAACAAGAGATAAAAAACCAACAGCTAAAAAATTAACAGATAAAAAAGACAATAAAAACGATTAATTAAATTAAAATAAGGGATATAAATCCCTTATTTTTTTATATAATGTTTTTTTAGTTAATTTGGTTATAAATTAAAATTTGGTTTTTTCTATTATTTTTTACCAGATAAAGTTTAATTTTTTTTAAAATTTTATAAAATATTTTGAAAATTTGGGATTATCAAATGTTGATAAGTTTTAGAAAAATATATTAATAAGTTTAATTCAACAATTAATTCTTCTTTTTTATTAAGTAGTGACAATGTTCTCATTTTACTAATTTGTTCACCAGCTTCTTCAATATTAATGGGATTAACTATATATGATAAAAATTCTTCAGACTTTTCCCAAAATTTATAAATTTCTTCAATGTTTGATTTTATTGGTTCAGTATTTACATTTTCTTCTTTTTCAATTAAAATAAGCAATTCTTCAGATTTGTTATATAAATTTGATAAGTTTTGTCTTAAATACATTTCTTCTAAAAAACACAATCCAATTAATGCGCTAAAAATAAATATAATTATAAAGCCTCTTTTCATTAGTTATTACCGCCTTCAAGTGTTGTTTTTAAGATTTTATAAGGTTTGTTTTTTGCTTGAATATACATGTTTCCATCGTTGTCTAAAGTAAACACTAAAATATCTTTAATTTTATTTTCACCTGCTCGCTTGATTTGTTTTAATATAAAATTTTCATCTATTTTTGCAAGAACCATATTTTCTTTCACAATTTTTCCATCTGAAACAATAATCATAAAAAGTCTATTTTCGCTACAATTAATATTTAAGTCTTCCTTAGTTGCGGGAGTAATTTTTGCTTTTGGAATAGCAGTTATTTTGCCATTTGTTTCAACTATAGCGTATTCTATATCATCAAAGTTGAAATAATTTAAATTTCTTAGACTTTCTTGTATATCGTTAAGATTTAAGTTGAGCTTTTTTAGGTTTTCATAATCAATACCATTTGGGGATATAATTATAATTGGTTTTCCACTAACCAGTTTTCTAAACCAAATACTTTTTCGCATTAAAAAAGATATAACAAAGTGTATTAATAAAAGAGTTATTAAAGGAACTATACCATGAATTAATGGAATAGATGTATCTGCCATAGGTAAAGTGGCAAGGTCAGCTACAATTAAAGTTATTACAAATTCAAATGGTTGTAATTCTCCAAGTTGTCTTTTTCCCATTAATCTAAAAACTATTAATACTACGGTATAAATTATTATACATCTAGCAATTAAAGTAAACATAAAATAATTATTTCTTTTTTTTATATTTTTAAACTGTCTTTTTTTTGTGTTTTTTTCTTAAAATTCTTATATTTTTAAAATTAATTAATAAGCCATTTATTGTAAATATTTTAAATATTAGACAAAACGAAACAAAAAATATAACTCCTAAAATTGAACTAATTGCAATGGAGAAAAAGGGAGTAAATATGTTAATTAAACAATTAAAACTCCATCGATTTATTAATATGGAAGGTATTAAAAATAAACACATTTTTATTAATTCTTTAAAAAATAAGTTTTTTATATTAAGTTCTTTTTTTATCATTTTAACATTAAAATAACTAGATATTATAAGTGATGCACCCAAACCAATTGCAAGAGAATAAATGCCAAAGAAACGTGGTAAAAAAATAACACTTAAAATTAAAGCAATGCTTCCATAAACATAATGAATAAAGCTTTTTACTTCTAGTCCCATAGAATTTAAAATACTACTTGTAATATTATTAATTCCCATAGGAAGCATAATTATAGCACAATATTCAAGCATTATTCCGCTTGTTTCATTATTATATACAAATATTCCAATTTCTTTTCCTATGCCCATAAAACAAGGGATAAATATTAGTGAAATAAAAATAGAAAAAATTAAACTAGATTTAACTTTAGAATAAAACTCATTACTATTATTTTCAGCTTTTAATTTGGCTAAATCGGGTATTAATGCGGTAGATAACGAGCCAACGAGTGTATTGGGTAAATATAATAACGGTAGAGTCATTCCAAGTGCTATACCAAATAAAGACATGGCTTGTTCATTAGTATAACCAATACTAACTAAACTTATTGGAATTATAACAGACATTATCATTCCACCAAAACTAGAGACTATTCTAAGTAGTGTTATAGGGAAAGATTTTTTAATTAAAGGTTTAAATTCTCCTTTTGGATTAGATAACTTGCCTTTATGTTTAAAATAAAATAACATACTAATTAAAGTGGAAATAATACATGCTATACTTAAACTAATTGCACAGTTAATTAAGCCCTGTTCGATTGAAGGAGAGATATTAACGAGAATAATAATTAGAATAACTTTTATAAGTTGTTCAATTAAATCTACAAAACAATTTTCAAAATGTTTTTCACGTCCCCATAATGCCCCTTTAAAGCCCACATTTAATGCTGTTCCGATTAAAGCGGGTAGTAAAGCAATTAATACTGAGGCTATTAGAGATTCTTTAGAAATAAGTGTTATAATTGGTCTAAAAACAATTGTTAATATGCAAATAACAACAGCAAGTACAAAAGAAACAATGGTTGCAGCAGTAACCATTTTATTTTCTTTATTAAATTCCTTTTTTGCACGATATTCAGCAGATAACCTTGACACTGTTAAAGGAATTCCGCTTGAAATTATTGTTAGAAAAACTGAAAAAACGCTTAAGCTAATTTGATAAATACCAATCATTTCAGCACCCAGTTCTCGGCTCATAAAAATGCGAATAACAAAACCCATTATACGCGTTAAAACTGAAAAAAAAGTTATAATAAATACTGCTTTAAAAAGATTTTTAAACATATTTAATTATATTAATGAAATTTTAAAAATATAATATGATAAGGAGAAAATATGGAAATTGAAATTTTAGAAAATAAAGATTTTTTTTATAAAGTAAAAAAACAAGATACTTTAAATAGTGTTTCAAATATGTTTAAAATTAGTGAAGGACAAATAATTAAAGATAACAATTTAAATTCAAAATTATTAGAGGAAGGTGATGTTTTATATATAAAAGAAGAAAATAATTTTTTATATTCAGTTAAGCCTTTAGATACATTACATAGCTTGTCTATAAAATTTGGTGTAAGCAAAGAATATATTATTAAAAAAAATGAGTTAACTTCAAACAATTTATTTATTGGGCAAATAATAGTTTTATAAAAAAGGCCTATTTTATAATAGGCCTTTTTTGTTATTATTTTTTATTTTTAAACTTTTTCTTAGCTTTAGCTTCTTGTTTTTCAAGTTTTAATTGTTTTCTATATGCTTTATATTCTTGAACTAACAATCTTTCTTCTTCTAAAATCATTTCAATTTCTTTTTCAATTTCTAAATATTTATTAATTAATTCATTTCTTCTAGCAATATAGCGTTCGTGTCTTAATTGCTTAATTTTAGCTTTAGCTTCAGCTTTTAATTTTCTTGTTTCATCAACAGCTGGTTTTACTGTAATATCTTTATATTTTTCTTTAACTTTTTCTTCAATTTTTCTATTTTCTACTTTAATTTCTTCTTTTAAAGTTTTAGTGTTTTTGTATTCTTCTTTAGTAGTATCTAGTTCTTTTTGAATTTCAAGTAATTTTTCTCTTAATGCTTTTAATTTTTCTTCTCTTAAAATTAGTTGTTGTCTTCTTTCATGTTCTTTTACAATTGTTTTTGCTCTATCATAATCTCTAACTTTTGTTTTAACAGGCAAGTGAATATTTAAACTTCTAATTAAAGCTCCAACCATAGCAATTAATAATGCTAAAGCAATAATTAGTGTAGGAATTACTAAAAAGTCGAAGTTTGTAGCGCCTGTAGTTGTTGTTGATGAATTGTTAGAATCTTCTTCAGATGTATTAGTGTCACCAATAATTAAAGTTTTATCATCATTTTCTGTTATACTATCTTTAGCTGCAGTAAATTCAGTTTGTTCAATAGAAGAAATGCTTAAATTATCAAAGAATACATAACCTCTTGTTAAAGCATTTTCATTACCCATACTTAAATTAAATGCAATGTCTGTATCGCTTGTTGCTGAAATAAAGAAAGTATATGTTTCATAGCTAGATCCTGTAACAATTCCAGTAAAGCTTTGATTAATTCCAGTTAATTCTATTTTAGCTCCAAATGGAATAACTTCATTATTTTCATCGTATTGAGTATTTAATTCTTCTTGATTAGCATTTAAAGTTTTAACACTTACTGTAACTTTATAATATTTTCCGCTAGTTAATTTATAAGTTTGTGTTTTTAAAGTATAATAAGCGTCTGTAATATTATGAATAGTTAAAACATAAGGACTATTAACATAACCAACATCTAAAGTTGGGTGAGTGCTTACATTTAAAATACCAGTTTCAGCAATTCCTGTTGAAGAATTTAAATTTCCAGTAAAGTTTAAAGCTTCATAATAATAATTAGTTGTATTATCTGATTTAATATTTAAATCTACTTTAGATAGATCTGTTTTATAAGTTAAGTTGTTTAAAGTTGCGTTTGTAAATTCTGTTTCTTCAATTGTTTCTAATTTTGCATTATCGATAAATACATAACCTTTATTAGCATTTGTTTCAGTACCAAAATTAATTGTTAAATTAGCTGTTTTTTCGTTATTAAATGTTTTTACATAAAATACTACTTCTTTCCAAGTGCTATTAGTTTCAATATTTTTAACTTGACCTAAAACTTCATTTTCTGTTGAAAGAGTTACGCTAACATTATTATTTATAATGCTTTGAGTATTTATACTAACACTTACTTTATAAAAACTTGCAGTAGAAAGTGTAAATGTTGAAGTTTTTGCAATTTGATAATCGCTTACTTTGTTTGCTAAAACTAAAACATTGTTATAACTTAATTCTGCGTTTGAGTTATTAACAGATACTGGGTTAACAAAAGGATAGTTTTGTTTATCAAAGTTTGTTTTATTAACATTAATTATGCCATTAAAATTATTTTCATTGTTGTTTGTAATAGTAATATCGCTAGCAGCATAAGGGTAAGCGTCTTCAGTATTATTAATAGTAACAAAGTTGAACGCGCCATTTGCAATTGTTGGAGATTCTGTTAAGTTAGAAAAATCAACTGAATTATTGTTTGTAGTGTTTGCATTTTTATATTCATTACTAGTGATTTCTTCTAAAGTAATATTATCAAACAATGCATAACCTTGAACTAAGTTGTTTTCGCTTCCTAGTGCTAAAGTTAATTTTGCATAAGAATCTTTAAATACATTCCCGCTAATAGTAAAAGTATAAGTAATCCAATCATTTGTTAAACTATTAGATTGTGAACTTGTACTAACAGCAGTAAAGCTTGATGTAGCAGGAGTATAAGTATTATCATTAAATGGATTTTCTTGTGTTAAATATATATTTACACCATTAGCAGTAAATGATGATGTTTTTACATCTAAAGAAAGTTTATAATTTTTGTGTTGTTCAATTAAAATGTTATTGCTTTCAAATGCTACAAAGTCTGCTGAGTTATTGTTGATTAATAAAGCATACTTATTATTTAATCTGTTGGCGTTGCCAGGATTTGTTTCTAATTTGCTATCTTCAGTGTTAAAATAATCTCCAATACCAACTATTTTTGCTACGTTATTAACAGTGCTAGCACCAGTTGAACTAGGTAGTTTAGTAAAGTCTGATCCAGTTTCAAAATCACCATTAATAATTCCGTTTTTAATAGAAACATCTTTACGAGTTAAAGAAATTTCTTTATGTTCTACTTTTACATTGTTTAATTGATTGTAGTATTCACTTTCACTAACAGATTTTGCACTTAAATTATCAAAGAATACACTACCAGCACTTTTGAAATTGTCTTTAGTTCCAATATATAAACTCAAGTTAACGTTTTCGTCGTTAGAAGCAGTTTTTACATAGAATCTAAATTCCTTCCAAATACCTTTTGTAGAAATATTTTCAAGTTTGCTTGTTTCAAGTGCATTTAAAGTATCATTACCTAAATATAAACTTGCAGTGCTTGAAATATCGTTATATTGAGTATAAACATAAGCAGAAATTACGTAGTGACCATTTTTAGATAATGTAAAGTTTGATGAAACATAACCAAAGCTAGAATTTAAATTTTGGTTATTAATCATTAAAACATAGTTATCTTCAGCAATTTCTGGTTTAGAAGGGTTGAACGTAAGTTTATAATTTTCACTGTTATTTTCGTGAAATTTAGTTGTACTAGTATCTATAACCCCAGAAATAGTATTACCTTTAGTTCCTTCTTCGCTAAATGAATTTGGATTACCAGGTTTTGAACTATCAAAACTTGTAAAATTAGAGTTTGATATAGTAATTTCAGTTTCTTCTGCATATAAAGGTTTATTAAAGTTTAAAAAACTAAATGCCATAAAAAAAGTAGGCATAGTAAACATTAAAACTAAAAAAGCTATAAACATTAAATTTTTAATTGTAAATTTTCTTTGTAACATAATAACTTCCTTTTATTTCTATATTTATTAACTTATTAAGTATATTATAAATACAATTTTTTTGCAAACATTTTTTGCATAAAAAACTTATAAAATTTTATTTTTTGTTAAATATTTTTATATGCAAGCATTTAAGTCTAAAAAGTTTAAAATAATTATAAGTTTACTTGGTGGTGTTTTTGTTGGTTTTTTAAATGGTTTTTTTGGTGGTGGAGGAGGAATGGTTGTTGTTCCGCTTTTAATATTTTTATTGGGTTTAAAAGAAAAACAAGCGCATGCAACAGCTATCTTTTGCATTTTACCATTAAGTATTACCAGTTCAATAATTTATATAACACAAGCGAATTTGAATTTAAATAATTTACTTTTTGTATCAATAGGTGTTATTGTTGGGGGAATAATAGGTTCGCTTATTTTAAAAAAAATAAACAACAAAGTTCTTAGAGTTATTTTTGCTTTAATAATGATTATTGCTGGCGTTAAACTAATGTTTTAGGTATTGTTATGGAAATTTTTTTATTAATTTTATTCGGATTACTTGGGGGAATTCTTGGTGGAATGGGTATGGGCGGAGGAACGTTATTAATTCCACTTCTAACTATTTTTGCTAAAATTAGTCAAATAGAAAGTCAAGCAATTAATTTAATTGCTTTTATTCCTATGGCAATAATTGCGCTAATTATTCACACTAAAAATAAACTGGTAAATTTTAAAGTGTCAATTCCACTAGTTATAACAGGTGTAATATTTTCAGTTCTTGGGTCTATGCTTGCAAACTCACTAAACGCCTTAACTTTAAAAGTTTTATTTGGAATATTTTTGGTGGCTTTGGGTTTATTTCAAATAGGAAGTTTGTTTTTTTTCAAAAAAGATGAAAAGCAATAGATTTTTTTATAAATATTTGCTAAAATATAATGTGATTAAATTTAAAAAGATAAAAAATGAAATTAAAGATTATAAAATAACGAAGTTTGAAAATCCAAAATCAATAAAAATTTCATCTTTAATAGTTGAAAATGAAAGGCCATTTGATATTTTGATAAAAAGTGGTGATTATGTAAAAATTAATCAACCAATTTTAGAAAATGAAGTTGGTCAAAAAATATTGTCTTCTATTAGCGGAAAAATTGTAAATGTTGGACTTGAAAATAATTTAAAAAATGAACTTACATATACAATTCAAATAGAAAATGATTTTAAAAATGAAAGTATAAAATTAAGTAAATTAACAATTAAGAACAAATTAAATTTTATAAATATTTTAAAAGATTTTGGTTTAGTTAGTAAAGATTTTTTATTATATAAATTTTTTGAAAGCTTAACTCAAACATTGTATGTTAATGCATATGATGATTTTTTCATTTATAATAATTTTTCACTTCTTTTAAATTTTAAAAAAGAAATATTAATATCTTTGAATAAAATTAAAAAGTTGTTTAACATAACAAAAATTGTATTTTATACGAGTAAAAATAATGAAAAAATTGTTAAAGAAATAAAAAATAATGAAGATAAAATAAAACTAAAAAAACCTTCAAAAAACGCTATAAATTTAGAAGATTTATTAAATATTTATTATGCTTTAAAAGGTGAAAACAAACAATTTTCAATAGTTTCTGTAACAGGACAAGCATTAAATGAAAGCAAGGTTTTAATGATAAAAAGAGGAACAAACATAGAAGAAATAGTTGAATTTTTGGGTGGTTTTAAACAAAATATAGAAGAAATAGAAAACTATAAATATACTTGTATGCTTGCTTATAACGATGAATTGACACTTAAAGAAAAAATTAAAAAATGTAAGGATCAAAACGACAAAGAAAAACTTATAAAACTATTTAGTGAAAAACAAAAAGAAGCCGAAATAAATTTATATTCTAAAAGGGAAGATTATTACAAAAAATATTTAAATTGCTTAGCTGCTTGTTTTATAAGTGAAAGCAAAATAAAATATACAATTAAAGATTTTAATAACCATATTTTGAATAATATTTATGGTATTCATATGTTAAATAATGAACAATTTAAAAAAAAATAAAAAAAAGATTGAATATTTTTTTATTTGTGATATAATATTAAAGATTTTATGGAGAAAGGTGTTATGAAAGATAAAATTGAAGAAGTAAAATGTTTGTTGGGTGGATTTAATTGTGGAGCTTGTGGCTATGATAATTGTAAAGAATTAGCAATAGCTATTGTAAATAAAAAAGCAAGTCCAGAAGAATGTTTACCAATAGATGAAGAGAATATTGATACTATTAAAAATTTACTAAAATAAAAGGAAAAATTATGAAAAATATTGCAATTATAGAATTAGATGTTTTAAATATTAAACTTACAATCGCAAGTGTGGTTAAACAAAATTCAGTTGTTGTTTTAGAACAAGTAAATGAAGCTATAAATTTTGTTTCAGATATTCAAGAAGATGAAATTATTAAAACTCAAAAAATTAACGAAACAATAGAAGTTTGCCAAAGCTTTAAAAGCTTGTGTGAAAGTTATGAGGTTAGTGAAATTACATGTTTAGCTAATCGTAGTTTTTATAATGTTAAAAACGAAGTTAGTTTGTTTGAACAAGTTTATGCTAAATGTGGTTTAAAATTTAGAGAAATGACAGAAGACGAAGAAATAAATAGTTTTTATTATTCGGTAATAAATAGTATTGATGTTTCTCGTGGATTATTATTTGTTGTTAACACAAATGACACTGTAATTTTAAATTTTAGTAAACGTAGTATTTTTGAAAAAACAATTGTTCCTTTTGGAACTTTAAATGTTTTAGAAAAGTTAGATTTAGAAAATAAAGCACCTAGTGAAATGCTTCCAAAAGTTACTGAGTTTTTTAAAGAAGAATTAAACAAAGTAGAATGGCTAAAAGCTGTTGAACCAGAAATTTCTGTTGTTGGTATGGAAAAATACTTTTTAAGTATTTGTAAATTAACTAGAAAGCTAACAAAATATCCTTTAGAAATAGAAAATATGTATTCACTAAGTAAGGCAGATTTTGATACTACTTATAATTTTGTTGCTGGTTTAGATATAGATAAAACTAAAAAAATTAAAGGTATTTCTCAAGATAGGGCAGATTTATTTGCTTGTTCTTTTGCTATTTATAAAGCTATATTTGAAGTTTTAAATATTTCAAATATGTTTGCTAGTAAACCAGGTTTTAGCGAAGGACAATTAAACTTTTTAGCAAATCCAAGTATGACTGATAAACCTTATCCAGATATTTTAGGAAATTCTTTAGATTTAATTAATGAATATTATACACAAAAACCAAATAACATTGAACATGTTTATTATTTAAGTGTAATTTTATATAAGCAATTAAAAGTTTTACACAAATTACCTAGAACATATGTTAAAGCGTTAAGAATTGCCGCAAATTTATATAATTGCGGAGCAAGAATAAATTCTTATGAAAATAACAAGTGTGCTTATAACATTATTTTAAATTCTTATATTATGGGTGCTAGTCATAAAGATATCGTTTTAGGTGCGTTTATTATGCTATGTACAAAATTAGATGATTTTAATTTAACTGAATGGATTAAATATAAAAATTTACTTACTGAAGAAGATATAGATGCAGTTAAAAAACTAGCAGTTATTGTAAACTTGGCAGCAAGTTTAGATAGATTTAGCAAAAAGAAAATTACAGACATTACTTGTGATATTTTGGGAGATTCTATTATAATTAAAACACAAAGCGAAGTTCCATCACCATTAGAAATAAGAGAGGGTATGAAAAACGAACTTGACTTTAGAAAAGTATTTAAAAAGAATTTAGAACTTTTATAAAAAATTAAGTGGGCATGAGCCCACTTTTTATTTTTAAGTTTTGTTTTATTTTTTTTTGCTAATTTATAATTAAATTTGGTATTGACAAAGAAGCCATTGTTTGTTATAATGCTAACTATTAAGGAGATTTTTATTATGATAGATATGAATGGTATTATTAAAGTAGAAGATGTTCAAGAATTTTTAGATGCTTTGGGATATAAATGGGATAAAACAGTTCGTTTTGGTAAAAAATGTAAACCTGCAACTAAATTTTCAGATTTAGGAACCTTTTTTATCGATTTAAATATTCAAAAAGACGGCGAAAAACTTAGTTTTATAATTAATGATGTTAATTTTGTTGTGTTGCAAGGTAAAATTACAAAACAAACAAACTATAATAGTAAATGGAAAGAATTCTTGTTTAAAAAATATGGAAAAGCTTATTCTGAAGCTGTTTTAAACAATTGGCAAGAAGAAACAGACAAGGTTGTTGATGAATTAATTGCTGAAATAAAAGTCTTAGAAGAAATGATTGAAAAAAAGAAAAATATTATTAAAAAAACATTTGATGGCAACAAAGAAATGATAGAAACTATGAAAAAATTAGAAAAAAATGATAAAACATTTTAGGTGAAATTATGAAAAAAATAGGTATGGATACTATAATTAAAGTTGAAGATGTACAAGATTTCTTGTCGCTATGTGGATATAAATGGGATAAAACTTTTGTTACTAAAAAAGGCGAAACAAAAACTGCTGAAAAGTATTCAGATGTATCAACATCATTTTCTATAAATTTAAATATTGGTAATAGTGTTACACAATCTTTTATGATTAGTGACACCGAGTTTATAGCTATGAGTAAAGATATTAAGTCATCAAAAAATTTATCATCAAAATGGCAAAAATATTTATATAGAAAGCATGAAAAAACCTATACAAGTGCAGTTGTTGATTACTGGAATAATGCAACAGAACAATATGTAAGGGAAAAACTAGCTGAAATGGAAGAACATCCAGAAGATAAAATTTTAATAGAATTAAGAATTAAAGAAGCTTATAAAGCACAAAAAGAAATAATAGAAAGCATGAAAGAATTAGAAGAATCTGAAGATAAAAAAAATAAACCATACGTTGATGGTGATTATAATTTTGATGTGGGAATGTAAACCCACATTTTTTAATTATGTGATAATATGCTAAGGTTTTTTTAAAACTTTTTTAATTAATTTGCTTTATTTTATTATTTATTATATACTTATTAGGTTAAAAGGAGATTTTATGGAATTAGGAAGAGAATTTAAGACTACAATAGGAAATAGAGAAGTAGTTATTCAAACAGGAAAGTATTGTGCTCAAACTAACGGTAGTTGTATTGTAAAATGTGGCGATACAATGGTTATGGTAAATGTAAATATGAGCAAAAAACCAAGAGAAGGAATGGATTTTTTTCCACTTGGCGTTGATTTTGAAGAAAAAATGTATTCAGTAGGTAAAATACCTGGTGGATTTAAAAAGAGAGAAGGAAGAGCTAGTGATAAAGCAATTTTAACATCTCGTTTAATTGATAGACCAATTAGACCATTATTCCCTAAAGGTTTTTATAATGATGTAGAAGTTGTTGCAACTTGCTTAAGCGTAGATGTAGATATTGCTCCAGAGGTTTTAGCCATGATTGGTTCATCTGTTGCATTATCAATTAGTGATATCCCATTTGCCGGACCAACGGGAAGCGTTGTAATTGGTTACATTGACGGCGAATATGTTATTAACCCAGACCAAGAACAAAGAGAAAGAAGTTTAATGCATTTAACAGTATCTGGTACTAAAGATGCAGTTTTAATGGTTGAAGCTGGTGCTAAAGAAGTTAGCGAAGAAGTTATGCTTGGCGGTATTATGCTTGCTCATGCTGAAATTAAAAAGATTGTTGATTTTATAAACACAATTGTAGCTGAAATTGGTAAACCAAAAGCTGAATTTGAATATTATCACGTTCCAGAAGAAGTTGATAAACTTGTTAGAGATTATGCTTATTCTAAAGTAGAAAAAGTTATGGAAAACTTTGATAGAGATGCTCGTGATGAAGCTGAAGAAGCAATGAATGCTGAAGTTTTGGCATATTTTGCTGAAAATTATGAAGAAATTGATGAAAAAGACATTATTAACTCATTATATTATATTAAAAAAGAAATAATGAGAGCTAAAATTATTGATAACGGCGTTAGACCAGACGGAAGAAAAACAACTGAAATTCGTCCAATTTGGTGTGAAGCTGGTGTTCTTCCAAGAGTTCACGGTAGCGGTGTATTTACACGTGGATTAACACAAGTTATGACTACATTAACTTTAGGCTCTATTTCTGATATGCAAAAATTAGAAGGATTAGACGAAGAAGAACAAAAAAGATATATGCATCACTATAACATGCCAGGATATTCTACTGGCGAAGCTAAACCTTTAAAAAGTCCAGGAAGAAGAGAAATTGGCCATGGAGCTCTTGCTGAAAGAGCATTAGAACCAGTACTTCCTAGTGAAGATGAGTTCCCATATGCTATTAGAACAGTTAGTGAAGTATTATCTAGTAATGGTTCAACTAGCCAAGCAAGTGTTTGTGGTTCAACATTAGCGCTTATGGATGGTGGTGTACCTATTAAAGCTCCAGTTGCTGGTATTGCAATGGGTTTAATTAAAGATGAAGCTAAAAATAAAGTAGCAATATTAAGTGATATTCAAGGCTTAGAAGATTTCCTTGGCGACATGGACTTTAAAGTAGCTGGTACTGAAAAAGGTATTACTGCAATTCAAATGGATATGAAAATTAAAGGAATAGATGAAGCTATTTTAACAAAAGCTTTAAATCAAGCTAAAGAAGGCAGAATGCATATTTTAGGTAAAATGCTAGAAGTAATTAAAGCTCCTAGAAACGATTTAAGTAAATTTGCTCCTAAAATTATATGTTTTGATATTAATCCAGATAAAATTAAAGACGTAATTGGCTCTGGCGGAAAAATGATTAATAAAATTATTGATGAAACTGGCGTTAAAATTGATATTACAGATGAAGGAAAAGTTATGATTTGCTCACAAGATACATTCATGAACGAAAGAGCAAAAGATATGATTTTAGATATTGCAACAGAACTAGAAATGGGTAAAACTTATGAAGGTAAAGTTGTTCGTATTATGCAATTTGGAGCATTTGTTGAATGCTTAAAAGGTAAAGAAGGAATGATACACATTTCTAAACTTTCAAAAGAAAGAGTTGAAAAAGTAGAAGACGTTGTAAAAATTGGCGATAGAGTTTTAGTAGAAGTAATAAAAGTAGACGAAAAAGGTAGAGTAGACTTAAAACTTATAGAAAAACTATAACAAAAATAAAAAAGTCCCGTTAGTCACTGCATTTTGAAACTAGTGTAATAATTAGAGAATTAGAATTAAACTTCTAGTTCTCTTTTTTAAAGGCTACTTTATGCCGTGAAAGGTACTTGACAAGAGAAGAAATGAAAACACAATTTCAAAAGGCAGAGAAACACAAAAGGCGAAGCCATAAGCACAATTATTGTTTCTCTGTCTTAACCAGCAAAAAAGAAAACTCATTTCAGAGCCTCTTGTCAAGTACACCATGGAATAAATTAGGCATTACATATAACAGCAAAAAGCGAAAGTGTGTTACGTTCACCAACACTTTCGCTTTTTGTCTGCTTTAATTTAGTTTATTGATGTGTGCTTGTCTGTTCGAGCGAAGCGAGAACACTTGTATCAAGACAAGCACACGTCTAAATACCATTATCAAAAATTATTGCTAATTATACTTGCTATTTTTTTGAAATTAATTAATTATAAATTATTATCTTCCAATTCTTAAATTTTAAAACTCGAATAATTCGTTTGGAGTAATATCTAAAAATTTGCAAATTTCATATAATTGTTGATAATTTAATTCGAAGACACCATTTTCAAAACGACTATATTGTTGTTGTGTCATGCGAAAAACCTTGGCGACTTGTTTTTGTGTAAGCCCTTTATCTTTTCTTGCTCTTTTTATATTTTCTCCAACTATTTTAGAATAATTCATATGATATTATTACCACAAAGTGATGTAAAAAACTTGACATACATCATTAAATGATGTAAGATTATGTTGTAAATCAAATGAAGAAGAGGTTTTAAAATGTATTGGAAAAAAATAAAGTCATTTAAAAAGGATTTTTTGAATTCAACAGAAGCTTATTTCTTTTTTGAAGAATGGGCAAAAGACAAGGGAGAATTGGCTTGGGTAGAATATGATAAAATTAAAAAAAAATTACCCATATTTCCTAATTTAGATCATGCACAAATGTTTTTTAGTAAAACATTAAAAAAGAAATATCTTGTTTATCATCCTTATTTTCCAGCAGAAATAATGAAAGAAATATTAAATCAATGGAATTTTGATAACATATATAATATTATAATTTATAATCAAAGTTGGTATAACGAAAATACAAGCATGGTTGTTGTTGAGTTTGATGAGGTGAAATTATGAGGAAAATATCACTAATAATGTGTAGTTTTTTAATTATTTTTATTAATTTATTTGTTTTTTCTGGCTGTTCAATAAAAGAAAACGAAATTAATTACGTAAGATATACAACTTCTACTGGTCAAAAGAAAACTCTTTATTCTACTTATGGCTATGAGGTGAAAGAAGTAATTATGAGAAATATTTCAACTAAAGATATATTAGAAAGCAAAAGAGATTCAGAACTTCCAAAATTATTTTTAAGTGGTGAAATAGTTACATCTTATTCAACTAGCACAATAAGGAATGTATTTGCGTATCTTGACGTTTTTGACTTGAGTTCTGTTGAGGCAACTTGGATGTATTCAAAAAAATATTCTTGTGAAGTTACTTTAACATTTGAACTAAGAGTAATAGAAGCCAATCCTGTTACGATTAAAAACTCTAATGGTTTATCCACAATATATCAAGATGGATATAAAATAATAACGCTTCCTTCTTCTAGCGTTGAAATATATTATTTTTAACTCATTTATATTAATTAAAAATTAATTTTATTTATAATCTAATCATTTTTATAATTTTGTATTTTGTTTCATACATTTCTTTGATAGTACAAAAAAGCACAACATAATTTATATCGTGCTTTTTTATTATAATACTAGTTTCAAAAAGGACAATCCTTAAGGGGCTTTTTTAATACAAAAAACAGCAGTTAAGCTGCTGTTTGATTATTTTTACTGCTATTTATTTTTGTTTTATTTTGGGCCGTTTTTTTGGCTTTAACTTCAGTTTCTTTGTTTTTACTAGTACTATTTGTTTTTTTAGTAGTAGTTTTAACTTCTGGTTTTTTTTCGTTAACCTCAGGCTTTTTTTTAGCTGTTTCGGTACTTTTTATTTCTTTAACTTCTGGTTTTGTATTTTCGGTTTTATTAACTACATTTGCGTTTTTGGTTTCTTTTTCTTTGCTTGGTTTAATAGTATTTTGAGAAGCTAAATTGTTATTTGCTTTTTTGTTAGATTCTTCTTCTATTTTTATATTATTACTTTCTAAAAATTTTTTGGCGCTTTCTATTGTCCAGTTTTTTGTTGCCTTGTTATTATTTTGGGCATTTCTTGTGTGTAAATACCAAATTAAAGCAATAATAAACCCGCAAAAGAATACAATAGATAAAATATAAAAAATTAGATCTGTTCTTATTAACATTAAACTTTTAAAACTATTAAGTAACATATTATTCTCCTAAATAAAGTTAATTTTATATAATTATAGCAAAATAAAAGATAAATACAAAATAAAGTAATAATTTTTTTATAAAAATCATAATTTATTTTATGAAAAATAAGTCAAAAATAAAAAAAAGTTTAGAAACGCATGTTAGTAATTTAATTTTAATAATAATTGTTTGTGGAATGTTTTTTTTAGCATTTACCTCTAATATAAAAACTGTATTTAATGCCGAAAAAATAGAAGCTATTTATAGAGGGAACATTAATAATAATAATAAAATTAGTCTTATGATTAATGTTTATTGGGGAACAGAATTTATTGAGCCAATTCTTGAAGTTTTAAAAGAAGAAAATATAAAGGTCACATTTTTTGTTGGTGGAACATGGGTAGCTCAAAATAATGAATTATTAGAAAAAATGCATAATGAAGGGCATGAGATAGGTAATCATGGGTATTATCATAAAGATCATAAACTACTTACAAGTGAACGTAACCAAGAAGAAATTTTTATAACACATAAGTTAGTTAAAGAAATTATAGGGGTAGATATGAAATTATTTGCCCCACCTAGTGGAAGTTATAATCAAACGACTTTACAAATTGCAAATAATTTGGGTTATAAAACAATTATGTGGAGTAAAGATACAATAGATTGGCGAGATAAAGATAGTGAATTATGTTATAGTCGAGCTACTAAAAATGCAAAATCTGGTGAACTTATTTTAATGCATCCAACAGAGCATACATTAAAAGCATTACCGAATATTATTAATTACTATAAAGAAAATAATTTTACAATAACTACTGTAAGTGACAATATTTCATAAAAACATCTTGCTAAAAATTAAATAATTTGATATACTAAACATAGGAGAAAATTATGATAAATGTTAAAGAATTAAAAAGTGGTACAAGGCTTGCTGTTTGTAATATGCCTGGGTTTGAAGGCGTATCTTTTAAAATGTTTGTATTTTGTGGTAGCGGAAATGAAATTGATCCAAAAGATTATGGAATTAGTCATTTAATTGAACATATGTTCTTTAAAGGCACAAAAAAAAGAAACGCTTATCAAATTGTTCAAGAATTAGATAAATTGGGTATTCAATCTAATGCTTATACATCAAGTAATACAACTTGTTATTATACATATGGAACAGGTGAAACATTGGAAAAAAGTGTTGAAATAATTAGTGATATGTTGTTTAATTCAACCTTTGATGAAGATGAATTAGCAAGAGAAAAACTTGTTGTTTGTGAAGAAATTGATATGTATCAAGATAAACCAGACGCAGTTTGTGAAATGGCTCTATTAAATGAGTTTTTTAAAGGTACAACATTTGCTCATGATATAGCAGGAAGTAAAGAAAGTGTGTTAAATATAACAAGAGAGCAAATTTTAAAATATTACAAAAAACATTATTCACCTAAAAACATCATTTTAAGTTTTGCTGGAAATATTACAACTGAAAAAGCCGAAGAGCTTGTTAATAAATATTTTGAACCATATTTTAAAAAGCAAGAAAAATTTGAATATAAACCAATAAATGTAGATTTTTCTATTGATAAAAAACAAGTAATAACTAAAAAAACTATTAAACAAGCACAACTTATGATTGCTTATAATGCAGCTAATCGTTATAACGATAAAGAAACTATTTTAAACGGATTAATTAGTAATATGCTTGGTGGGGGAATGAGTAGTAGACTATTTCAAGAAGTACGTGAAAAACTAGGGCTTGTTTATTCTATTTCATCATTTAACGATGTTGGAGATATTGCAAGCGTATTTTCAATTTCGCTTGGAACTAGTCCTAAAAAAGTGCCACTTGCATTAAAAACAATTAACTGCGTGATTAAAGAAGTTGTAAAAAATGGCTTTACAGAAGAAGAGTTAATGCAAGCTAAAAATATGACAATTTCAGCATTAAAACTTCAAAGCGATAGCCCTAGTGGAATGGCAACAAGAATAGCAACAAGCCTTCAATATAAAAACAAAATTGTAACCAAAGAAGAGACTATAGAAAAAATAAATAAAGTAACTTTAAATGAAATTAATAAGCATGTTAAAAAATTATTTGATGACAAAAATTGCATACTTTCTATGGTTGCAAAAAACACAGATTTAAACCTTTTTGACTATTATAAATCTAGTGAAAATTGTGAACGTATAAAATAAAAAAAGCACATTAAAATGTGCTTTTTATTTGTTTTAAATTGTTATTAAAACATAACAAATTTGCCAAAAATATTTTTAACTTTTTCTTATAATTTTTATTAAAAAATTAACTCTTGACAATTAATTAATTAATTGTTATAATATTTTAAATATTTTATTTTGAGGTGAAAATAATGGTTTGGTTATGGGTAACGGTAGCGGTTGTAGTTGTACTTGGTATTGGAATATCAACAAATTTAATATTAAAACAAAGCATTAAAAAAAATGAGCAGTCAATTTTAGAAAATTCAACTAATGATCAATCTTGTGAGACGATTGCTGAACAAATTGATTCCAAATTAGATGAAAAATTTAATGATCAAAATAAAAAGCTAAAAGACGTTAAAATTAATATATATCCAAATGAAACAAAAAATAAAAAATTAAAATCTAATGCTATAGAAGATGAAAATATATTAGTTAAATAAAAAAATAGGCAAGGGCCTATTTTTTTGTTTTTAAATAAACTATTAAAACGTTAATATCGGCTGGGCTTATTCCACTAATTCGGCTTGCTTGACCAATATTTAAAGGTTTAATTTCATTTAATTTTTGTATTGCTTCAAGCCTTAAACCTAAAATTTTAGAATAATCAAAATCTTTATCGAGTATCATATCTTCTTGCTTTTTAGCGCTTTCAATTTGTTCTTTTTGTTTTTTAATATATCCTTCATATTTTACTGTTGTGTTTACTTCTTCTATAATAGTAGGAGAGTAATTTTTAAACAAATTAAAGTATTCAGATATGTTTTGTAGTGTTACATTGTTTCTTTTAATCAAATTGTAAACACTAACAGAGCTTTCAACGTTATTTTCACCCAATTTTTCTAAAAATGGATTTAATTTGTCTGCTTTAATTAATGTGTTTAATTCCTTTGTTAAAGTTTCAATTTGTTGTTTTTTATTTGTAAAAATTTCATACCTTTCGTCTGTTACTAAACCAACATTTCTACCAATTTCAGTTAATCTTAAGTCTGCGTTATCTTGTCTTAAAACTAGTCTATATTCAGCACGGCTTGTCATCATTCTGTATGGTTCATTTGTGCCTTTTGTAACCAAATCATCTATTAATACTCCAATATAAGCATCACTTCTAGAAAGAATTAAAGGTTCTTTATTTTTCATTTTTAAGTTTGCGTTAATTCCGGCAATCAAGCCTTGGCTAGCTGCTTCTTCATAGCCACTTGTTCCGTTAACTTGACCAGCAAAATATAATCCTGAAACGTTTTTATACTCTAAAGTAGGAAGTAGTTGTAAACTGTTAATACAATCGTACTCAATAGCGTAAGCATCACGCATAATTTTAGCATTTTCAAAGCCTTTTAAGCTATGTAACATTTGTTCTTGTAAATAAACGGGAGCGCTGGTAGAAAAGCCCTGAATATATACTTCTTTAGTATTTAGTGATTCTGGTTCAATAAAAAGTTGGTGACGTTCCTTATCGCTAAAACGCATAATTTTAGTTTCAATAGAAGGGCAGTATCTTGGCCCAACGCCAACAATTTCACCAGAGTACATTGGGAATTTTTCTAAATTATTTCTAATTAATTCGTGTGTTGTTTCATTAGTATAAGCAAGGTAACAATCTTTTATATTATTTGGCTTTTTACCTTCGTTTAAAAATGAAAATAATTGAATATTATCTTCGCCTTTTTGAATTTCTAAAACTGAATAATCAATACTATCAGAGTGAACACGCATTGGAGTACCAGTTTTAAACCTGCGAATTTCTAAACCTAAATCTATTAAAGATTTTGTAAAATTATTGCTTGGTTTAAAGTTGTTTGGGCCAATAGCTTCGTTATAATCTCCAACAAAAATTCGGCTATTTAAATAAACTCCGCTGCAAACAATAATGCTTTTGCATTCAAATTCTTCACCTTGAGTTGTAATTAGACCAACAACCTTATTATCTTTTGTTAAAATTTCCTTAGCTTCAGCTTGTTTTATATCTAAATTTTCAGTGTTCTCTAAAGTTTGTTTCATAAAAATATGATATAAATTTTTATCAGCCTGAGCGCGTAAACTTTGAACAGCTATACCTTTGCCTCGGTTTAACATCCTTAGTTGAATTGTAGCTTTGTCGGCATTAACACCCATTTCACCACCTAGTGCATCAATTTCACTAACAAGTTGACCCTTAGCAGTTCCACCAATAGAAGGATTGCATGCTAAAAAAGCGATGGCATCTAAACTTAATGTCAAAAGTAGTGTTTTATTATTTGTACGAGCTAAACTTAATGCGGCTTCAACACCAGCATGTCCAGCCCCTACAACTATTGCGTCATAATATTTTTTTTCCATACTATTTTCCTAAGCAGAATTTTGAAAATATTCTATCAATAATATTTTCTTTATTGCTATCTCCTGTAATTTCTCCTAAAAATAAAAATGCATTTTGTAAGTCAATTGAAAACAACTCTAAATTTTCAGTATTTTCTAGGGTTTTTAAGCTGTCTTCTAAGCTTTTTTGTGCGTTTTCTAAAGCTATTTTATGACGTGTATTTGTTATAATAGTAGAATTTCCAATAATGTTTTTGTTTATAATTTCATCATAAATTTTTTGCTTTAATTTTTCAATATTTAAATTTTTTAGAGTGCTAATTTCAATTTGATTTTCAAAAGTAAATTCATGTTTTTTTTCATCAATTTTATTTATTACAATAACAACTTTTTTGTTTTTAATTTTATCTAAAAGTTCTTTTTCATCATCATTTAATTGTCTTGTAGAGTCTATAACAAATAAAATTAAATCGGCTGTATCTAATTTTTCTTTGGCTAAGCTAATTCCAATTTGTTCAACTTCATTATCACTTTCTCTAATTCCGGCTGTATCTATTAAATTTACTTTAATTCCGTTATATACGTAGCTTTCGGTAATAGTATCTCTCGTTGTTCCAGCAATGTTTGTTACAATTGCTCTTTTATAGCCAAGTAGGGCATTCATTAAACTACTTTTTCCAACGTTAGGAGAGCCAAGTATTGCTACATTTATACCATTTTTAATAAGCATACCAGTTTCACTTGTATTTATAAGGTTATTAATTTTTTCTTTTAAGTTTGTTACTTTTTCAACAAATTTTTGAGTAGTGGTGTATTCAATATCGTGTTCAGGATAATCAATACTTACTTCAACTTCGGCTAAAATATCGGTTAAAACATCTTGCATACTTTTAATATCGGTAGAAAGATTTCCGTTCATTAAACTATACGCTGCTTTTGCTTGTTCTTCGCTTTCAGCGTTAATCATATCTATAACACCTTCGGCTTTATCTAAACTAAGTTTTCCGTTTAAAAATGCCCTTTTAGTAAATTCTCCGTTTTCAGCGATTGTAGCACCATTTTTAATTAATGCTTTTAAAATTTCGTTAGTAATATAAATTCCACCATGACATTGAATTTCAATAACATCTTCACCAGTGTATGAAAAAGGTGCTTTAAAATATGCAATAATTGCATTATCACAAAAACTTTTTGTTTTTATTTTTTTAAGCAACATTTTTCTAGGTTCTAAGTTTTCTATTTTATTTTCTAAAATTGTATTAACAATGTTTATACTTTCTTTTCCACTAAGCCTAATTACACTTATTCCACCTACACCAATTGGGGTACTAATTGCACAAATTGTTTTTTCCATAAATTTAATTGTATAACAAATCGAACTATTTTGTCAACAAAACATAATTCTTAAATTTTATATATTTATAATTTGTTAAATTTTGCTATTCAAAATAAAAAATTGAAAAATATAATTAATATTTTTCTTTTATTCATTTTGATTTTCTATACAAATTATATATAATAATTATATAAATTATAAAATTAGACAAAATAAGGATAAAGATTATGAGAAAAATAGTAAATCCGTTTAAAAAATTTTTAAATAACATAGTTTTAGGCTTAATACTTTTATTAACTGTTTTTTGTGCTGTTCCAGTAGCACAAAATTTATTTAATAAAGAAGTTCACGCAGATAAAACTATTTACATAACACCAGTAGGTTATGCTTATGAAGGTTATATAAATAATAAATTAGAAATAAGATCTCTAAGTACAGGTGGAAAAGGGTCAAAAAGAAAACCATATTTTTATTATTACATGGAAGACGATATTACCATGTATTTTGGTAATACCGACAATATAGCTAGACCTAATAAAACTTATACATTAAGTGGTTCTAGACAAGGTGGTTTTCAAAAAACTAAGAAAGGTGAGTATATTGTAGGTTATTTTACTAATTCAAGTTGTACTATAGATAGCCTTATAAATTTTGGTAGTACTTTATATGATTCTAATAAAATTACAAACAACAGTACTGTTTATTGTTTAGTTGCTAATAATAGACACAAAGTAACAGTAAAAGCAACGCCACAACTAAGTATTGGTTCATACACTTGGCAATCTACATATGGTGGAGATTTTACAGTTAATAGTGCTAACAGTGTAGATTTA
>SVIA01000009.1 GCA_015055535.1 Clostridiales bacterium
TTTTGTGAATTTGTTAAAATTTCTATTTTCATAATTTACTCCTTTAAAAATTAAATATTTCTTCATTGTTTGTTGTATTATTAAATTCTTTTATTTCTAATTTTTCTAAACTATCTAAACTTACTTTATCTTTTGTTGAAAATGAAAGTAATGTTCCATCGTGCATTAACACTACAGATTGAACTGAAATGTTATTATTCCTTTTTTCTACCAGCATTTCTAAATATAAATTTACAAAAATGTCAGATAAAGATAAATTCAATCCGTTAGGCTTTATGTCAAATTCTTTAAGTTCTTCTTTATATTTTTCTGCAATAGTATTATATTTTTCATTAAACAAGTTTGGATGAGTGTGAAATAGTGCAAAGTTAACATCTTGTAAATCTTGATTTAAAAAACTGTTTATCGTTTTCCAATCGTAACTACAACTTGTTTGTTTTAGTTCACTATTCATTTTTAATCTATCAGTATATTTTTCATCTTCTTCACTAAGTCCACAAAGAATATAAGGATATTCATAGTTTTTTCCTTTAGTATTAATATCAGTAAGTAACTTATCAGTTTTGTCTTGTAAAACTTTTGAAAGTAAAGGTTTTTTATTAAAATTAAATTTATCACAATTTAATTTATCATATGGAATAGGAATGCAAGTAATATCAAACTGAGCATCTTCATTTATTTCTACAAAATCTTCAGCGTCTAATTTTATTAAAATATCTTTAACTAAATTTTGAGTATTAATATCTAAATGTTCAAAAAAATATTTATTTGAAGAATTTGCATTTACAATTTTTTCAATATCTAATTCTGTCATTTTTTCTTCTCCAATTAATTTTTTCTTTTATAAAGATTTACTATTTTTAGTATAGTATAAATTATAGGTAGCATCATAACAATTACTGCAAAAATTACGGGGTCATTATTATTCATTAATTTATTTTCACCACCATTCATTCCAGCAATTAAACCCGCAATCAAAAGCACTAAATACATAGAATATTTAATTACATTAGTTGCAAAAGCAAAGTTATAAAAATGAAAAATTAAAAATACTAACAAAATACTATAAAAAGCTAAAAAGATTAATTCAAAAAGTGTTAATATTCTAACAAAATTAAATATAGAAAGCAATAATAAAAAACCACTAGAAATAAATAATAAAACTTTTGAATTAATTATAAATGATAAAATAACTAAAATAGAAAATACTATATTAAAACTATATAAAACTGTCATTATTAATTTTCTTTTAAAATCATCTGATTTATCAACCATATTTTAATTATAACACATCAAATTAAAAATTGTATATATTTTTTAAAATTTAGTTTAAAAATATATGGCATTTAAACGTGTGCTTGTCTTGATACAAGTCGGTGTCGCTTTGCTCCCCCGAAAGACAAGCACACTAAACAATAAACCAAATAAATTGTTAGAACAAAGAAAAGGTTTATTAGATGATAATACGATTATTACGATTGATAACATTCAAAAGTTATCTAAAGTTATTGCTTTAAGCAGTTTAAAAAATTTTAAGAGATATGCATATAGCAATTCAGAAAAAATAGAAAGTTTATACAAGCAACTTCAGTATGACATTTGTTATCATAAAGAATTAGATATATATTCTGATGCATATGATTTAGTACAAGAAGCAAGCTTATTTTTACTTCAATTTTTAAATAAAAAACTTGGAGAAAATATATGATAAAGTTGTGATATTATTTAACTTTACTACTCCACCAGACAAACCAAAATTAACACAAGAAGAAAATATAAAAACATCAGAGCAGATTAATTCTGCTCTCTCTAACTCTCAAGGTTTGTGCAAATTCTTTCAAACTGCACCAAATTAGAGCAATCCGAACCAGAGTGTTCAGGTTGCTCTTTTTGTTTACTAAACCCCCAGATAGTCGGCGGTTTTAGTAAACAATAAAAAAAATGCAAGTCAATTTTTAAGACCTGCATTTTTTATTTATTATTTTTTTCAAATTTGTAACTTGTTTTACACATTTCTTCCAAATTATATTTTGCTTTAAATTTTAATTCTTTTTCAGCTTTTGTTGTGTCTGCATAAGATATTGCAATATCTCCACTTCTTCTTTCTACAAACTTATATTTAACCAAATTTCCATTAACTTTATTAAAAGTAGTTACTGTTTCTAATACAGTATAGCCCTTTCCTGTTCCCAAATTACATATAAAAACACCTGGTTTTTCTTTTAACTTGTTTAACGCTAAAGCATGCCCAATTGCCAAATCACATACATGTATAAAGTCTCTTACACCTGTTCCATCTTTTGTAGAATAATCGTTTCCAAAAATAGATAATTCTTTTAACTCACCTGTTGCTACTTTTGTAATATAAGGCATTAAATTTGTAGGTGTATCGTTAGGGTCTTCTCCAATTAAGCCACTTTCATGTGCTCCAACCGGATTAAAATATCTTAAAATTGCAAAATTAAATTTATTGTTAGAATTATAAAAATCTTTTAAAATTTCTTCAATATAAAGTTTAGTTCTTGAATAAGGATTATTTGCGTGTGTAGAAAAAGTTTCTTTAACTGGCATTTCATTTTGATCTCCATAAATAGAAGCTGAAGATGAAAATACCATATTATAAACATTATATTTTTCCATACATTTTAATAAATTTAATGTAATTAAAATATTGTTTTCATAATATTTTATAGGGTGATTTAAAGATTCTCCAACAATTTTATATCCAGCAAAATGTACTACTGCCGATATATTATTGTTTTTAAAAATTTTTTCGGTTTTCTTTAAATTTTTTAAATCTGCTTTAATAAATTTAAATTTTTTCCCTGTAATTTGCATAATTTTATTTTTTACAATAATTTTACTATTGGATAAATCATCTACAATAATAACATCTTCTCCACGATTTAATAATTCTACCGCAGTATGACTACCAATATAACCCAATCCACCAGTTAATAAAATACTCATTAAAATTCTCCATTACATATAAAATATATTTAATTATAACACAATTGCAAATTCTTTGAAAACTTTTTATACAATTTTATTTTTTTAATTTAAATCTGCTAGTTCGTTTATTATATCGAATACAAATAAAGGCTTTGTAAAACTTTGTTATTAAAATACTTTAATTTAGTAATTTTAAAGTATTAATATAAAAACAGGAAAAGACTTACTTTTCCTATTTTTTATAAAATTTATTTATTAATTTTAGGTGGTTTAAAATTGTTTGGTTTATTATTTGTATTTATTTTTGGAAAATTTTTAATATTTATGTTATTAAGTTTAGGCATAGTTTTTGGTAATTTATTATTTATATTATTAACTTTCTTAGGCGCACTATTAATTTGTACTTGTTTATTTTCATCTTTTTTCTCTTTAACCAAACTTTTTTCAGACACTTTCTTATTGATATTTTTTTGTGTTGGTAATTGTTCTTCTATATCACTACTTTCTGTTTTTATTTTTTTAGTACTTTCTTTTTTATTTGAAAGTTTTTGTTTGTTTTTAATAACTAAAACCATAACGCCACCAATTAATGATAAAGCAATTAAAGAAATTAGTGTTAATCCTAGTGGTGTTAAGAAAAATGATTTTGTTTTGAATGTTATATCAATAACTAAATCTTCTTCAATGTTTTCTAGAGTTATTATATTATTAACAACTTTAACTTCTTCATTATTAATAAAAATTTTATTAATTGTTTTATTAAAATTTAAGTTAATTTTAATTTCATGACTTTTACCATACTCAATACTATTAATATAAGTATCATTATTAATTTTTCCACCATCTGATAAATTATAAGTAATATTAAACACTTTCTTAACAAATTCAAAATTAATATTGCAATTATCTTCAACAATTAATTTAAAGTTTCTTAATTCTTTGTCTTTGTTAATAATTTCACTATTATTAATAATAATTTTTGACACATAATATCCATCATTTGGAGTTAAATTGAAATTGATTTCTTCCGCAAAAGTTTTTTGCATTGTTCCTAATGGTGTAATTGTACCAAAACTATTACAAGATGAATTTATTGTATATTGATTAATATTCCATCCGGCAAATAAATTTACATTTTGCGCTGGCATAGTTAACAAATTAAATTCGGTTAAATTGTTTTCCTCATTAAACCAACCCGTAAAAGTATATCCTTTTCTAATAGGAGCAATTGGTAAAATAATTTTATCTTCAAATTTATAAGTTTGAGAAACTAAAACTTTATTTTCATAATTTAAGTTATAAGTTAAAGTAAATAAATATATTTCCCATTTAGCATAAACAGTTAAATCATTTTCTGGCATATAAGCAGTAGAAAATTCAGTTAAACATTCAGGTTCGTTATACCAACCAATAAATATATAACCTTTTCTTGAAATATCTGTAATTAAAGTAATTTTACCATTATATTGATAATTTTCATTAAAGTTTTCACTACTTGGGTAATTTAAATTATAGTAAATTTTAAAAGTTTTAATTTTAAAATCAACTTTTATGGTATGGTTATTACAAATATTTGTAAAAGTATATCCATTTGATATTGCATTAGTTAATTCTTCACCTTGTAAAGCAATATTGTCTATAAACACATTTTCTACATAACAACCTTTATTTGCCGTAAAAATATATTTTTGAGATTCATTATAATTTTTTTCAACTATTCCATTTGGATTTATGCTTCCATTTGAACTACTTGTTGCAGTTATTGTAAAAACATTAATTGAAGATTTTACACTTATTGTATGGTTGCTATTAACGTTATTAAATGTATAACCATTCAATATAGCATTATTTAATTCCACACTAGAAAGAGTTCTTCCGTCTATTTTAATTTCTGAAATATGATAACCTTCGTTTACACTAAATTCAAAAGTCTTAGATTGTAAATACTCAATTTCTACTATTCCATTAGGTGTTATATTAGAATTATCATCAGAATATATAGTTATGCTATAAATGTTTTTACTCCATTTTGCATATAAAGTTAAATCTTTAGCAGGCATAGTTGTTTCTGTAAATATTGTTAAACAATTACTGTCTGAATACCAACCCACTAATGTATAACCCTCTCTATTTATATCACTATTTGTTAATAAATTTATAACACTTTTATATAAAACCGATTGTGTTTCAATTCTATTGTTAAAATTTAAATTATAAGAAATATTATAGCTTTTTATTTCAAATTCAACAAAAACTGTATGATTTTTATTAACATTTAAGAATGTATAACCATTTAATATTACATTTTCTAAATTTGAAGAACTTAGTGGAATATTGTCTATTGTAATTTTTGATACATAATAGCCTGAATTTACAATAACTGAAAATGTTAAACTACCATCTTTAATTACCTTATTATTTCCATAAGGAGTAACACTTCCATATTCAGTATTATTAGAACTAATAGTTATTGTTAAACTTTGAGCTTCCCATTTTGCATATAAAAATACATAAACTGATTTTTTATAATAATCCTCATAATATGACCATCCAACCGTTGGGCTTGATATAATATTAATGTAATCATATTCTAAAATATATAAATTATTGTTATAAGTTAATGGCATAGTAAAATTTTTATCATAATACCAACCCGCAAAATCATAACCATTTTTAGTTGGATTATAAATATTTAAACCCATATTAGAATTAATTACATCTTTTTTATAATTTTCGCTATTATTTTTACCGCCATTTAATTCATAAAAAATATGTGTTAATTCACAATTACTTGAAAAAGTCAAAAATCTAATTTTTATATTTTTAGTATAATTATGTGATGTAAATAAGTATAAAGAAATTATTTTATTTTCATTAAAATCCAATGATGTTTGTAATAATATATATCCCTTATTTTTATAAAATTGATGTCTTATATCAGTTTCATCTGAAAAAGAATAACTTTCAATATCATTGTAAACAGAAAAAACTATTCTATAATTTTGTAAACCGACTTGATTATTTGATGAAACAATGGTAATTTCATCGTTAAAATAATTTAAATTATTATGATTTTGATATAATCCATTGTTTTCAACATCTCCATAATTATTCCCGGAATACATATAAACGTCAGAAATTTCTGTACCATTTAACAAATAAAATGCACTTATTGTTGATTCTGACTTTGTTGAATTTTTATAATTAAATATTATTTTATATGAACCACAATCAAGATTATCTGCTGAAATATTTATTAAATTATTTTTATTACTTATTTCAATGTTAAATTTATCTGTAACTAATGTATCAGTGTTATAAATTTCAACGCTTGTAATATTTGTATTATTACTAACTTCATAACTATATTCAAGTTCTATGTCATCAATACAGTAAAACATGTTTTTTTGTTTTGTTTCTTCTTCTCTAGTAGTAAAATCACCATAATAAGCACCTGCTAAATCTGTTAAATAACTACCATTTGAATTAGATAATGTGTTATACATATATAAATCGTCTTCTAAATATTTATCATAAATGTAAGCATATGTAGTTCTTAAATTATTATCATCATACATTATATAACATACACCTTGATTTTCATTATTACCCCAACTATTTAAAGCAATCCAAGCCCCTGTATATGTTGTAGAATCATGCGTTATTTGTATATTATCATCATAACCAATAAGTGTTAATAAGTGGCCAGTATTAGGATCTTCATTGGGAACTTTATACTCTATATTTTTATTGTTATACTTTGTACTGCTTGTATTATCCCAGTAATAACTAGCAGCAATAGCACCATTTTCTATAATATGTTGCTTTATTGAGTTAATTATTGTAGTTTTATAGTTTTGCGTTTCTAAATAATTTATAAAATAAACTGGTAAATAATTATTTAATAAATTGTGGTTTGCAAAAGATGAATAATAAGAATAAAACTCATCGTTGTTTTCTAAACAATTCAAATAACTTTCATCATATGTATAATCTTGTTCTAAAACCAAACCATATTTTCTGGCAGCAAAATCAAAACTATAAAACCAACCGCCATCACCTGGATAAAAATCATTAAAGTAACCATTAAAAGCTTCTGGGACTTCCTTATTTTTAACACAATTAGTTAAAGCAGTTGAAACATAACTTTCTGAAAAATTTAAAAATTCATTAGTTTGTTTCATTATTGTTGTACTTAATGTCATGCTTGAACCAAAAGCCCAACACAAACCTTGTTGGGTCTGATTTTCAGCAATTATCATATATTCATCTCTCATACAGTATTCACTTGGTAATGTAATACCTGTGTAAGAATAAGATAAGTTAGTATAACTATTATACAAATCATCAAAAGATTGCATATTATCATAATCTACTCTACTACCACTAGTAGTTGCATAATTTTTAGAGTTATCTGCTAAAAGCTGAATGTTTGGAAAAAAACAAAAAAAACTGCTTATTAACAAAAGCAAACTAATTAAAATAAAACTAAGCTTTAATTTTTTTTTCATTTGTAAACTCATAATAAAAATTATAACATATATTTACAAATAAATCTATAATTTTTAATCTTTTAAATAAAAAAAATCCAAGTTTACTTGGATTAAATATTTAAATTATATTTTTGATTATAAAAATTTTCAAAAACACTTACAACATATTTATGATTTTCAGTTAACATAAAATCTGCATTTGCTTTCATAGATAATTGTTCTTTTGGATAAATAGGTTTACCAATATGAAAAGTTAATTTTTGTTTTTTTAGTCCATTTTCTTCATACTCATCCATATCTTCCATAGTTGTAAAACATGGTATAACCGGAACATTATTTCTACTTGCCCATCTAAATGCTCCAACTTGAAATTTTCTAGGTTTTCTATAATTCCACCACATCGATTGTTCTGGATAAACTAAAATAAAATCTCCTTTATTTAAAACTGTATCGATAGCTTTATTTAAATTAATTGTTGTTTTCATGTTACTACTTAATGGAAAAGTAGAATAACTTTTTAAAATAAAACCTAATTTTCCAGGAATTTGATAGTTACCTTCTCTTATAATAATATGAAGTTTTCTTTTTTCTTTCGCTTCTTTTAAAGCATATAAAAGTGGTGAAGAATCGAAATGATGAAAATGATTAGTTGTAATTACGGCTCCACCTTTAACTTCTTTTAAGTTTTCTAATCCATTTACAGTAATTTCATGCTCTACTGCATAACTTTTTAACATTTTATTTACTAAATTTTTACATAGAGCATACTTAATTTTGCTTGATAATTTTTTCTTTAAATAATCAACATCTTCTGGCATTAACATTTTTGTAGGCGGATCATTTTCCACGTCTTTAAAAAAATTTTCTCCCCCTAGTTTTTCATATTCTTCTATTTTTTTAAATACTTCTAATCTATCTTGTGAAATTCCCATTTTTGTACTCATGTTTTCTCCTACAATTATTTTTTTAAAACTTTTTTGAAATTTTTATCACTATTTACAATTTTTATTGTTGCTTCTAATAGCCCCTGAGCGCCTTTTATATGTTTTTCAGCCATCTCTTGCGTAAAGCCATTTTTAATGCTTAAAATCTTATCATAGTAAGGTGTTTTTATTGCATATTCCCAAAAATATTTTTGATATGGAATATTATCATAATACCATGGTTTTCCAAAATTGTTATAATGAATTATGTAAACAGGGCCATCGTAGTTTTCATCAGTAGACATTCTATCCCAACCTCTTTCTATATACAAAATTTTATCTTTACATAAAACATTTAAATAGTCTTGATCTGGACAAACTGTTTCAAAATTATATTTTACTAGCAAATAAACAAATCTTTCTTTTATTTTTTCTTCTCTATATTTTACTAAATTCATTAGTAACACACCAGAATTAAAATATTTTTTATCATCTATTCCAACACCTTCTCTAGCATAAGCTTTAAATTCTTCTCTACTTGCTATAACATCATCCGGAACAGCTCCAAAAATATTATCTTTTAAGTCTATTTTAAACATTTTAGAAATATCGCCAATTACAGTAATATCACAATCTAAATATATAGCTTTATCATATTCAGGATATAATGCCGCAATAAATAATCTATAAAAAATTGATGTAGTATAGTAATCTCTAAGTGTAGAATTTAATCTTTCTTTAATTCTAGAAACATATTGACTCATGTCATCAAATATTAATTTACTATTATTTGTTAAAACCTCTTGAAGTTTAATTTTATTTTCATCACTAATTCCATCAGTTAAAACATGAATATTGTAAAAATAATCTTTTGAAGCATTATCTAAAAGTGATTTTATAGAAACTGCTAAAAATGGAACATAATTATTATCTGTTGAAAAAAATATAGGGATAATTTTATTTGATTTGTTCATAGTTTTCTCCTTTGTTTTTAATTTTTAAATATTTTTCTATAATATCGTCAAATTCATAAGTTTTTAATTTATTATGAAGATTATCTATATTCCATGGTTTTATATTTTGTTTTTTAAATTTTGGAAAAAATTTAATTGTCATAGAAAAATGTCTTAAAATAGTATTATTGTGTAATTTATTTTGTTCATTAAATTCTCTAGGAATAATTAGTTTTTTGGATGCCATAAAATTTAATGCTGATTGGTCTGGAAGTAACATTTTTTTTGTTTTTAAAACTTTTAAACATTTTGAAAATAGACCAGTTTCCCTTATCTTTTTAATATTTAAAAGTAATACTCCAGAATTTATATAGTTTCTATTTATTAGTATTTTTCCATAATAATCTTTCACTCCAGCAAATTCATAATCATCAATGTTTATATTATAAAGATTTTCTATATTGTCATAAGCCAAAACATCATAATCTAAATATAAAATTTTATCAGGAATTTTTTCAATTTTATCTGAAAGCAATCTTATCATAGAATAAGGTGTGTATTTACTTTCTTGATTTTTTCCATTTAATAGGTTTTCTACATATAATTTTTTAACATCAATTAAATTAACTTTACTTTTTTTGTTAACTTTTTTTATTTCATTTTCCAAAATTTCTTTATGTTTAGTTGAAAAACAAACATAATTTTTATTAATTTCAGATAAATCCATAGTTAGTATATAAACATTTAAATTTTTTTTACAATGTTTAACAATACTTAATAAACTCATTAATATGCCATCATAAGTATAATCATTTCCTGCATATAGTAAATTTATCAATTCAAATCCCCTTATTTTTTTACATACTTAACATACTCTATTTCATTTTTTTCACTTCGGTATTTCATTGTTTCAAAAATTCTATTTCTTAAATCAATTTCCCTTTCTTTAAGTGGTAAATCGTTGTCTGGATAAAAAGGACCATCAATATAAGTTACTATTTTAGGTTTTTTTGAAAATTTTCTCTTTTGATAAGTATTTGTAAAGCAAAATGTAGGAGTTTCAAATTTTATTGGATATTTAAAAGAGCTAGATTTAAAATTTCTTATTTTAGTGTAATATGGCCAAATATGTGCTTCAGGATAAATTACAACAACATTTCCTTCTAAAGTTCTTTTCTCTAATGCATAAAGAAAATTTTTAGTTGAAGTTATACAAGATGGAAGTGGCAAAGCCCCAAGCATTGGAGTAACATTTTTTAAACCTTTTATAGAAACACTATCTGGATGAACTATTAAATATGCTCTTTTCGAATAAGTAAGCATGGATGGAATAAATGCATCGGCAAACTTTTGAGTATGATTTCCATAAAGAAAATATCCTTCTTTCTTTATTTTTTTTAAAACTTCTTTATTTTCAATTTTATGATGAAATTTTAATTTAGTATAAAGAAAAGCAAAAGGAGTTGCAAATAGTCTATATAAAATAAAATGACCAATTTTCCAAAAAATGTTTTTTCTAATATATTTATAATCTCCATTAATTTTAACAGGAATTATATTTGTATTAGCAAAATCATCATTTAATTCATCTGAGTAATAAATTACTTTTTCTTTCAAATTTATCTCCTTTGCAATTAAATTTTAGACATATTTACAAAAATTTAAAAGGGAAAATAGATTTTTTTTGTCTAAAGATAAAAATCACCAAAAGTCCAATAAAAAAGCAATTCCCGCAAAATGAGAATTTGTAAAAATATATTAAATTTATTAGACATTGTATGAGAAAAATGATAAAATTAAACTATGAAAGATATAAATTTAGTTATAGCGAATAATATTAAAGCTTTAAGGAAAGCAAATAAACTAACTCAAAGCGAACTTGCTGAAAAAATCAATTATTCCAACAAAGCTGTTTCAAGATGGGAATCTGGCGAAGTTATACCAGATATTATAACTTTAAATAGTATATGTGAATTATTTAACATTCCCCTTTCTAAAATGTTTGAAGAAAAATTAGAAAAAGAAAAAATAAAAAGAAGTTATAAGTTAAAAATTGGCAACAAATTAGCTGTTTCTCTACTAGCAGTATTACTGGTTTGGTTTTTGGCAATTATTGCTTATGTTACAATTTTAGGCACTTTAAATAATTCTTATTGGCAATTATTTATTTTCGCTGTTCCAGTTTCTTGTATTGTAGGTATAATATTTAGTTCCATTTGGGGAAAAGCAAGAATTACGTTTATGTTAATTACAACATTGATTTGGTCAACATTAACGTCAATATATTTAATTTTTGTTAATGAAAATTTATGGTTTATATTTTTAATTGGTATTCCACTTCAAATAGGAACATTACTATGGGCAAATATTTCTAGCAATATTAAAGATAAAAAATCTCAAACTAAAGAGGATAATACTTAACACTAAATTTTAGTATTAAATTATATTTAAAATTAATAATAAACAAAAAACGCATTAATTAATGCGTTTTTTTAATATTGAATTCCCCAAACCACCATATGTTTTGCCTTTCTACCACAAACAACACATTTATCAGTTTCTTTTAATTCTTCTTCTAGTATGCAACGAGATTTTGTGCCTCTAATTTCTTTCATTTTAAGTTCACATTCTTCATCTCCACACCAATGAGCATGTATAAAACCTGGTTTAGTATTCATAATTTGTTTAACTTCTTCTAAATCATCAGTTTTATATGTTAGTTCTTCTCTTCTTTTTAATGCATTATTATAAAGATTATCTTGAATATCAATCATTAATTTTCTAACATTTTCTACAATATCACAATCTTTGCTTAAATTGATTTTTTCTCTAGTATCTCTTCTAGCAATAGTTATTTGTCCATTATCTAAATCTCTTTTTCCTATCTCAATTCTAACAGGTATACCATTTACTTCATGTTCAGCAAACTTAAAACCTGGTGATTTTTCTGATAAATCTACAAAAGCAGTAATATCGTTTTCATTTAATTTTTTAGAGTAATCTTTACACAAGTTAATTACTTGTTCATCTGTTCCAATTGGAACAATTGCTACTTGTCTTGGAGCTATTTTTGGTGGAAGTACCAAGCCATTTTCATCACTATGAACCATAATTAAAGCACCTATCATTCTTGTTGTTACTCCCCAAGAAGTTTGATAAGCATATTCCCATTCATTATTTCTATTTAAAAATTTAATATCATAAGCCTTGCTAAATTTTTGACCAAAGTAATGACTTGTCCCACTTTGAAGAGCTACTCCATTATACATTAAAGATTCTACAGTATAAGTATATTCAGCCCCAGCAAATTTTTCTTTTTCAGTCTTTTTACCAGTTATAGCTGGAATTGCCAAATACTCTTTAAAGAATTTTTCATAAACTTTTAGCATTTGTAAAGTTTCTTCTTCGGCCTCTTTTTGTGTTTCGTGAACAGTGTGACCTTCCTGCCATAAAAACTCTCTCGTTCTTAAAAATGGTCTAGTTTCTTTCTCCCAACGCATAACGTTACACCATTGATTATAAAGTTTTGGTAAATCTCTATAAGATTTTACTTTTAAGGCATAATAATCACTAAAAAGTGTTTCGCTTGTAGGTCTTACAGCCATTTTTTCCTCTAAGTGTCCACTACCACCAATTGTAACCCAAGCACATTCTGGAGCAAAACCTTCTATTAACTCACCTTCCTTTTTAAGTAAGTTTTCAGGAATTAATAATGGCATATAAACATTTTGGTGTCCTGTTTGTTTAAACATTTTATCAAGTACACTTTGTATTTTTTCCCAAATTGCATATCCATTTGGTTCTAACACCATACATCCTTTGGTGTTTGAATATTCAGCAAGTTTTGCAGCTTTTACAACATCGGTATACCATTGAGCAAAATCTTCATTTCTACTTGTAATTGCTTTATTTTTCATAATTTCTCCTTACATTTTTTGTACTGTATCTATTACTAATAATTTTAATATTGTTTTTTCTAATTTTAATGAAATATCTATAAGTTTTAACCATGACGGCAAATATTTTTCATTTTCACTATCACTAAAACGATTTTGTTCATAAAAAGCATTTAATTTTGTACTTAAATCATAAACATAATCAGCAAGATAATGCGGTTTTCTCTCTACAAATGACCTGTTAAAAATTTTAGGAAAAGATAAAAGTTTTAATTTAATTTCCCTTTCAATCTCATTTTTATTAACCCCATTAAATTTGGGTTCTAAACTCTCATTAAACTTATTTAAAACTTTATTTAATCTAACATAAGAATATAATAAATATGGCCCAGTTTTTCCCTCAGTTTTACTAAATTTTTCAATATCAAAAATATAATCTTTTTCATAATTATTTTGTAAATCTGCAAATTTAATAACGCTATTCACAATTTTATCTATATCTTCCGGTTTTTCTAGATCCATTTCTTTATTTTTTAAAAGCAAAGTTTTTACTTGATTAAATAAACTATCAAGCGTTGGAGAATTTCCTTCTCTTGTTTTATATGGTTTACCATCTAGTCCATTTACAGTTCCAAAGCCATAAAATTCAAACTGATTTTCATTAATTATACCAGTTTTACTAATTGCTCTAAAAAACTGATTAAAGTGCAAATCTTGTCTAATATCAGCAAAATAAATAAAATTATCTGGTTTAAATTTTTTAATTCTTTCTAAGACACTTGCCATATCGGTAGTACCATATAAATAAGCACCATTAGATTTTTGATAAATTAGAGGAGGAAGTTCCTTTTTATCATCTTCTTTTCTTATATCAATAACTTTTGCACCCTGACTTTCAATTAATAAATTTTTACTATTTAAAAGTTCTGTCAATTCATCAATATATTCATAACTATTACTTTCACCTTCATATAAGTCAAATTTAATATCAAGATAATCGTAAAGTCTTAAAATATCATTTTTAGAAATTTCTCTAATTATTTCAAAATATTCGTGATATTCTTTATTTCCTTCTTGCAACTCTTTTGTAATTTCAGCACATTTTGAATTTAGATTATCATCTATTTTAATTCTTGCATTAATATCAGGATAAATTTCTTGTAGCAATTCTAAAGTAATATTTTCTTTACTTATATTTTTTTCTTTAAGACCATAAATAACTTCACCAATTTGAAGACCATAATCTCCAAAATGAACATCTGAAATAGTCTTATTTCCACTAAAATTAACAATTCTTTTAACACTTTCTCCAATAATTGGACTTCTTAAATGTCCAACATGTAAAGGTTTAGCAATATTTGGACCACCATAATCTAAAAAGTAAACTTTTGGATTAAGCGGACTTTCTACACCAAATTTTTCACTTTCTGACATTTTTTCTAAACAATTATCTATAAATTCATCCGTTAAAATAAAATTTATAAACCCCGGATGAGCAAACTCTACATTTTTAAATATTTTACTAAAACTTTTATCTTCTTTTAATTTATTTACTATAATTTCAGCTATTTTAAATGGTGGGTTTTTAAGCGTTTTAGACAAAGAAAAACAATCATCACACTGATAATCACAATTTTTATTTGAACTATGTACACATGTACAAAAGTCTTCATTAAAACACTCTTTTATAACTTTATTTAAAATTTCCTCTAATTTTTTTTCAATCATATTTTACCTTTTAAACTATAAAATCTATTCTTCCTAGTCCTACTTTGTTTTTAACTTCATTATATTTTTCTTTAGAAATTTCTAAAACCTTACTATAACCATTTTTTAATACTTCTTCAATTAAATTAGAATTTAAAATTTCATAATATTTTTCTTGAATTGGTTTAAGCGTATTAATAATACTTTCAGCAACTTCTGATTTAAAAGCACCGTATTGATAATTTTCAAAATGTTTTTCAGCATCAATAATACATAAATTATTTAAACAAGCATAAATAGTAAGTAAATTTGATACTCCAGGTTTATTTTCACTATCGTAACAAACTTTATTATCACTATCTGTTACTGCACTTTTAACTTTTTTTCTAATAACATCTTCAGTATCTAATAAGTATATAACACCTTTTTCATTTTCTGCTGATTTACTCATTTTAATTAAAGGGTTTTGTAAATCCATAATTTTAGCGCCAAGTTGTGGAATAATTGGCTCAGGCACAACAAAAGTGTTGCCATATTTTTTGTTAAAACATTCTGCAATATCGCGAGCAAGTTCGACGTGTTGTTTTTGATCTATTCCAGTAGGCACAAAATTAGCACTATAAAGCAAAATATCAGCTGCCATTAAAACAGGATAAGTAAAAAGTCCACAAGTAACATTAATTTTCTTTTGACTTTTATCTTTAAATTGTGTCATTCGAGATAATTGACCAAAGCCCACATTACATTCTAATATCCAAGACAAATTAGCATGATACAAATTTTCTGATTGAATATAAAATGTATTTTTATCTTTATCTATACCACAAGCCAAATATAAAGCAATAGTACTTATTATATTTTTTCTAAGTTCAATTGGGTTTTGTTCAATTGTAATTGAATGCATATCTGGAACAAAAATAAAACTATCAAATTCATTTTGATATTTTTTGATTTGATTTATTCCACCTATTAAATTACCAAGTGTTAATTTACCAGTTGGTTGAAGTCCTGTTAAAATTCTTTTCATATTTACTCCAAGTGCTTTGAGCACATTTTATTTGTATTTTTTATTCTTTATTTTTCGTTTTTTATATCTTTTATAACTTGTAATCCTAATTCTTTTAAAGTTTTATCATCAATTTTATTAGGTGAATTCATTAATAAATCTCTAGCATTATTATTTAATGGGAATGCAATAATTTCTCTAACTAATTCCTTGTTAGCCAGTATCATTAAAAGTGAATCAAACCCAAATGCACAACCCGCATGCGGTGGCGCGCCATATGAAAAAGCATTATATAAAGCTCCAAATTTTTGTTTAACAACTTCTTCACCATAACCAACTTTTTCAAAAACTTTAATCATCATTTCTTGACTATGATTTCTAACTGCTCCACTTAAGCACTCATGGCCATTTATTACCATATCAAATTGATATGCCTTAACATCATAAGGGTTCATTGTATCAAGTTCTTCAATTGTTGCTTGAGGCATACTAAATGGATTATGTCCAAAATCAAGTTCGCCTGTTTCTTTATTTTTTTCAAAGAATGGAAAATCTACTATAAAGCAGATAGCAATTTTATTTTCATCTATTAAATTTAATCTTTTGCCAAGCTCATTTCTTAAAACGTTTGCAAGTTTTATTGCCATTTCTTCAATATCCGCTATAAAGAAAATACTTTCTCCACCCATTAAATTAAATTCTTTAACTAGACTTTCTTTATTAACATCAGTTAAAAATTTAGAAATTCCACCAACAAATTCATTATTTTCATATTTTACCCAAGCGCAACCTTTACCTTCAAATGAAACAATAACTTTACCAATGTCATCATACCATCTACGACTTTGTTCGCCAGTGTTTACACTAATTGCTTTAATAGTTTTATCTTTAAAAGCATTAAATTCTGTATTTTTAAACATTTTAGTTAAATCATGAACTATTAATGGGTTTCTTAAATCTGGTTTATCACTACAATATTTTTCCATTGCTTCTAAATAAGGAATTCTAACAAAAGGTGCTTTAGAAAATTCTCTATTAGACAAAGTACTAAATAGACTTGTAGCAAACTCTTCAGCCACAAGTAAAACATCTTCTTGAGTAGCAAAACTCATTTCCATATCTATTTGATAAAACTCACCTGGTGTTCTATCCGCTCTGGCTGGTTCATTTCTAAAACAAGGTGCTATTTGAAAATATTTATCAAAGCCAGACACCATTAAAAGTTGTTTAAATTGTTGTGGTGCTTGAGGAAGAGCAAAAAATTCTCCCGGAGCATTAATAGTAGGCACAATAAAGTCTCTTGCCCCTTCAGGACTAGAATTAGCAAGAATTGGGGTTTGGACTTCCGTAAAACCAAGTTCTACCATTTTATTTCTAGCAAAATGAAGCATTTTAGAACGAAGTTCAATTAATTTATGCGTTTCACTATTTCTTAAATCTAAATATCTATATTTAAGTCTTAATTCTTCCCTAGTATTTGGTGCGTTACTTATTTCAAAAGGAAGTACATTTTGACACTTTCCTAAAAGAGTAATTTTAGTTACTTCAATTTCAATATCACCAGTACTCATCTTCGGATTTTTACTTTGTCTTTCAACAACTTTACCTTCTACGCTTATTGTACATTCTTTATTAATATTTTTTAATAAACTTTCATCGTTAACTAAAAGTTGAGTTATTCCATAATGATCTCTTAATGTTACAAAATTAATACTACCAAGTTTTCTAATAGTATCTACAAAGCCGGCTAATCTTACAACTTTATTAACATCATCTATTCTAAGTTCATTACAATTATGTGTTCTGTATATATTTTCTCTCACGTTATTTCTCCTAAACCTATATATTATACAATAAAATAAAGCTTTTTACAAATAAAAGTGAAATTTAAATTATTTTTTATCATTTTTTTGTATATGGATTATTCTTTTAGTAAATAATTAGTTAAAAAAATATTAAAGGAGTTAAAAATATGAATCCACTAAAAGAAAATACAAAAGATATTAACGATAATTTTATTGATATAAAAAACATGTATGCTAAAGCATACAACAAAAACAAAACATCACCTTACACAAAAACAAGAATCATTTTATTAAATGGCACAGAATTTGAATCTAACTGGTTTATGCATCAATTTGCTAGAAACTGTGATATAGATGAAATAAAACAAGAATTAGCTGTAGTTAGAAAACAAGAACAACAACAGCAAAAACGAATTGCCAGTTTAAAACCAATTAATGAAAGTATACTAGAAACAACAATAGCTTATGAACAATTAGCTATAGATTTAACAGCTACTCTTGCCCAAAATGAAACTGATAAAAATAATATTGAAGCGTTAAATTTTGCACTTTTAGAAGACTTTGATCATTTATATAGATTTGCCAACCTTCTTGCAATAGACAAAGGATTAGATTCAGCAACACTTGTTGGTAAATACACAGAAATTATGCCTGGTAGACCCACTATTAGCGAACATAGATATGCAAAAGATGATGTAAAAAAACCTATGAATAGTAAAAAATCAAAACTTTACTCAAAGCTTGTTGCAAATATTATAACTGCTGCAGAACAACAAACAATGAATTATTATATGAATATTGCTCAGTGGTATAAAAATGATTTAGGAAGAAAATTATATTCTGAAATTGGAATGATTGAAGAACAACATGTTTCTCAATATGAAAGTTTAAAAGACCCAACATGCTCTTGGCTTGAACAATGGGTTATGCATGAATATACTGAATGTTATTTATATTATTCTAGTTACGAAGAAGAAACAGATAATTATATAAAAAACATTTGGAAAGAACATTATTTAATGGAAGTAGCACATTTGAAAAAAGCAATTGAATTATTAGAAAAATATGAAAAGAAAAACTATAAAAGTGTTATTGGTGATGGAGAATTTCCAACTCTTTTAAAACACGGAACTAATAAAGAATATGTTAGAAATGTAATATCAAGAACTATTAATTTAACCGGAAATGGTACAAGCTATATAGATATAAATAAACTAGATAATAGTGCTAATTACTTTAAATATCAAAAAATATTTATTAAAAATTTGGAAGATGTCCCTAGCCATTTAGTAATTAATAAAGCAATACAAAAGCTCGGAAAAGACTATAGATATCAAGATTCTCCTCATCCAATTAAAGAATTAAATAGTCGAACTAAAGATAATGTAAATGTAGCTAGAACAAAAAATTAAATTAAATTTTAATAGGTCATTAAATTTAAATCGACCTATTTTTTTTTACAAAAATTTTATAAAAAATTAAATAATTAGTTAGATTTTTTTTAATTTTTATGCTATATTATTGCTAGGAGGATATAACTATGAAAAAATTTTTAGGAATTATTGTTGCTCTAGTTTTAGTTGTGGGATTAGGAATAGGAATTTATTTTTTAGTAAGTCCTAATCAAGAAGCAAGCGCAGTTATGACGCTTGAAACCAATCCAGAAATTCAACTAGTATTAGATCAAAACAATAAAGTAATGAGTGTTAATGCTATTAACGAAGACGGCGAAAAACTTATGCTTTCAGTTAATTTTGTTGGTCTATCAGCAAATGATGCAGCAGAAAAATTTGCCGAAGCTACTACAAAATTTGTAACAGACAAAAATAGTAGCAATTCAACTTTTTTAAATGAAGTAAACGGCGAATTAAATGTTAATGTAACTATTGCTTGTGAAGATGCTACAAATGAAAAATATACAAAATTAAAAGAAAGCGTAACAAATAGCGTAAATAATTATTATAAAGAAGCTAAAATTATGGCCGGCGCTATTGTAAATGTAACAGAAGATATAAAAAATGAAATTGAAAAATTAGGCTACACTGCTTCTGATTACGCTAACAAAACTTATGCTGAAATTATGCAAGATGTTAAATCAAAAAGTGAAGAATTAAAAAATGTTGCTTTTTCTAAAAGAGATGAAGTTTTCTCTAATTTAGAAGCTTTAAAAACAGAATTTAGCGAAATGTTTAATTTAGAAGAAACAATTAAAACACAAAAAGCTTTAATTCAAACAGAAAAAGATAAAATTGCAGATTACAAAGAAGATCTTAAAACAGCTAACGAATTTCAAAAAGTTACATTAAATGCCCTACTAGATACTGCTGAAGCAGCTTTAAAACAATATGAAAAAGCTCTAGATAATTTTGTAAAACAATACAATACATTTAAAAAAGAATATCAATCAGACGTTAATGCATTTGTAAAACAACTACAAAATGAAAGTAAAACTGTTTTAAATAATATTGAAACCACTGTTAAAACAGCAATGCAAGAAGCTAAAACTATTGTAGATAACTTTACTAAAGAAATGGAAAGCAAAGGTCAAAGTTTAATTACTTCAATTGAGCAATATCAAGCATCATTAAATGCTTAAAAGTATAAAAACAAAAAATCCACAAATTTCTGTGGATTTTTTTATAGCTTTTTATTAATTTTTACACTGCTTCAATACTATAACTATATAAAGTATTAATAATTTGAGTACTACCAGACAATGTTATAGAAAAACCATCTTTAACATTAATAGAAATATTTATAATATCAGTTAATCTAATTATTTTTAATAACCATATTAAACTAAAAAATAAGTGTAATAAACCCAATTCAATTTAAATAAAAAACGAAGCTATTTGCTCCGTTTTGTTTTTTAATTATCTAATTCCTAAAGATTTTTTAAGTTCACGATATCTTGTAATATCTTTTGCTTCTAGGTATTTTAATAAACCGTTTCTTTTACCAATTAACATTAATAAACCTCTTTTAGAAGAATTATCTTGTTTATTACTTTTTAAATGTTCAGTAATATGTCTAATTCTAGCTGTTAATAAAGCAATTTGAACTTCTGCAGAACCAGTATCGCCTTCTTTAGTTTGATATTTAGCGATAATATCTTTTTTGCTTTCCATTTTATTTTCTCCCCTTTTAATTTTTCTCACAGAAACAAAGTATGTCGTAAAGGGTAATTTTACCGAGCACCCTTGTTTAAGGACATATTATAATATCATATTGTTAGAAATTTGTAAAGTGTTTTTTTATTTTATTTTTATAAATTATAATTTATTAAATTTTATTTGTACTACCAAATCCACCAACTCTTTCACCAGTTGTTTCATCATCGTAAGTTACTAAAAATTCAGTAAATATGCCTTGTGCAAATCCTTCACCTTGTTTTAAGTTAATAGTTTTATTTTCTCTACTATCGTTTGTTATTTTAATTTGTATATGTCCTTCATTTTTAGCGTTATAATAGTCGGCATCTATAATACCAACAGTGTTATTTAATTGCATTCTAAATTTAAAACCAAGACTACTTCTAGGATAAAGTGATAAAACAATATCTTCTTCCATGTAGCAGCGTATCCCTGTTGGTATTTTAACTGTTTGATTAGGCTCTAAAACTAAATCTGTAGGGATATAAAAATCATATCCAGCTGAACATTTTGTTGCCCTTTTAGGAAGTTTAATTTCATCATAAATTCTTTTGGCAATTTCTTCATTCACATTAAAAACTTCACAAAAATCTTCCTTAAATTGATTAAAACTAACTTTTTCAAATTTTGCACACTTTCTCATATTTTTCTCCTTTGATTTAATTTTTGAAATTAGCTCCCTAAATAAAGGAGCTAAAATCACATAAATATTAAATTATTTTTTTAATTTTTTCATCTTTTTTATTATATCATATTTTAATTAATTTATCAAGTTTTTTATAAAATTTATTTATATTTTTTTATTAATTATAATCTCCACAATGTAAACAAATTGTATTATTGTTTAGCGATTTTTTTACATCTATTACCCTTTGATTAGAACTTCCTTTCCAAAGTAATTTTTCATCTTTTAAATTTTCTTCAAACCTTCCATCAACCAAAACATCTACAAATTTAATAAAATCTAAATCTTTAACCTCATCAAAAGTAAATCCCGTATAAAGCCAAATATTTTTGTTTGGAAATTTTACTGTAATTTCTTTAATTAAATTTCCCACAACTTCTCTATTACAAGGCATTAATGGATCTCCACCTGAAAAAGTTATACCTGAAATATAATCCTTTTCCAAAAGATCAAAAATCTCACATTTTGCTTTTTCATCAAAATAAAGTCCACTTTTTTCATTCCAAGTAATTGGGTTTTGACAACCCTTACAGTGATGAGAACAGCCTGCTACCCACAAAACAACTCTAAGCCCATCACCATTCAACATATCATCTTTTGTTATATTATGATAATTCATATTACATACTCTTCCTATCTTTAATTTCTGCCATTTTTGCGTCATTTAATCTTGTATCCCCATGAACACGAGAATAAGACAAATAACCATTCATTCTATCTATTTTTGTTAAATTTTTACTTCCACATTTTGGACAAACATCCATTTCTAATTGTTCGTGACCACAATCATCACAAAAAGCTAAAGACAAATTAACACCCTCATAAAGTCCTAACTTCATTGCTCTTCTAACCAGTGTTTTAATAGCTTCTGTATTATAATTAATTGGATATTTTACATATTGAATTTTTCCGCCATTAAATAAATTCCAAAATCTTACTTCTTTATCTTGTTTTTCAATTGGAGTTATATCTTCAGTTACATGACAATGGAAACTATTAGAAACATATTCTCTGTCTGAAACGTTTTCAATAACGCCAAACATTTTTCTAAATTGTTGCACTTGTAAGCCACATAAACTTTCAGCAGGTGTTCCATAAATAGCATAAAGTCTTCCGTCTTCTTTTTTAAATTGTTCTACCTTTTCATTAATGTAACTCATTACTTCTAAAGCAAAATTACCATCTTCAGCCAATGATTTTTTATTATATAATTGTTGTAATTCATTTAGTGCAGTTATACCAAAAGAAGCTGTAGCTTGATCAAGTAGCGGTTTAATTTTATCGTGAAATTTTAATTTTCCACCTCTAAAACCACCCTCGCAATATGCTAAAGGATTTGTGCTTGCACGAAGTTCTCCAATATAATCATAAGTTCTTAAATGAAGTTTTCTAATTAATTCTAAGTAATAATCTAAAACTTTATAAAAATCTTGTCCTTCACGTTTTGCTTTTGCATAAATCATTGGCAAATGTAAACTTACTGCACCAATGTTAAAACGTCCTACAAAATAAGGTTTATCGTTTTCATCTGCTGGTTTCATTCCACCTCTTTCATAATAAGGTGATAAGAATGCTCTACAACCCATTGGACTAATTACTTCACCATATTTTTTATAAATAGATGCAACATAACCATCTCCAGATAAACTCAAATAGTCTGGATACATAGATTTTTTACTACATTCTATTGCACAATTAAATACATCTTCAAGCTCTTTGCCTTCACCATGAAGATTTTCATCATATAAAAATACAATTTTAGGAAATAATACGGGTTTTTTATTACCCTTTTTGCCTTGACCATTTTTTCTTGTTTCTAATAAACAAATGCTTGCTAGCTTTCCGAATTTATCTGTAGCTAAGCCAGTTGTAACTGTAATAAATGGATAATCTCCTCTACTAGATGCTACTGTATTAAATTTATATTCTAAACCTTGAAAACCTTTTCTAAAATCTGTTTCTAAGTCTTTCATTGTTTGTTGTTCAGCTTTTTCTTCTGTTAGTCCTAAACTTAAATATTTTTCTTTAAAAGTATTATAACTTCTTTCAGCATATGGAATTAACAATTTATCTATTTGACTTATAGTAAAACCGCCATATTGTTGACTTGCTGCACTTAAAACAATATCACCAATAACGTCAAAAGCAACATCTAAGCTCTTTGGTTCATTATACCAAAGATTACCCATTTCAAAGCCACCTTTTAAAACTTCAGCAACATCAAACAAACAGCAATTCATTGTATCTCTTCTTGCGCTCATATCATGAACATAAATATAACCATCACGACAAGCCTGAAGTTCATCATTATTTAAAAAGAATTTTTGATAAAGTTCTTTGTTTAGTTGATTAAAAATTAAACTTCTTTTTGTTGAAACTAATGCACTATCTGAATTACTATTTTCTTTATCACCAATATACATTATTGCTTGGCTTTTTTTATAGATATCATCAAGCATTTTAACAAAATCTTGTTTATAATTTCTATAATCTTTATAACTTTTAGCAACTTCAGGTTTAACTTGTTCTAAAGCACTTTCTACTATATTATGCATAAAAGGAACAGAAACTCTATCAATATTTAAGTCACTAACTCTTTTATTTACATAGGCACAAATAGAGTTTATTTCATCTTCAGAAAATTCAACTAAAGCTCTGTAAGCACTTTTATTAATAGCACTAACTACTTTTTTAATGTCAAAATCCTCTAATGTTCCGTCTTTCTTAATAACTTTAATCATAATAGAAAATCCCCCTTAAATACTATATGTTGTGTTTTAAAATAACGCAATTCACTAAATATAGTAGTACTATTACAAAATTAAAGCAAGCAAAATAACAAAGTTTTTTAAAAAATTTTTAAAATTTATTTAATAATAACCATTTTTTTCGAATATACATATATGTACATATTTTTATAAAAATAAAATTCATAAAAATTAAAAAAAAATAAAACTGCTAAAAGCATTATAAAGGAGTTAAAATGGAAGAAAAAGATATTTTAAATTCACAATACGAAGTGGAATATGATAATTTAATTGAAGATTACGTTGTGAAAGAAAAAAGAAATACCGGTAATAGTCTTTTTAAACTTAAAACAAAAAAAATGCAACAACCACCAAGACCAAATAATTTACCACCAAATATGCCACCACCACCTTACCCAGAATTTAACTATGCAGTTTTTCTATCTCGAAGAATTTACTGGCAAATGGTAACAACAATAAACTTATATGAACAATTAAGAAATAATAACCAAAGTACAAGAACTACATTTAATAATATGATTTCTCAACTAGAACTTTTAAGAATAACAATGTATAATATTTATAGAAGATTATCAGGTTCAAATTTTATTTTTGGATCAGCAGAAAATATTAATTTAACAGGAGATTTTTGTATAGATTTAAGTACTACATATGATTATGTTCAAGACTTAAATACGAATCTGTTTTACTTACAACGTTTAGTAGATATTCCTAACATTAATAGACAATTAATTATTATGCTAACAACAATAACAGGGCAATTAAACACTATAGATAGTTTAATAACAAATAATTGTTAAAATATAAAAAACCACCGAATTTTTCAGTGGTTTTAATTTTTTAGTTTATTTTTCTAAATTATTTTTATTTTCTTTTTCATATATTTTTACTAATTTTTTCAATTCTTGTGCAGCTTCAAAATCTATATTTTTTAATCCATAAATATATAAATCTTCAATATCCCCTCTTACAATTTCATCATACACTATTTTTGTACTGTTGCAATCAGCAATATCTATTGCTTGACATAATTGAATTGCATTAATTTCTTCTTTAAATGCTCCAACAAAATAAGTTGGATAAGAATCCAATTTTTCTTCTGTATTATCTAATATTTCATATACTTTATATAATTTCATGTTATAATCCTTTTATTTTATTAATTCTACTTCTTCTTTAATAATTTGTTTAGATAGAGTAATAATTTCTTCTACACAATCACTTCCTTTAAAGCAAATATGCAAATCTAACAAATCTTGCTTAGTAATTTGACTTTTGATAATTTCAGTATTATTACAATCTTGAACATTTATAATATGAGCTAAATAACTAGCTTTTTCTTGGTTTTTATAAATACCAACACACATTTTACCTGATAAATTTGAATTGCCATTTTTATTTACTATAATTTCATATACTTTAAAAAATTCCATATTATTCACCTTTAAACAAAATAAAACTCGTCAATTTTATCTTTTTCCGCTAATTTTTCCATTGCTTTTGAAAAAAGTTTTTCTAATTTATTTACAATTTTAATTAATTTATTTTTTGAAATTACTTTATCTTCTTTTACAAATACTTTTGTTGGATATTCCATTAAATCATAACAATCATACAAATCCCAATATGAAGATTGTGTTACTTTAGAAATAACATCACAAGCATGCTCTCTTGATTTTAAAGAATAAATTTCACCTGTTTTTAAATTTTTAAATTTGTTTTTCTCTTTATTATAAACATAAGGAACTACTACAGCTTTTGTATTATTTTCTTTTTCTGCTCCAATATACCAATAAATATCTTTTGCCAAAATAATTTCTTTATTTTCCATATAATTGTATTCTCCTAATATATAAAATATATTAACATATGTTATTTTGTTTGTCAATACCGATAAAATAAAAAAATGTTAGCTTAACCTAACACCTTTTATTATTATTTTGTTAATTCATCTTCTTTCACTGATTGTTTTGAATTATCTTTTAAACTGTCTAAAGATTCAGATAATGTTTTTGTTTCAGATAAGTTTTTATTATCTACTTTATCTAAAGTTTCATAAGGGATTTCTTCTTTGTTTTCAAATTTTTTAACGCTTTCATTTAATTCTTTCATTTGGTCATAAACTCTACTAGCAGTTAAACCAGATATACCAATAAAACCAACTGAAGCAACTAAAATACCAGCAACAAGTGGTGAAAATAATAAACCAATACCTAATGCAGCTGGAATGCTAACTAATGTAGCTAATAAAATTTTTGTATCTCTTCCAATTTTATTTGGTATTTTAGTATTTCTTTTCGCTTTCATAACTCATCTCCTATTTTTATAGTCTACTATAAATTATCTGATTTGTCAAGATCTAATTTAAAATATATTTTTCAAAACTTCTTTTATAATAAAATAAATATTGCTGAGCATACCCTGACAAATCACCAAACATTTTAACCAAATTTTTTCTAATTTCTTTTACATTATCAGTTTTTTCTTTTGTAAAATAACTGTTGTATACTTTTTTAATCCAAGTATCTACAGGAAATACATCATTTTTATTAAAACCAAAAAGTAGTATACAATCAGCAACTTTTGGCCCAACCCCACTTAAAGATAAAATTTTATCAATTGCTTTTTCACTAGAAAGAGAATAAATTTCATTATAGTTAAAATCTTTTAGTTGCTTTATAACATTTACTAAATATTTTGCTCTATAGCCTGCTCCGCAAAGCTTAAAATCTTCAATGCTTGCATTTTCTAATTCTTTTAATGTTGGAAAAGCAAAATATTCGCCCATATTTTTACCAAATTTTTTGCAAATATTTTCAATTATCATTTGAATTCTTTTAATATTGTTATTACTAGAAATTATAAAACTAATTATCATTTCGTAGTCCCATTGTTTTAAAATTCTAACCCCATAACAAATATCTAAAATTGGTTTTAACTCGTCAAATTGACCCAATTTTTGCTTTATATTGGTATAATTTGTTTCTAAATCAAAAAACTTTATAAAATAATCAACATTTGTGCAAGTTATTTCCACTTTATCTCTATAAGTTTTAACTATGGCTTTTTCGCTTTTAGAAAAAACAATATAATCATTTTCAACTTTTTTATATCTAAAAATTTGCCCACACTCTAAAATGTGAACAATATTAAAATTATTTAATTTTTCTATAATAATTTTATTATTTTCTACTCTATACATTTATATTAAGTTTAAATAAAACAAATTTGTTTGTCAAATTAATTTTTAATAAAAAAACCACGATTAACGTGGCTAATTTATATAACTACTCTGCATAAACGCTTACACATTTTTTATCTTTGCTTTTATATTCAAATTTAACTACACCATCTACTAAAGCAAATAAAGTGTAATCTTTACCCATACCTACATTTTTACCAGCATGAATGTTTGAACCTCTTTGGCGAACGATAATATTACCAGCTAAAACTTTTTCACCAGCGTATTTTTTAACGCCAAGTCTTTTAGCTATACTATCTCTACCATTTTTAGTGCTACCGCCACCTTTGTGGTGAGCAAATAGTTGTATATTAATAAACATTGTACTTTTCCTCCAATTTAACAAATTTACTGTATCCTGATTGAATGTCAAGTAGACCTTCTCTCATTGTAGACAAAATTGCATCTACTTTTAAATCTTCTTCGTAAGTTAAGTTATCTGGTATTTCAAATGATAAAAAGCCATCTTCCACAACATAATCTATCGCAAGATTAACTACATTAATAAGCCCAAGAAGAGCTGTTTGAGTAATACTTGAAACACTTGCGCACACTATATCGTCACCACTTTTAAAATTTGAGTGTCCACTAGCCTTAACTTTGCAGATTTTTTTATCTTCGTTATAATATAACTCAATAATCGTCATTATTTAACTTCTACTAATTTTAAAGTTGTGTAAGGTTGACGATGACCTTGACGTTTTCTAATATTTTTCTTTGCTTTATAACGAATAACAATAATTTTTGCTTCTTTGCCTTGTTTAACAACTTCACATTTAGCAGTTTTTGTTAAATAAGGGTTACCAGTTTCTAAGTTTTCGCCATCGGCTAACATTAATACTTTTAAATCAACAACATCGTTTACATTAGCATCTAGTTTTTCTACATTGAAACATTCTCCAACAGAAACTTTATATTGTTTTCCACCAGTTTCTACTACGCAAAACATACTTTTTCCTCCTTGCTAAAACTCGCTACGAAAGGCAGAAATTTAATTCTTTTATGAGCCCATAATATGCGGTACTCGTGTATTATTACATATTTAAAAGATTTTGTCAAGAAAATATTAAAAATTTATAAAAAAAGAGATAATTATTTTATCTCTTAAAAAGTATCTTCATAAACATTTGAAAATATAGTTTTTTCATCTCGTTTTTTAGCTTGCTCTTTTTGATATATTCTTCTTTGCTCATTTTGTTGTGAATTTTCTTTGGTTAAATCAACAATAACTTCTTCTCCAAAAATTGAATTAATTTTTTCAATGTTTTCTTCGTTTAAATTATCCATAATGCTAGAATCAATATAGTTTGATACTTCAAGCATTAATTCACTTTTAGAATTGAATTCTTTTTGCTCACCATTAATTTGAATATAAAACTTTGCATCTTTTTTATCTTCAGTTAACTCATAATGATAAGGAAGTCCATTAAACTTAAAGTTTTTAAAACGTTTTTTAGTTTTTGTAATAGTATCAGAATCACAATTAACTTCTAACTCTAAACTTTCTTCACTTCCATGAAAAAGTAAAATATGTTTAGCATAATCTAATGCATTTATATGATGTTTAATGTCATAATCATCTCCGTAGCTTATAATAATTTTATCAAGCTCTTTTTTTGAAAAATTATCTGGATTAGTTATTAAAAAAAAGTAAGCACTATCACTTATACAAGAATTGTTGTTGTTTATTAAATAATTAAAAACTTGATTATAAAATTCTTTATTTTTATATGCTGTTGTATAAGCTAAAATAAATAAATAATTATTAAGAACTTTTTTTACTTTTTTATTTGTTATAAGTTCTTTTTCTTTATCTGTTTTTTGAATATATTCAAAAGCTTTTTGTGCTAATTTATATAATTTAGCATTTCCATTTATTTTTACATTAATCAATTTAGAAATTCGTTCATTTAAACGATTATTTGCTTTATTAATTAATTTACTTAATTTATCACAATACGCCCAATTTTCTTCAGTAAAAAATTCTTCTTCATTTTCACAAATAAATTTTAATCTTTCTAGTATCTTGTTAGCATATAAAATTTCTGCCTTTCGAGAATTTAATTCATTAGAAGATAAAAAATATAATGCATAAGCAAGATTTTCTGGAATTTTATCATTATTATAAGAAGTATATTTTTTAAATTCTGAATTATTTAAAAAAGTAAGGTTATTATTATCAGCATCTGTTTTAATATGTTCTAATTCATGAAATAAAATATAAACCAAATTTAAAAATTGTTTAGGAGATTTTGTATGAACAAAATTATTCTTTAAAAATATTCCTGTTGCATTTGAATATCCAAATGTTGAAGATATTAACTTTTTATAAGTTTTTATAGTTATAAATGGCAAATTATGTTCAGTCAAAAAAAATTTAGAAAATTGTTCAACTATATCTAAATTAGTTTCTTTATTATTAAACAAAAACTGTCTTAGAGCCTCATCTAAAACTTCTTGACTACTTAAATCACCATCTTTTCCAACAATAGTTGATTGAACATATTTTATTTTTGATTCTTTTTCCATTTAAAACTATTATAACACACTTTTATTTAAATTTCAATAGTTTTAAAATTATTATTTAATAACAAAAATTATTTTTCTAAATTTTCTTGTTTTTCTTCTTCTAAAAAACTAACTTCGTACTCAAAGCCAAAATCTTTAGTTTTAGTTTGAAAAAATTTAGTTTCGTTTAATTTTATTGTAATTAGTTTTGAAATATAATTAAAACTTTCCCTATCAAATTTGCAACCTGCATCACCACTAACTTCTAAAACCACACTATCTTTGTTTACTTCTTTAACCATAAAATCAAAACTTATATCTTCTTCATCGGCATCAAAAAAATCAGCCCAATATAAATTTTTTTCTTTTTCAATACTGTTAAACGTAAATTCATTTTCTTTACGTACTGTGCTTCCATCTCTTCTATTAGCATACCACTCTGTTTTTTTAATAAATAATCTCATATTTTCCCCTTTAATTCTTAAACTTTATAACTATTTTTTATATTTTAACACACATAAAAATAAATTTCAAAATACTTTAAAAAAATTTTTAAATTAATTGTTTACTAAAACTTATTTAACTAAAGTGCTTTCATTCTTATTTTCATATTTATTTAATTTCTCTTTTGCATCATCATAATAACCCTTTTGTATAATAACAGATGATACATTGCTTCCGATATGAGCCAAATCTGAATTAACTTTTTCTCTTTTTACAACTTGATCATAGATTTCATCAATAGAAACATAACTATGATTTATTCCGTTTTTTAAATCAAATTTTTTATCGCCACTAAGAAAGTGAATATTATCTGCAGATGTTAAAATATCTCCATATTTAACTTCTTTTACGTCAAATTCAGTAAAATCATTGTAACCAGCATTAACTTTACCTGATATTATTAACCTTTCATCTACAACTTCAACATATTCTGGAAAATAGTATGAACGAGTGCCATATGGATGATTTCCTTCTAGTTTATATTCTCCTTGTGATGTGAAAATTGTAGGATTTTTATCAACTTCTACTTCTAGTTTTCCATTTTTAAAAACAGGATGCACTTCTTGCATAACTTCAATATCAGAATTTTCATAAAGACTTTTATAAATTTGAACCCTTGCATCCACACCTCTAACTCGAGAAACATTTTTATCTGGGCAAAAATATAAAACACCATCGTAACCTAATACAAAATCCTTTTTTGTTTTAACTTCTGACTTTATATAATAATGTGAAACTTGTTCACTGCAAGAACTTCCATGACATTGTTCCCATTTTTTAATTTCATAAACTTCATAACCATAAAGATCTTTGGGTTCACCAAATTTTTTTAAAAATCTTTCAGCTTTATCCATTTTGTTTTCTCCTTATATTAAACCAATTTTATCATACAAAATACTAATACTTTTAGAAATAACATTTTTCTCAACTTTATTTTTTACACTAATTTCTTGCGGAAAAATTAACTCTTTATCTAATTTGATTTTTGCTTTGGGTTTTAGTGCTTCAGCATATTCATATAAACAGCCTATTGCATAATTAAGCATTAATCTATAATATTTTGAATTTTTTGCATATTCGTTAACAGCTAAAATAATTTTATAATAATTTTCACTTTCTTTAAAAATATTATTAGGAGTAAGCATTAAAATATTTGGTCCATATTTTTTTATATAATCTATAACAACATCTAAATTCTTAAATTCTTTTACTTTTGGACTTAAATTATCATTAATATCTTCAAAATTTACATCTATATTAGTTCCATCTAAATATAATAAATCTCTAGTTTCAACTTTTACTTCTTCATTTACAAAATTATATTTTAATCCAAAATATAAACCTAAATTTATACCAGACTCTGCACCAATTTGATGTATTCTTATGTACCCCTTACTTAACACTTCACCTTTATTATTTACCAAATGTATTTTTTTAGTCTTTTTATTAAAGGCTGGGCAAACATCAAATAAGCCAAAACCACCATTAAAACCAAATTCAAGATTAGGAAATTCTTTAATATTACCAAAATTATTACAAATAGCTGAATATGTAATTTTATTGTTTTTATATACTTTACCATCTACAATAACATCTTTTGTGTTATATACAATATGATTACCACTCTCTGATAGCATTATAGCATCATATAAATGCCCAGTTAAATATACGCTTTGTTTTTTATCATAAATAGCATATTTACCATTTTTTTCAGAAAGTATTAAATCTTGTGGATTACTTTCATTTTTAGATTTTTCCATAAAATAATCTAAAGTTATATTAAACTCTTCACAAACTTTATTTAAAAAATCCAAATCAGGAGTTCTTACTCCATTTTCATAATTACTAATTGTTTTTTCAGTTATAAAAAATTTTTTTGCAAATTGTTTTTGTGTTAATTTTTTAGATAATCTAATTTCTTTTAATAATTCAGAAGTTGTTTTCATAATTTTTCTCCTTTTGTTTTATTAATTATAGCACAATAAAATATAACTTTCTATAATTTAAACTTTTAAAAATCCACATGTTGTTCTAGTTACTTTTTATTAAATATTTTAAAAAATATTGCTAAATAAGTCAACTAAAAACACTAATATTTCATTAAAAGCAATATTTTATTTCTTTTTAAACATTTTTATCACTTAACAAGCATATAACAAAAGACAAAACAAATACTATAATTATTGTAAGGAGATAATTATGAATTTAAATGATATAATAGATAGAATTGGTTATTTTAGAAATAAATCAAATTTAAGTGCAAGAGCATTAAGTTTAAATATAGATAAAAACCCTGCATACATCACAAAATTAGAAGCTGGCGAATTTGAGCCTTCTATGAAAGTTATTTTAGAAATAATAGAGGCTTGCGACATTACACCAGAAGAATTTTTTTGTGAAAATATAGATACATATAAACTAGATAAAGAAACTTTAAAAATTATAAAAAATTTACCTGAAAACAAAAAAATTGCATTAAAAGAATTATTAAATTAATAAAAAAAAGAGTTACTAAACTCTTTTTTTATTGTATTATTTTCTGTATATTTAATTTAATATTAAAAAATTTTATTAATTATCAACAAATAAAGAGAGTTGCAACTCTCTTTATTTTAAAGTAAATTGATATTTTAAATATAAATCTATAATTTCAGGATAAAAAACTTTAGGATCATCTTTAACTAAAAACATTTCTTTAACAATCTTTCCGCTTTCTGATTTAATTTTTAACAAAAAGACACCATTATCATCAAATTCACCAGTTAAAGTATAATAATCTAAATTTTGGTTTAAATTGCTTTCAAAATGAAATATTGTTTTTTCTTTTTTTAATTTGCTTTTTTTATTTAACAATGATTGATATTCCGTTAACACTATTAAATTATTCATAATAAACTCCTAAAATATTTCTTCATCTTGATTTATTTTTCTGGTTTCTTCATTTGTTTCTAAAAGTGAATAAATATCTGTTTCACTTTCAACTTCATTTTCTTCGTTAGTCTTTATAGAAATTACTTCAACGCCAAATACTTCGTTAATTTTTGCAATATTTTCTTCGGTTAAATCGTCAAGCCAAGCTGAGTTTATATATTTAGACACTTCCAACATCATTTCTCGTTTAGAATTAAATACCATTTTTTCTCCGTTTATTGTTACGGAATAGGTACTATCTTCGACACCATTTATTATACTAACTGCTCTACCATTTTCTTTTTCCTCATAAGGAATACCCATAAAATTAAACATCTTATATTTTTCTTTTAATTTAATATAAGCTTCAAAATTAGGGTTTTCTTCACCAATATCACAATTATCGCCATAAAACATTAATAGGTGCTCAGCAACAAAATTTTCATCAGTAATATATTGAAATTCTTTAATTTTATAATCATCATCAAAAATCAATAATTTATCATAATATTCTCTTTTAAAATTCTCAGATGAAGCTAAAATAAACTCGTTAGAAAAACGCACAATATAAGAATGAGGGGTTTTAAATCCATAATCAAATAATTCTTTTAATAAATCTTTATCTTTATACGTTTTTATATAATTTACAAGAAATAATATTGCAGAATTTTTATCTACTTCACTAACATTATCCCAATTTAAAGCATCTTTTTCTTTAATAAAATTAAACGCCTCTATTGCTTTTTGCTTTAAAAATTTTTGGTTTGTTTTTAATACTTTACTATGCTCTTTTATAGCTTTTTGTTGAGTTTTTAATGCAGTATTATAGCAAGCCTCAAAACATTTAAGTATCTTTAAATTAGTTTTTGTTTTAAGTCCTTCATTTTGTTTTATTAATTTTTTAAATGTTTCAAATAATATTTTTGCGCATTCAACCTCTGCATTTCTAGAATTTAATTCATTTTCCGACATAAAATACATAGAATAGCTTATGTTATTTCCTAAGCCAAATATGCCCTCTTTCATATTTGACGATATATATTTTTTCATTTCTCCGACATTTAAAATACCCAAATTAGTATTGTATACTTCGGTTTTATAATGTTCTAATTCATGACAGATCTTTTTGAAAAGCTCTACTAAATTGGCTTGAAATTCTTTTTTATCAAAAGGCAATGTTCGAATAGTTATTGTTTCACTTCCAAAAACATAGTTGTTTCCCTTTTCTAAAATCTCAAAACCGTTTTTACAAACTTCAAAATTTACGTTTACAAAATCTAAATTATTTTTTCCCAAATAATAACGGATAAAATTTTCAACTATATCAATAGTTTTTGTAAAATCTGTTCTCAAAAGCTCCAATAATGTTTCTTCTAATAAAATTTCTGCATTTGCATCACTTCTTTCAATTTTTCTACGAATTATACTATCTTTTTCAACCATAAGTAAATTATATCATAAATTCTAATTACAATCAATACTTTTTAATAATTAAAAATATAAAAAAAGAGAGTTATATCTCTCTTTATAAAAATTATTAAAAAGTTAAGCTAATATATTAAAATTTAATACTAAAAAGTTTCTTCTTCATCTTTTTTACTCACAGATAATTTATTTTTAGTATCATTACGTTCTCTTTCTTCTTGTAAACGACGAATTTCCAATTCTTCACTTTCTGCTCGCCTTATTTCTTCTTCAGTTAACACATGAATAATTTCTGATCCAAAAATTGAATTAATATAATCAATATTTTCTTCAGTTAAATTATCTATGATATCTGAACTTACATATTTAGAAGCTTCTATTAATGCCTCTTTTTCAGTGTCAAAAGTATGCATAATACCATTAATTTCTAGATAATAATGACAATTATCATCTGTATTCCATACTATACTTGATGAAAAATCCATATCTCTTGTTTTTCTTTGCTCTAAAATTTCTTCGTATGATAAAGAACTTTTAATTATTGGAATACCATTAAAAATAATATTTTTATTTTGACTTTTTATATTTTCCATTTCATTTTGCACAGCTACGAACTCGGAATAGTTAATATTACATCCCAATGTAAAAACAGAAAATGGCTTTTGATTATAAAACACTAAAAATTTAGCCATGTCTGAAGCGGAAACATGTTTTAAAATATTTAAATCATCATAATTTATGTCAAAATTTAACAAAACTTGATCTTGTTCTTGAACAGTATAATTTTTGTGTCTTAAATTAAGTAACTCTTCATAACATCTATAAAAAATAGAATTTCTATTATCTTGTGCATAATCTACTATCATTTTATACATGTTATCATCAATATAACTTACAAGGTAAGCACGTATAAAATTATAATATTTATATATCAACTCAGATTCAAGTTCTTTATAAATATTTTCCGGATTTTGTTCAAGCATTTTTATTTTATCAAAATATTTTAAAGTTAATTCTCTAATTTGTGAACTCATTAAAATTTTTCTTTTATCACAAAGTTCTACAAATTCTTCATATTCTTTTATCTCTTTATCAACTAAATAGTCTTTGCATTGTTGAAAAAATGCTATATTTTCTTCGGTTAAATATTTTTCATTAGTTTGCATAGTTTCTCTTGCTCGCTTTAAAAGCTTAGTTGTAAATAATAAACCATTATATCTAGCACTATTTTCATCAGAACAATTATAGTATATTGAATAATCAATATCAGTATTAATTAATTCTTTAGGCAAAAGATTTCCAACATCAGATTGACTTGCAAAAGCTTTATAATTCTCATTTTCTCGAAAAGATATGTTTTTATTTACAATATTAGTTCTTGCATGTGTTAGTTCATGATATAAAGTTATTAAACAACCAACAATATTAGGTACATCTACAGCTTTATCAAAAACGTTTTCTTTGCTAATATAAACATGCTGACATAGATCTCCTCCAATACAACATCCCCTAACAGTTTTTGGTTGACCTAATTCATTTACTAAATCAGTGATTGCAAATTCAAACTGAGAATTACCAGCTTGACTAATTACCTCAGAAAGCCAAAAACTTTTAGCTAAATCTACTAAAATTTCCGATGTTATTTGGCAATTATTTTCTAAAAAATCGATACATGCTTTATCTAAAATTTCATAAGCATTATCTGTTTCTTCTGTTGATATTGTGAATTTTAAATTATTTTCCAAATTTTTTCTCCATTAATAAGTTTTATAAATTGTATTTATTTAAAGTAAAAATTAATCTAAAACAAAAGTATACATTAAATGCAAATCTCTAATATCTGGAACATATATTTTAGCGTCTTTTTTTGTTAATTGTAATTCTTTAATAGTATCGTTATCTATACTTATTTTTAAAATAAATACACCATTTTTGTCAAATTCACCAGTTAATGTAAAAATATTTAAATTTTCATTTAATTTATTTTCAAATTTAAAAACTTTTTTACCTTTTTTTAGTTTACTAGGTCCACTATATAAACTGCGCGACTCTGTAAAAACTGTTAATTTATTCATAACTTCCTCCAATAAAATATTTTTAGTGTTTATAATAATTTTAGGCATTTAATCAATATAAATTTAATTTGTTTTAAATACTAATTTTTAAAGTCATTCTCTAACTTATAATTTTCCTTATACAATATTATTATATCACAGTAATTTTAAAATTACAATAGCTAATTTATAATTAATCAATGTTAGAAAAAAATTCACTTGTAGCAACAAACGAAAGAGTTGTCATTTGACCATTTCTGGTTAAATTGTAAGTAATATTATCATTTAACCTTATGTTTAATGATAAATCAATTACATTGTACATTCTATTAAACGTATAAGTAACATCATTTATAGTAATTGAATTAATTTTATCACCAGTTTTAAAACCCAAATTTTCAGCAATACTGCCTTCGTCTAGGCTTTCAATCATAACATCTTCATAAATATAAGTGGTTTGAGTTTCATTATCAAATTTTGCAATTGAATTTTCTCCTATTAAACTCATACCTAACATCATTCTATTTACTTTTAAATTTGAACTATTATAAATTAAATTTTCTGCAACATTTACTACAATATCTCTAGGAATTGCATATGCTATATTTTCTATATCTTCAGCAACAATTTTTGCATTAACAATACCTATTAATTCGCCTTTTTCATTAAATAATCCACCACCAGAATTACCAGAGTTTATTGCAGTATCTATTCTCATTGTTCTAAAAGTAACTACCGTACTTTCATCTGCACCATACATTTGCATATATTCACTATCTACCGATACAACACCCTCAGTTACAGAAATACCTTGCGCTTCAGGATTTCCAATTGCTATAGCCGTTTGACCAACAACATAAGAATTTACAATTTTTGTATTATTTTCATTTGTTTTATAACTAGACGCAATATTAACCTCTTTAGCATTACTTTGCTTTAAAACATTTGAGTTTGTTATTTTTAAAACTGCAATATCATAATTCAAACTTCCACCAATGTATTCGCATTCAATAGCACTTTTCCCATATGTTACTGTAGGATAACCCTTTTCGTTTAAAATGCTCTCTTTGTTATTATTAACAAGATATTTAACATCTATATTGCTTCCATACAAAAACACATTTATTTTTCCAATATTATTTTCATTTTGGGCGTCTTTATTAAAAACAACATGATAATTTGTAATAATATATGCATTTCCATTTTCAATATCTAAATCATAAATTATTCCACTACCCGCACCAATTGCTGTATCTTTAACATCTTTATAACTTGTTACCATACTTCCAAATGGAGTTTCAGTATAAACTGGTTGTTTCTTTATTATTTCAAACTCAGAATAAACACTAACGCTACTTAGTAATGCTTTATTAATATTTACAGTTTTGTTTGATTCAGTAGTTTCGTAATTTAAGTATTCTTTCAAAAATTCAGAGTAAGAATAATTATAGCCTGCTTCTTTTAAAGAATTGTAAATGTCATATATGGTAACTTTATCAGATTCCACAGTAAAATTAGATGTAGTACCATTAGAATACGTAATTTTATAAGTATCTAAAGCTCCATTGCTATTAATTTTTTCTAAATTAACAATAGTTTTATCATTAAAAATATTTACCACAATAACAGCCAAAAAGCCAACTACAATCATTATAATGGTAATTATTTTATATAGTGACAACTTTTTATTTTCTACTTCCATGTTACCCCCAAAAAAAATTATCTTAGATAATCTAAGATAATTATATAATAAAAAACATAAATTTCAAAATAATTGAAAAATATTTTTTAATCAGTATAATATTTTATTCAAAAAGAGCATTTACATAATCTACCGGATTAAATTCTATTAAATCATCAATACCCTCTCCAACGCCAACAAATTTTACAGGTACTTGAAGTGAAGAAATAATTGGAATAATAATTCCGCCCTTACTTGTACCATCAAGTTTAGTTAAAATTATTCCATCAATTCCAACAGCTTCATTAAAAAGTTCAACTTGACTAACGGCATTTTGACCAGTTGTAGCATCTAATACTAAAAGTTTTTGATAATTACACTCTGCATATTTATTCATAACTATTTTAGAAATTTTCTTTAATTCTTCCATTAAATTTACTTTGTTATGAAGTCTTCCAGCTGTATCAATTAATAAAACATCCGCCTTTTTCGCTTTCATGCTTTCAACTGCATCGTATACAACACTAGCTGGATCTGCTCCTTCTGTGTGTTTTATAATTTTAACTTTACTTCGGTTTGCCCATTCATTTAATTGATCACTCGCTGCTGCTCTAAAAGTATCTCCAGCAGCGAGTATTACATCTTTTTTTTGTTTTTTAAAGTAATTTGAAAGTTTACCTATAGTTGTGGTTTTTCCCACTCCATTTACACCAATAATTAAATAAGATAAAGGATAAACTGGCTTTGGATCTTCAATAGTTAACTTTTCAACCAAAATTTGTTTAAGCAAGTTTTTTGCTTTTTCACTTTCTTTAATTTTCTCTTTTTTGGCTTTTACTTTAAGTTCGTCAATGATATCAGCTGTTGTCATTGCTCCAATATCACTAGAAATTAATATATACTCTAGTTCATCATAAAAATCATCATCAAGTTCACTTCTTTTAAATAATTCTTTAAACTTACTTGCTATTGCATTTTTAGTTTTTTCAAGTCCCTTTTTTATTTTATCAAAAAATCCCATATCCTTCCCTTTTATTTTTGAATATTTATTTAATTAATTAAATATTTATTCATTTTTTAAGTTTTTATTTATAAAGTCTATAATTTTTTTAATGTAAATTTTTAATATACAATATAATTATATACTAATTAGTTTTCTTTAAAAAACTATATAAGATAAACTTACCTTTATTGCAGTTTGCATACATCAGTTAAAAACCATCTAAGGTAGTTAGAACAATTGCCACCAAAACAAGCAGTCTACTACTGTTAGTCTAGGTTAACATCACTTAGTTTTACACTTACTATTTTACTTACACCTTTTTCTTGCATTGTAACACCATATAATCTATCAGCAAGCTCCATCGTTGGTTTTCTGTGAGTAATTACAATAAACTGTGTTTCGCTAGAAAATCTGTTTAAATATTTTGCAAATCTACCAACGTTAGCATCGTCTAGCGCTGCTTCAATTTCATCTAGCAGACAAAATGGCATTGGTTTTAATTTTAGTATTGCAAATAGTATTGCTATTGCTGTTAATGCCTTTTCGCCACCAGAAAGTAGTGATAAGTTTTTCAAGCTTTTTCCAGGTGGTTGAGCAATAATATCAACGCCTGCTTCTAAAATATCACAAACTTTTTCACCGGTATGTTCATCTTCGGTTTCAGGTTTTACTAAAATCAATTCAGCTCTTCCGCCACCAAATAATTCTTTAAATACCTTTTTAAAGTTTTCATTAATTTTTTCAAACTCAGAAGTAAAACGATTAACCATTTCACTATTAAGTTCTCTAATTACTTTACTAGTATCTTCCTCAGCTTTAGTTAAATCTATTACTTGTTCGTTAAGTGTTTCATATCTTTCACTTAACGCTATACTTTCTTCAATAGCATTAACGTTAACATAACCAAGCTTATCTATTTCACGTTTGTTTTTGTTTGCTTCAATTAAACCTTCTTCTAGGTTATAATTATCTATTTTATACTCTAAACTTGATGCATATGTAAGTTCATATTCATCCCAAATACGTTCTTGCATATTCTCTAGTTCAGTATCAATTTTTGTTAAATTTAATTCTTCATTATTTCTTCGATTTTGAAGTTTATTAATTTGATTTGTAAAATTAACTCTATCTTCTTCAAGTTCTTTTAAGTTTAGTTGTAATTTTTGTTTATATTCATCTAAACTATCAAGTTTATTTTTAACAACTTCTATTTCTTTTAAACAAGCTTTATAATTTTCATTTTGTTTAATTGCTTCTAGTTTATTTTCTATATTTTGTTTTTGACTTTTTAACTTGTTTAAGTTTTCTTCTAATTCTGTTAAATAATTTTTTCTATCCGCAATTTCACTCTCAATTCTTAATTCTTCTTGATTTAACGCCAAATTTTCGCTATTAAGTGTTGCAATTTCAACTCTAATTGCTGTTATTTTTTCGTTATAATTATCTCTTTCTGTTTTTAAATTTGAAAATTGTTGTTGAGTTTTACTAATCGCTTCATTTGTGTTTGTTCTGTTTGTATTAATACTAGTAATTATTGTTTCAAGTTCTAAAATTTCATTATCCAATTTAATTACATTTGTATTAATAGTTTCTGCACTTTGTTTTAAATTAGAAATTATATTTAAGCTTTCTTCGTTAGCCCTTTTAATGTTTGTTAATTTTTCAGTTTCAGTGGCAATTTCAAGTTCTAAATTATGAATTTTTACATTAGTTTCTTTAATATTTTCTTGAATATTTTCACAAGTAGAATTTAAATTATTTTTTAAAACTAAATTTTCATCTAATTCCTTATTTAATTTAACTAAATGTTGTTCAATTTCTTCTATTTCTCTGCTTCTACCAATTAAATTAGAAACGCTGTTTTTCTTACTACCACCACTAATTGAACCTGCTGGGTTTATAATATCCCCGTCTAGCGTCACAATTTTAAACGAATAATTACATTCTTTAGCAAGACTAATAGCTAAAGGTAAATCATTAACAATAACTGTGCTACCAAGTAAGCTATCAAAAACATTTGATAAATTTTTATCAAATTTAATTAGTTCACTAGCTACACCATAACAACCGCTTAGTTTTAGTTTTGGTAAAAATCTATCGTCTATTCTACGAACTTTTACGCTTGTTAATGGTAAAAATGTTGCTCTACCTAAACTATTTTGTTTTAAATAATCTACTAAACTATTAGCATTTTGTTCATTTTCAGTAACAATATTTTGAATAGCACCCCCAAGTGCCATTTCAATTGCTGTTTCAAACTTTTGAGGAACTTCCATTAAGTTTGCCACAACACCAACAAATTTTTCTTTTAATTTACTATTATTTTCACTATGTTTAATTAAATTTTTAACAGTATTATTAAAACCTTCTAAGTCTTTCTGCATTTCAGAAATAACTTTCTTTCTACTATCTAGTATTGCAATAGAATTTTGAAGTGAGCCTATTTTTTCTTCAACAGTTCTTAATTTTAAAATATTTTCATTATATTTATTTAAGCTTGAAGTTATACTAGATTTCAAATTATTTTTATCGTTTGAATATATGTTAATTTTTTCATTTAATTTCGAAATATGAGAAGAATTTTCAATATTTTTAATAGTTTCTTCTTGAATTAAAGCATTTGTTTCATTAAGTTTAATATTTAATGCATCTTTTTCGGCAGATTTTTTACTTAAATCACTTTTATAATCACTAAGTTTGCTTAAAGCATTAACCATTTCTCTTTGGTTTTCTTCACTTTTATCTTCACTTTTAGTAAGTTCATCTACTATAGATAAATATTTTTGACGAGCTTTTTCACTTTCTACATTTAATTCATCAATTTTGGCAACATTTAAAGCTTTTTTATTAGTTTTTTCTTTTAATAAATTTTCAGCATCTATTAAAGCATAGTTTATTCTATTAATTTCATTATTAAGTCTATCTGTTTCAGATATTAATGCAGACATTTTTTCATTTAAAACTGAGGCTTCGCTAGATGATTTTTCTAAGTTTACATTTAATTCAATCATTTTTTGATAAAGTGAATTAATATCTTTATCTATATTTTGAATTTTATCAAAATTTTCGTTATATTTTTTAATAACTGCTTCTAAATCTTTATTACGATTATCAAGTTCTTCATCTATGCCTTGAATTTTAATATTTATATTTTCTTTATTTGTACTAGCATTATCGTATTGATAAATGTAGTTATTAATTTCAGCTTTTTTAAGTGCTTCTTTATATATTAAATATTTTTTAGCATTCTCAGCTTGTTTTGCTAGTGGTGTTAATTGTCTTTCAATTTCTGATAAAATATCTCTAAGCCTACTTAAATTATCTCTAGTTCTTTCTAACTTTCTACTAGCTTCTACCTTTTTAGCTTTAAATTTACTAATTCCAGCTGCTTCTTCAAATATAACTCTACGATTTTCTGGTTTACTATTAACAATTTCATCAACTTTACCTTGTCCAATAATAGAGTATCCATCACGCCCAATTCCGCTATCATGTAAAACATCAATAATATCTTTAAGCCTACAAGGAGTGTTATTAATTAAATATTCACTTTCGCCACTACGATAAAGTTTTCTAGTTAACGCCACTTCATTATAATCTATGTTTAAAGTTCTATCACTATTATCTAAAACCATTGAAACTTCAGCATAGCTTAAACTTTTACGGTTTTCAGTACCCGCAAAAATAACGTCTTGCATAGAAGATCCACGAAGTAATTTACTACTTTGTTCACCAAGTACCCAACGGATAGAATCGGCAACGTTACTTTTACCACAGCCATTAGGTCCAACAATTGCTGTAATTCCACCATCAAATTCCACAATGGTTTTATCAGCAAAGCTTTTAAAACCTGTCATTTCTAATCTTTTAAAATTCATTTTTCACCTGTAAGTATAAAATCTAATTAATTATATCATAATTTAATACTTTTTCAAAACAAATTTTATAAAAAAGGTGCCATTGGCACCAACAAAATTTCTATTTTAAAAATTAAAAAACAATTTGTAAACTATAATTAAAACATTTAATCTTCATATTTAAGTTTGCTTATAGTATTTTTAAAATCAGTATAATCATAAAAATTAACTGATTCTTCAAAAGACATATTTAATTCTGACATTTTCTTTAAAATTTCATTATTCATATAAACATAAGGTGTGTTAAAACTAGTTAATAAAATATCAAGTAAAAAATTAATTTTTCCGCCCAACTTCTTATTTATATTTTTAATTTCACTTTTTCTTTCATAAAAACAATTAACTATATCGGCAATAATTTTTTCACAATTAAAACTTTCAAAACTTCCAAAGTCAAAAGAAATGTAACCAAAAATATTTTCTCTATTTAATTTTTTCTTTTTAACATTTTCAACAGCTTTATCTTTTATAACAGAATATAAGCTGTTTTTGTTTAAAATCTTTTCAATTTCTTCTTTATTATGATTTTTTTCAAAATAAAAAGTAACTTTACACTCAATTTTAGGTTTTGGCATACTTTTTAAATCTTCTAAATCTATCCCTTCTTTATTCACCATAATTTTCTCCTAAAAAATAATAATGAATATTAGCATTTTTGTCAAATTATTTAGTCCCTCTAATAATTTAATGTGAAAAAGCAATTTTCAAAATCAAAATAATAAATAAAAAGGTGTCTAAGACACCTATATTTTTAAAATACTTATAAATGCTTCGCTTGGAATTTCTACACTACCAACTTGACGCATTCTTTTTTTACCTTCTTTTTGTTTTTCTAAAAGTTTTTTCTTTCTTGTTATATCACCACCATAACATTTACTTAAAACGTCTTTTCTAAGTGCTTTTATTGTTTCTCTTGCAATAACTTTACTACCAATACTTGCTTGAATAGGAATTTCAAATAATTGTCTTGGAATAATATCTTTTAATTTTTCAGTAATTGCTTTACCGCGTTTATAAGCACTTGTAGTATGAACAATTATGCTTAATGCATCACAACTTTCGCCGTTTAATAAAATATCAAGTTTAACTAAATTACTCTTTTTATAACCTGTTATTTCATAATCTAAGCTAGCGTAACCTTTAGTTCGGCTTTTTAAACTATCGAAAAAGTCATAGATTACTTCATTTAATGGTATTTCATAAGTTAATTCCACTCTTTTTTCATCAATATAATGCAGATTTAATTGAATACCACGTTTTTCATTACATAGTTCCATAATTTGACCAACATATTCTGGTGGAGAATAAACTGTAAGTTTACAAATAGGTTCTTCTAAAAAATCAATTTCTTGCATTTTAGGAAGATTACTTGGATTTGACACTTCAATTACTTCGCCATTATTTTTATGCACTAAATAACTAACACTAGGAGCAGTTGTAACAATATCTAAATTAAACTCTCTTTCTAATCTTTCTGTAATAATTTCCATATGAAGAAGACCTAAAAATCCGCATCTAAAACCAAAGCCTAAGGCTTTACTGCTTTCTACTTCATAAAATAATGAAGCATCACTAAGTTTTAATTTTTCTAGTGCATCTTTTAATTCTTGGTATTTATCGCCTTCTGCCGGAAAAATTCCACAAAATACAACTGGTTGAACTTCTTTATAACCAGGCAACGCTTCATCACAAGGACTATCTACAAGTGTTATAGTATCACCAACTTTAGTGTCTGCTACATTTTTAATGCTTGCTGTAACATAACCAACTTCACCAGCTCTTAACACCCCTGTTGAATTCATTTTAGGGCTAAAAAATCCAACTTCAACACTATCAAAGTTTTTGTTTGTACTCATCATTTTAATTTTATCGCCAGCATGTAAAACTCCGTCTACAACTCTAATTAAACAAACAGCACCTTTATAACTATCATAATAGCTATCAAATATTAAAGCTTTTAAAGGTTTATTTATATCTCCATTAGGACTAGGAAAATAATCTATAACCGCATCTAAAACTTGTTTAATATTTGTTCCTTCTTTTGCACTAATTTGTGGAGCCATTTCGCTAGGAAGCCCAATTACTTCTTCGATTTCTTTTTTAGTGTTTTCAATATCTGCACTTGGTAAATCTATTTTGTTTATAACAGGTATAATTTCCAAGTTATTTTCTAATGCTAAATATAAATTAGCAAGCGTTTGTGCTTCCACTCCTTGAGATGCATCTACAATTAATATTGCTCCTTCACAAGCTGCTAAACTTCGTGATACTTCATAAGTAAAGTCTACATGACCTGGTGTGTCTATTAAATTTAATTCATATTTAACACCATCTTTCTCGTAATTCATTTTAGTAGTAGCAAGTTTTATAGTTATGCCTCTTTCTCTCTCTAAATCCATACTATCAAGAAGCTGACTTTCCATTTCTCTTTTACTAACAGTTCCAGTATATTCTAAAAGTCTATCAGCTAAGGTGCTTTTTCCATGGTCAATATGTGCTACTATACAAAAATTTCTTATATTTTTTTGGTAATTATTCATGGCTATATTATATACAATTTAATAAAAAAACGCAATTAAACAAATAATAATTTAAAAATAGTTTTAATTTTAAAATTGTTTTGATATAATAATTAAACAAACAACATACAAGGAATAAAGAATATGCAAGAAACTTATAACTTTTTATTAGATAATTATATAGCGCATCGCGGCTTTCATAATTCAGAAAATCCAGAAAATACAATTGGAGCTTTTAACTTAGCAATAGAAAAAGGTTATGCAATAGAACTAGATGTTCAACTTTTAAAAGATGGAACTGTTGTAGTTGTTCACGACAATAAACTTAGTAGACTTTGTGGCGTTGATAAATATATTTCTAACTGCAATTTAGAAGACTTACAAGATTTATATGTTTTAAACTCAAGTTATCAAATTCCAACACTTAAACAAGTATTAGAGTTTGTTGACGGAAAAGTTCCACTTTTAATTGAAATTAAAAACACTTTAAAAGTTGGAGACTTAGAAAGTAAAACCTATGAGCTTTTAAAAGATTATACTGGTAATTATGCAGTTCAGAGTTTTAATCCATTTAGTTTGGAGTGGTTTAAAAAGAATGCACCAAATGTTCTTCGCGGTCAACTATCTAGCTTTTTTAAAGGTGAAGATTTAAGTTTTATTAAAAAGACACTACTAAAAAAATTGAGATTAAATAAAGTAAGTAATCCTCATTTTATTAGTTATAATGCTGAAAATTTACCTAATAGATATTGTAACAAATGTAAACTTCCAATATTAGCATGGACTATTAGAAGTCAAGAAGAATATTTAAAAGTAATAAAATTTGTTGATAATATAATTTTTGAAGGCTTTGAACCTAAAATTTAAAAAACTTAAAAAAAGTGTTGATTTTTAGTTTTTCTTGTGATAATATATAAAAATGTTAATGATTTTAGCATTTTATTTAAAAAACAATTTAATAACTAATACTTAAAACTTCCTAGCTCAATTTGTTAGGAAGTTTTTTGCTAAAATCTAAAATTTTTAAAGGAGGATTATAATGATAGAGTGTAAAAATCTTTGCAAAAATTTTAAAATTGCAAAAAAAGAAAAAGGCTTATTTAATTCTATAAAATCGATTTTCAAACGAAAATATGAAATTAAAAAAGCTTTAGACAATGTTTCGTTTACTATTAATGACGGCGACATTGTTGGTTATCTTGGCCCAAACGGTGCTGGAAAAAGCACAACCATTAAAATAATGTGCGGAATTTTAACTCCAACAAGTGGAACTTGCACTATAAATGGAAAGATACCATATAAAGACAGAACTAAATATGTTAAAGATATTGGTGTAGTATTTGGGCAACGCTCTCAACTTTGGTGGGATGTCCCTGTTATTGATAGTTTTCAACTACTTAAAGATATATTTAAAATTTCAAACGAAAATTATGAAAAACAATTAAAATTACTTACTGAAAAATTAGATTTAAAAGATTTATTACACATTCCATTAAGACAATTATCACTTGGACAAAAAATGAGATGTGAACTGGCCGCTTCTCTACTACATAACCCTAAAATTTTATTTTTAGATGAACCCACTATTGGTCTTGACGCAACTAGCAAATTAAAAGTACGAGAATTCATTAAAGAAATTAACAAAACACTAGGTGTTACTGTTATTTTAACAACTCATGATATGAATGACATTGAAGCACTAACTAATAAAATTATAATAATAGGTAAAGGCCAAATTCTATATAATGGTTCATTTGATGAAATTAAACAAAAATACAAAAATAATAAAACCATTGAAATTGAATTTGAAGAAGAATATGAAAATTTGAACATTGATAAATTTGAGCATATAAAATCTGAAGGAAAAATTCAAACTTTTAAAACAACTGATGAAAATTTCCATTTGGCAGATTTTATAACAGAATTAAGTAAAAATTATAAAGTAATAGATGTTCAAGTAAATTCAATATCGCTAGAAGAAATTATTAGTAAAATGTTTGAGGATTTAGGCGTATGAGAGCATATAAATCGATATTTAAATTAAGATTAATAAATTCTCTTCAATATAGAACAAGTGCAATAGCCGGCATTTTAACTCAGATTGCCTTTGGTCTTATGTATATAATGCTATTTAGAGCCTTTTATTCTCAAGGAAATATTCCTGAAAATTTTACATTAAATCAAATGTCATCTTATATTTGGCTTCAACAAATGTTTTTTGTACTTTTGTATATTGGAGAAAAAAATAGACCAATAGTTTCTCAAATTGAGCAAGGCAATATTTCTTATGAACTTGTTAGACCATTAAATTTATATGGAAATTGGTATTTTACTCTTTATGCTCAAAAACTTTCATCAGCCCTACTTAGATTTTTCCCAGTTTTACTTTTCTCTATTTTACTTCCTGCTGGTTGGGGTTTATCTTTTCCTGCCTCTTTTCCAGCTTTAATACTTTTTATAATAAACTTAATAGTGGGCTCTCTGCTAGCTGTTGCCATAAATATGTTATGTTATTGTCTTTTATTTAACACAATGAGCTCAATTGGAATTTTCTCAATATTAAATACACTAGCAGTTTTATTTAATGGTTCATTAATTCCAATTCCTTTAATGCCAAATTGGTTTCAATCTATAGTTAACTTCCTTCCATTTAGATATGTTAACGACTTAGCTTTTAGAACTTATGTTAATTCAATACCATTAAATGAAGCTTTAATTCAAACAGCTATTCAATTTGCTTGGCTTGTTTTAATAATTCTTATAGGAAACTTATGGATGAAAAAAAATCTAAAAAAAGTTGAAGTACAAGGGGGTTAATATGTTATATTTTAAATTTTTTAAAATTCATTTAAAAAAGCTTAAAGAATATAGATTTTCTATGTTTTTAAGTATTTTCTCACAGATGTTAACCTGCGCAGTATCACTTCTTACAATATACTTTTTATTTGACCGTTTTAAAATTGTTGACGGTTGGACGTTTGAACAAGTTGCAATTTCTTATGCGGTAGTTCAATTTTGTTTTTCAATTATTGAATGCTTCTTTAGGGGAATAGATGAATTTCCTTCTCTTGTAAAATCTGGAACTTTAGATAGTTTTTTAGTAAGACCAAGAAGTATATTTTCACAAGCACTTTGTCATCAGGTTGAATTTTCTAAAATTGGCAAAACAATAGTTTCATTAATAATTTTAATATATGCTTGTTTAATTCAACCATTTACATTTACTCCATTAAAAATATTAGTTTTAATTTCTATGGTACTTTGTGGAATTATAATTTTCTTATCGTTATTCATGCTTGCAGGAGCATTTAGCATTTTTACAATTGATGGAATTGAAACAATGAACATATTTACCTATGGAGGAAAAGAATTTTGTCAATATCCAATAAATATATATGGCAAAACTTTTACAAAAATATTTACATTTATTATTCCTTTTGCAACATTTAATTATCTTCCTATGATGTATTTATTTAATATGCCAAATACTTCTATAATTAATATTATATCTCCATTTATAGGCATGCTTTTCTTTATTCCATGTTATTTAATTTTCAAGTGGAGTTTAAAAAGATATATGTCTACCGGAAGTTAATAAATATAAAATACAATTTTTTGTAAAGAAAGTAAAAAACACATCAATAATTTGATGTGTTTTTTACTTTGTTTTTTATTAAATCTAAAATATTGTTATATTTTAATTTGTTTTTATCTATTAAAAATAATATTATTAAAAAACTGTCTTTTAAACATTTTTTCTCATGCTTTCTATAGCATTTTTTTCTAATCTACTAACTTGAGCTTGACTAATTCCAACTTCGTTACTAA
>SVIA01000020.1 GCA_015055535.1 Clostridiales bacterium
AGTAAACGCAAGATCTAATGCTTTTGAAAAATTAATTAAAGCATATAAAAATAACGAACTTAATATTTAGTCTTATAGTTTTAAAATAAAGAAATAAAAAAAATAGATTTTAGTCACTGACTTTTGAAACTAGCGAAAAATTTAAAGACAAACCTAATTATGGGTTTGTTTTTATTTTATATTATTGCTCAAAATTAAAGTCAAGTTTTTGAATAATACTGTGTTTAGTTGATTTTTATTATATAAAATGTTATAATGTTTTACATATTATGAGAGGTGTTTATAATGAGTTTTGCGGAAAGTGTTAAATTCGTTAGAATAAAATTAAGTTTATCACAAGAAGACCTTGCAAGAGCTTTAGGTGTTAGTTTTGCAACAGTAAATAGATGGGAAAATGGAACATATAATCCTAGTAGACTTGCTAAAAAATCTTTTGAAATATTTTGCAAAGATAATAATGTCATAATTGAGGTGAAATATGAGTAAAAGATTTGTCGACTTATTTGCAGGTTGTGGCGGATTAAGTCTTGGAATGGAAAAAGCAGGTTTTGAAGTTGCCTTTGCTAGTGATATTGACCCTATATGTTCAGAAACCTATATAAAAAATAGAAGCCTAGAAAAAAATAAAATGTTTGTAGGAGATATTGCAGATTTAAATAATAGATTTAACGAATTTTCTCAAAATTTTAAAAATATAGATTTAGTTTGTGGTGGCCCACCTTGTCAAGGATTTTCAATGGCAAATAGGCAGAGACTGATAAATGACCCAAGAAATTCTTTATACAAAGAGTATCTTGTATTTTTACAAAAAACAAAACCTAAATTTTTCATTATGGAAAATGTAAAAGGAATGTTAAATAAAATTGATGAAATTTTGATTGATATAAAAACATATCTTGGAAATGAGTATGATGTCGCCTTTGATGTTTTTAATGCTAAAAATTTTGGGGTCCCTCAAAATAGAGAACGATTAATTGTTATCGGTAATAGAATTGGTATTAAGGCTCAAACAATAATAAATAATATACATGAGAAAGAAAAAGAAATTAATAAATTTTCTCTTGGAGATGCTATTTCTGATTTGCCTGTATTAGAACCAAACAGAATTAAAAATAATAATAAAATTGAATGTAAAGAAACGGGTTTTACATGTACAGAGCATTCATATATAAAAACCTCTTTTTACACATTCATTAATGGCAATAAAAAAATAAAGTTCTTACATAATCATAAAAACAGATTTAATAACGACAGAGATATTGAAATTTTTGCTCGTTTGCCTCAAGGTGGAAATTCTTTGCATGAAAGTATAAAAGATATTATGCCATATAAATCTAGAAATAATATTTTTAAAGATAAATACTATAAATTAAAAGCTGATGATATTTGCAAGACAATTACTTCACATATGAAGTTTGATTGTAATATGTATATTCATCCTACACAAGCAAGAGGATTGTCTCCTAGAGAAGCTGCAAGAATTCAAACATTCCCAGATGATTTTATCTTTTATGGCCCACAAAATAGTTGGTATAAACAAATAGGAAATGCTGTTCCTGTAAAATTGGCACAAATAATTGGAGAGGAGGTAATGAAATACTTATGAATCATTTAGAATTATTTGCAGGTATTGGTGGTTTTAGGCAAGCATTAACTTTATTAAGTAAAGATTTTAATTTTGCTCAAAAAACGATTGGATTTTCTGAAATAGATGAAAGTGCTATTAAATCTTATAAATCAATGTACAATACTCAAAATGAAATAGAAATGGGAGATATCGTAGCATTTAATCAAGATGTCAATAGGATTAATTCTTTACCTCAAATTGATTTGCTTACTGGTGGTTTTCCTTGCCAAGCCTTTAGTATGATGGGTAAACAACAAGGTTTTGCCGATATGAGAGGTAATGTGTTTTTCCAAATTTTAGAAATATTAAGAAATAAAAAACCCAAATATATATTACTTGAAAATGTTAGGAATCTAAAATCTCATAACAAAGGCGAAACATTTAAATATATTATAGATTCTATAAAAGAGTGTGGATATAACAATATCTATTATGATATTTTTAATACAGAAGATTTTGGGCTTGCTCAAAAAAGAAATAGAGTTTTTATTTTTGCAACAACAGAAAACATAAAGAATTTTACATTTTCAAGTAAAATTATAAAGAATGTTTTTTGTAATATTAATGATAAAATTTCTCTGTTAAAACAAAATTCAACTCATGACATTTTAGAGAAGCAGGTAGAGAAAAAATATTATTTGTCAAATACAATCAAACCAACTATTTTATCTAATGGGACTAAAACTTACCATTCAAAATCGGAAATAAATCCAATAATTGCTAAACCATTAACAGCAACAATGGTAAAAATGCATAGAGCATGCCAAGACAATTATTTTAGTGATGGTTTTATTCAGTCTAGTAATCCATTAGAATATTTACAAAAAGTTTTTTCAAAAGAAGAACTTTGTAAACAAGAAATACGAAAAATTACACCTAAAGAAGCCTTTTTATTACAGGGATTTTCAGAAGAATGTTTCAATAATGCTCAAAAATCGGGTGTTAGTAATGCTCAACTATATAAGCAAGCAGGCAATGCTGTCAGTGTAAATACAGTGTACGCTATTATGTATTATTTATTTGTATATTTAGGATTGAGGTAATATTATGTTTTTTGAATTACATAACGAAAAGAAAATTGCATATAAACATCTTACGGATGCTGATTTAGGTAGAAGTACTACATCAAATCAAACCCATATAGGATTATTTGGAGATGTTTTTACATATTTGCCAAATAGTTTTGAAATAGAAGATTGTATGTTAATTTATGATAATTCTGTGGAATTTTTATCGCTTAACTTTGATAGAATTTTAAATCCAGATGGAACATATAGAAGCCCTAAAATTAGAAAAGGCGAAAAAAATATTGTTAGTGTTGTTACTTTTATTAGAGATAGAGCGAAAGAATTCGACAATAATTTAAAATGGTATTTATTTTGGTTTGGTTTAAAAGGCGGACAACCTGTGTTCTTTTTATTTAATGAAAATTCGCAGACATATAAGGAAATAACATTACTAGGAATTGAGTTAAAAAGTGGTGTGAAAAATAGAATTGAGAAAACTACACCTCAATTTTCTGCATTATTAAAATATTTAGAAAAATTAGTCAATGATGCTGGTGTTGAAATAGCTGAAGAATTGGAAGTTGTAGCACAAACAACAGATATAAATCCGAAAAAATATCGTGAATATGATATGAATAAAGCAAGAGATGTATTTGCAAAAATTGGTAAGGAAGGCGAATTCTTAGTAAATAGATATTTTGAAAATTTAAAGAGTAAAAATGAAATTGTAAATTATAAATGGGTTAATAAAGATAAAGAAAGTGGTTTACCATATGATTTCTATTTTGAAACAAAATCTGGAGAAATAATTTATTTAGATGTCAAAACCACAAATTATAAATTTGGACAAAAAATGATTTTTAGTAGTCAAGAAATTAATTTTGCAACATCAACAAATAGCAAATATTGCATTTATCGTGTATATAATAATGAGAATGGTGAAAGATGCATGAAAATCTGTACAAATGCTCAAGGACTTTTTATGTTTATTCATTGTAAAACAGCAGATTATGAAAAAATGCTAATAGATATGGCAAAAGTTGAAACTGTAAAGTTGGCAATTTTACCAACGCAAGAAGATTTAAGCTTTGGCCAACAAATAGTTTTATAAAAAATTAAAAATGGCACTGTGGCGTGTGCTTGTATTGATACAAGTGTTCTCGCTTCGCTCGAACACGACAAGCACACGAATAAAACTAAATTAAAGCAGACAAAAAAGCGAAGTGTGGCAGAGCAAATCACACCTTCGCTTTTTTGCTGTTATTTTAAGTGGCTAATTTATTCCATGGTGTACTTTACAAGAGTCTCTGAAATGATTTTTCTTTTGCTGGTTAAGACAGAGAAAGCAAAATTGTGCTTATCTCTTTCTTTTTTTGTTTCTCTGCCTTTTGATATTGTGTTTTCATTTCTTCTCTTGTCAAGTACCCTTCACGGCATAAAGTAGTCATAAAAAAAGAATTAGGAATTAATTCCTAACTCTTTTATTTCGCTAGTTTCAAATTATCTAGACCTTTGTTAATTTGTATTTTTTTAATTAAAGTAAAAAACTATTAAGAATAGATATTAAAAAAAATAAAAAACAAATTTATAAATTAATATTGACAATAAAATAAAAATAGATTAATATTACTACACCTATAAAGAGTGCGTTAGGGACAAGCCCGTTTGTAGCGCACAGCAACCTGGATAAAAAACTAAGGTGCTAATGCTTGATTGATGGGAACAAATAATTATTAATTTAATTTAAAATCCTATCATGTCGATAGGATTTTTTTTCGTTCTTTTTTATAGGTAAAATAAAAGAGAGGAGAAAAAGTAATGAAAGACATAGTTTATTTACAACTAAATAGTTTAAAGGAGTTAACAAATTTTAAAAAGTTAGTAAAACCTTTAAAAACAAAATTAAACTTAAATAGTGAAGATAAAAAACTTTTTCCTATTGCGTTTGATTTTAAAAACAACTTAGCTTATACAATATCTAGCCCTTCTATTTGTGCTTTATGTTTTGTATCTGCTAAAAATAAACGACTATCGTTAGAAGAGTTTAAACAACTTATTGCTTAACAACAAAGGAGAAATATATAAAATGAAAAAAATTATTACAAGCGAAAGTGTAAATTGTGGACATCCAGATAAAACTTGCGATATTATTGCAGATAGTTTTTTAGATGAAGCTTTAAGCCAAGATAAAGACTGTCAAATGGCTGTTGAATGCGCTATTAAAGATAACAAACTTATGATTTATGGCGAATCAACAACAACAGCTAAAATAAATTACGAAGGTATTGCTAAAAAGGTTTTAAAAGATATTGGTTATACAAACGAGTTTGAATTTGTAAAAACTCTTTCACAACAATCACCAAACATTGCAAATGCAGTTAAAAAGGATGAATTATGTGCAAACGACCAAGGTATTATGTTTGGTTATGCTACAAACGAAAACAAATACTTTATGCCTTATCCAATTATTATTGCACACCGTCTTATGAAAGTTTATGACGAATATAGAAGACAAAATCCTGAAACATATTTTGCTGATGCAAAAAGCCAAGTAAGTGTTGAGTATGAAGATGATAAACCACAAGAAATTAACACTATCTTAATGTCAGTTTCACACAAAAAAGGTTTAGATCACAAAACTATTGTTTCAGACCTTAAAGAAAATGTTATTAAACCAGTTTTAAGTGAATTTAGCGAACTTAAAAGTGATAACGTAAGATATGTATTAAATCCAAGTGGAGAGTTTTACATTTGGGGTAGTTTTTCAGATAGTGGTTGCGTAGGCAGAAAAATTATTGTTGATACATACGGTGGTGTAGGTAAAGTTGGTGGTGGTTGCTTTAGTTCAAAAAATGCAACTAAAGTTGATAGAAGTGGTGCTTACTTTGCAAGATATGTTGCAAAAAGTGTTGTTGCTAGTGGCCTTGCTGATAAATGTGAAGTTGAACTTAGTTACGCTATTGGTTTAACCGATCCACTTAGTGTAGAAGTTAACACCTTTAACACAAATAAAGTAGAAGAAGATATTATTAAAGAAATTGTTAAAGCAAACTTTAACTTTAGCGTTTCAAATATGATTAAAGAGTTAGATTTACTTAAACCTATCTATGCAAAAACTGCTTGCTATGGTCACTTTGGTAGAGATGAATTCCCTTGGGAAAAAGTTAAAAAATTAAAAATTTAATTTAAAAAAAACTAATGTAAAAAGTATAAACTTAAAACTAATCTTTAAAAGACTGTACAATTATTGCGCAGTCTTTTTTTTATACCTTTTTATAAAAAAGAAACTTTAAAAAAATGGTTAGCAAACATTTTAAAAATAAAAATTTTATTATATAAAAATACAAAAAGTTTTTTAAAAAAATTAACATATAAAAATTAAAATAAATAAAAAAAAGTATAGTTACAAAATTTTTTACAAACACTAGGTTTAGGAGAAATTTACTTTATGAGTTGTGGAATGGTTAGAAAAGTTGATGAACTAGGTAGGGTGGTTATTCCTAAAGAAATGCGAAGAATTTTAAACATAAAAACAGGCAGTTCAATTGAAATGTTTATTAACGATAATAACGAAGTTGTATTAAAAAAATTTTCGGAAATAACTAATGTTTTATTGTTTGCCGAAAATCTTGCAGAAGTTATTTTTGATTATTTAAAATTACCTTGTTTAATAAGTGACGACGAAAAAATATTAGTAGTTAAAGGATTAAATAAAAAAGAATATTTAAATAAAAAAATAGTTAACTTAAATAATAAAAATAAGAATAAAAAAGATTATTTTGTTTTAAATAAAGAAGAACAATTTTTATTAGAAAATAAAAATAATTTTGAAAACAATTATATATTTAATATTTATAGTGAAGGAATAGAAACGGGGTATATTTATATCTTAAGTGAAAATATTTTACCCGATAATATAATTTCAAATATAATTATTTTAAAAAAGTTTTTAAGCAATTTGCTTAAGTTTTAGGTTTTAAGTTACACCAAATTTATTTACTAATTTTATTTAAAATTTGTTTATAAATAAAACCTTATTTTTTGTAAATTTAACTTTTTAATTTTCTTAAATTTAGTTTTATTTTATTTATGTATTATTTTTTTTATTTTAACAATTATTTTAATAAATATTATTTATTTAATTAATTATTTAATTTTTATTATTACTTTTATTAAAAAAATGGTTGTTCGGTGACGAAATTGTACTTTTTAGGTAAATAAAGGCTTTTACAGTTAGACCAGTCGGTCGGGAATGCTAAAAACTTAAAATAAAAAAATAAATAAAAAATAAATAATAAAAAATAAA
>SVIA01000021.1 GCA_015055535.1 Clostridiales bacterium
ATAAAAAAGATTTTGAAAATCTGCTTAAAAACAAAGTATTTTCTAGATATGTAATTTTATCTAATAATGGTGGTCCTGGCCATTTAGAGGCTATTTATGACGAAAATTTAAGGTATTTAAACATTTGATGAAGTTGTTTTTAATTTTTACAATTTTAATTTGTTGTATATTTATTGGAATTGTAATAAAAAACTATTTATTAAAAAGAGAAAAGTTTTTTACTAATTTATTAATATTTTTAGAAAACATTTTAAACAATATATTATTTAATAATGAAAAATTGGTTAATATTTTAAATAATATAAATGACAATCTTTTAAATAATGATTTTAAAGATTTTATAGATACTTATATAAAAAATTTAGAAAATAAAATTACAAATAAAGAATTTGAATCTTTATTTAAAAATAAATTTTATTATTTAGATGATTTTGAAAAAAATAGAATATTGCAATTTTTTAATGCTTTAGGTTCACAAACAAAAGAAGAAGAAATAAAAAAAATTAATATATTTATTAAAGAAATTTTAAATTTAAAAAATGAATCTAAGAATAAAAACAAAAAATATTCGAATTTATATTTAAAGTTGTTTATAGCTTTAGGTTTACTTTTTGTTATTATTTTTATTTAAAAGAAAGTGGGAATATGTTTGATTATAATATAATTTTTAAAATTGCCGCTATTGGAATATTAACTGCCGTAGTAGCTCAAATTTTAAAGAATATAGGTAAAGATGAAATTGCAACAATTGCTACTTTAGCAGGAGTAGTTGTTGTTTTGTTAATGGCTTTAAATATGATAAGTGAATTGTTTGAAACAGTTAAACAATTGTTTTTAATTTATTAAACAGGTATTTAAATGGAAATTTTTAAAATAGTAGGGGTGGGAATTTTAACTTGTATAATCGCCATTATTTTAAAACAGATTAAACCAGAGTTTTTAATAATAGTTATTCTTAGTGGCGGAATAATTATGTTTTTAATGGTTTTAGATAAATTAAAATCTATTCTTGATTATATTTTAACTATTTTTAACAAAACAAATTTAGATTATAGTTTATTTGTTTCAATATTAAAAATATTAGGCGTAGGTTATATAACTGAATTTGCAAATAATATTTGTATTGATTCGGGGCATTCAAGTATTGGAGAAAAAATTCTTATAGCAGGTAAAGTAATAATATTAGGATTGGCTTTACCAATTTTTACAAGTTTATTAAATATTATTATTGAATTATTATGAAAATAAAAAAAACATTATTTTTTACTTTACTAATAATAAATTTATTTCAAACGATCTTTATTGTTTTAAAAGATAATTTTATTAATAAAGATATTTTTGATGCAAAAAGTTTTGGTTTATATTTAAGTTTTAATTCTGAAGCTGAAGGTGAGTTAAAAGAAAACATAGAAAATCAATTAAATGACATAAATTTTGATAAATTAAACAATTTAGTTGATAATCTTTCAAATCAAGGTAAAGACTTAATAGAAAAAAATGATTTTTTATCTTTAGTTAAAAACTTTATATATGGAGATAATGGTAATTTACTACAAAATATATTTCCAGTTTTTATAAATGTTTTTTTTGAAGATATTTTATTTTTTCTCCCATATTTTTCTCTAATTATTGCTATTTCTCTTGTTTATAGTATGATTAGTCATTTTTCTAGCGATAAAAACAAGTCTGTATCAAATTTAATTAATATTGTATGTTTTGTAGCAATAGCCTCGGTAGTATTAAAGTTATTATTAGATCTAATAGATAGTGTATCTTCAGTTATTACAAATATAGAAAGTCAAACAGAAGTTATATTCCCAGTTTTATTAACATTGATAAACGCTTTAGGTGGAGTGGTTACAGCAACAAGTTTTCAGCCTTTGTTGGCTGTATTAAGTGTTGGTATAACAAAACTATTTACTTTAATACTATTACCTATTTTTATTTCTAGTATTATATTTGGAATAGTTGGGAATATTTCGAAAAATATAAAGTTAGAAAAGTTCTCTAAATTTTTTACAAGTTTATTTGGTTGGATAATTGGTATAGTTTTTACGATTTTTATTGCATTTTTAACTATACAAGGTTTGACAGTTTCTTCAATTGATTCAATTTCTTTAAAAACGGCAAAGTATGCAATTAAAAGTTATATTCCTATTTTAGGTTCATATTTATCCGATGGGGTAGGATTAATACTTGCTAGCAGTATTTTAATTAAAAATGCTATTGGTGCTACTGGTTTAATTTTGATTTTTGCAACTATTTTATTTCCTATAATAAAAATTATTATCTTAATTTTGTTATTTAAATTAGTTTCAGCAATTTTAGAGTTAATAAGTGATGAAAAAGTTTCAAATTTCTTATTTAATATTTCTAAAAGTTTAAATATGCTAAGTGTATGTCTGTTAGCTGTTGGCTTTATGTTTCTAATTTCAATTTCTTTGTTAATGGGTTGCTCAAATATAGTTTAATAGAAGGTTTTTTAAAATGATATTATCATCTTGGGTATTATCTATTTTAGGTATAATAATAATTTCTTTGATTATAGAAATTATTTTACCTACAGGCAAAACGGTTAAATTAATAAAAAGTGTTTTAGGTGTATTTACTATATTTATAATGATTTCGCCATTAAATAAAATAAATATATCAGATATTTCTTCTTCAATTTTCACAGCAAAATTAGAAATTGATTCTGAGTTTGTAGAAAAAAGAAAGGAAGAAATATTAGAAGAATATGAAACAGAAATTATAAAAAGTTTGGAAGAAAATGGTTATTTTCAAATCAAGATTAATTTAGACATAGAAAAAAGTAAAAATGAATTTAAAATAAAAACTATTTTTGTCGACATTCGCGAAATGGTTCTAAAAACAGAATCATTGAATATAAATAAATATACAAATATTATGGCAATAATTAAAAATATTATAAAGGTTGAAGATAATAAAATAATTTTTTATGAGTGAAATAAAAGAAGATTTAAATGAAGATAAAACTAAACAAAAAAAGAAAGTTTTGTTTAATTCATTATTTCAAAGATTAAAAAAAATAAAACATTTAGATAAAATAATAACAGTTTTGTTTATTGCTATAATTTTGTTAATATATTTTTCTTCTTCTTTTTCTTCTGGGACAAGTTCTTCTAATTCTAAAACAGATAATGATTCTTCTAGTGAGAATACAGATATTATTTTGGTTTATGAAAAGGAATTAGAAGAAAAGATACAAAAAACATTGGCTTCAATTAAAGATTCTGGTGAAGTTAGAGTAATGGTTTGTTTTAGTGAAGGTATAGAAACTGTTATTGCTTATAAAACAGAAAAACAGACAAATAACAATGGTGTGGTTATTGAAACTAAAACTCCTATTTTAGTTACAAATGCTGGAAAATCCGAAACTATTGTACTAGAAAAAATTATGCCTAAACCCACAAGTATTGTAGTTGTTGCAACGGGCGCAAAAAATACAAATGTTAAGTTAGAAATATTAAGGGCAGTACAAACTATGTTTGGTTCAACAAATTGTAAAATTGAAATTTTTGCAGGAAATTAAAAGGGGAGTAGATATGTTAACAAAAAAGAAAAAAGTTATAATATTAGTTTCTATGTTGGTTTTATTAGTAATAACTGGTTTTTTAAATATAATGCTTAATACAACAACCGAAGAAGCATCTTCTTTATCTAATTCAGATTATTCATCATCATCTTTTTTTGCAACTTGTAGGGCAGATAGAACATTAACAAGAACTGAAACTATGAACTACTATGAAGAGATATTAAATAATGCATCTAGTTCACAAGAAGCAAAAAACAATGCTGAAACTCAAATTAATAGTCTAATAGAAGCTATGACAATTGAAGTAACCATGGAGGGTTTAATAAAAGCAAAAGGTTTTAGTGAAGCACTAGTTAATTATTCATCAACTTATATTAATGTTATTATTCAAAGTAGTGAATTAACAGAAATGGAAGTTGCTCAAATTGTTGAAATTATACAATCTCAAGTAGAAAGGGATATTGATTATATAAAAATCATTCCTGTTGAATAATAAAATTTAAACTATAAAATTATTGCAATTGAACTGTTGTTATGATATAATAACTTACGTTTAGGAGTATGTTATATGTTTAATAACGGCGATATATATGAAAAAAATGAAAACGGTAAGGTATATTGTGGCAAAAACATTATGCTATCTATTATTAACCTTGCAGCAAAAGAAATAAGCGGTGTTTCATCTCTTTCTTCTAACTTTGGTAGCCGTTTAAGAAAATTCTTTTCTTCTAACTATTTTGAAGGAGTAAAGGTTTCATATACAAAAAACAAAAACTTGATTATTGATCTATATCTTAATGTCTTTTTTGGTTATAGTGTAACCGACGTTGCTTATCGTGTTCAAGAAAACGTAAAAAATGGCATTTCAAATATGATTAGTACTAAAATTGAAGGTATTAATATTCATGTTATGGGTGTAGACTTTTCAAGAGAGGATTTAGCAAAATATTAATAAAAGCTTTTCCCTTGTTATTCTTAAATGGCAAGGGATTTTTATTATTAAAAGGAGTTTATAAATTATGAGTAGAATTTTAGCAAGAGATTGTGGTTTTAAAATGGTTTTTCAACATTTATTTAATGAAGAATCTATGGATAATTTAATAGTTGAAGAACATCAATTATCTGAAGAAGATAAAGCTTTTTCTGATAATGTTTTTTCTTGTGTAAAAGATAATTTAGATAAAATAAATGAAAAATTAAAATCAAAATTAAAAAATAATTTAACAGTTAAAGATATTTATAAACTTGATTATGCTATTTTATTAGTAGGTATTGCAAGTATTGATTATTTAAATGAACCACTTGCTTTAATAATAAATGAATGTGTTGAACTTGCTAAAAAGTATTCAACAGAAAAAAGCCCGTCATTTGTAAATGGAGTATTATCATCTATTTATAAATAAAGGGTTAGAAAAATGCTAAAGACATTAACAGTTTCTGAGTTGTCAAATTATATTTCTGCTATATTTGAAGCAGAAGAATTGTTACAAAATATAAAAGTATATGGTGAAGTTTCAGGGGTTTCCTATGTTAGGGGCAACCTCTATTTTACATTGAAAGATGAAGGAGCTATGATTCCTTGTATAATGTTTGGTGTAAATCCTGGTGTAATAAAGGAAGGTGATCAAATATTAGCAACTGGTGGAATGAAATATTATGGTAAGGGTGGAAAACTAAACTTTTATGTTGTTTCAGCAGTTCCTTATGGTAGTGGTATTTTATATAAAAAGTTTTTAGAACTTAAAGACAAACTTGAAAAAGAAGGATTGTTTAATATAAAATCTAAAAATGAAATGCCAAAAAACATAAAATCAATAGGAGTTATAACTTCAGCAACTGGTGCTGTTTTACACGATATACAAACCGTTTCTCATAGAAGAAATCCATGTTTGAATATTTATGTTTATCCTGCAAAGGTACAAGGGGTGGGAGCAGAACAAACAATTATCAAAGGTCTAGAATATTTTGATAAATCTGATAAAGTTGATGTTATAATTATTGCTAGGGGTGGTGGTTCTATTGAAGATTTGCAACCGTTTAATACAGAATCTTTAGCAAGAAAAATTGCAGAAATAAAAAAGCCTGTTGTTTCTGCTGTAGGACATGAAACCGATTTTACGATATGTGATTTTGTTAGTTCCATTAGAGCTGCAACTCCCTCTGAGGGTGCAGAGTTAGTATCAAATAATATTTATGAAGGTTTAGAAAAAATAAATAATAATTTAAGTAAATTGCAATATTTAACTTATCATTTTATAGATAGCAAACAAGAAAGTCTTGATACAAAAATTTCTAAATTAAATTTAACAATTGAACAACAATTAAAGGATGTTAAATATAAATATAATCAAAAAATTTTAACTTTTTATAATTTAAAAGATAAGTTGTTTGTAAAAAATGAAAATAATTTAGAAATTTATAAAAATAAGTTAGCGTTATTAAATCCAAAAGATGTTTTAAATAGAGGTTGGGTAAGATTAAGTAAAAATAATAAATTAATAACATCTATTAAAAATATTAAAGAAAAAGATTCTGTGTTGATAGAGTTAAAAGATGGGGCAATAAACGCTACGGTAGATAATATTATTACAGAGGGAAGTAAAAATGAATTTTGAAGAATACAATGAAAGATTGCAAGAAATTGTAAAGATATTAGAAAAAAATGATGTTTCTATTGAAGAAGGAACTAAATTGTATGAAGAAGGGGTAGAAATAGCAAAGAAATGCTATGAAATACTTAACAAAAACAAAGGTAAAATTACTATCTTAAAAGATGAGTTAGATAATTTAATTAATAATGATGAAAATATTTAACAAAAGGAAAAATTAGAAATGAAAATAAGTAAGTTAGTTGCAGAAAGAACTAAAGAAGCTCCTTCAGATGCAAAAATGATGAGTCATGTTCTTATGTTAAGAGCTGGATATATGAAACAAGTTGCTAATGGTATTTTTACATTAACATCTTTAGGTCAAAAAGCAGCTTTAAATATTGAAAATATAATAAGAGAAGAAATGAACAATTGTGATGGGCAAGAAGTAAAATTTCCTGTTGTAATGCCAAAAGAATTATGGGATTTAAGTGGAAGATATTCTTCTATCGGTAGCGAAATGGTTAGATTTAATGATAGAGCAAATCATCCAATGTTGTTAGGTATGACACATGAAGAAGCTTCTGTTCATTTAGCAAAGAATTGGGTAAACAGTTACAACCAATTACCATTTATGATTTATCAAATTCAAACAAAGTTTAGAGATGAACCAAGAAGTAGGGGTGGTCT
>SVIA01000010.1 GCA_015055535.1 Clostridiales bacterium
GCTTCCGCTTCTTTTGATCCAGTGATTTTTCCTTGCACTGTTGCGTGAACGTCAGTGGCTTTGAATGATATACTTCCACCTAAATTGATTGTAGCTGTTGGCGCTGCAAATACTCCCATAATTGTTAATCCTAGGATTAATAAAAATGCTGATACTGTGCTTGCCAATTTCATTTTTAAACTCATATTTACCTCCTTTTGTTTTGTAGGACAACTAAAAACCTACTTCTTTTGAGTTTAATAGGACATTGTCGTCTTAATTTCCTGTCCTTTCCTCTATAGTATAAACAATTTTTGTCGAAAATACAAACGTTTTAGCTAAATTTATCAAAATTTTTATGTTTTTTTACTTTGCTTTCTTATCCGCTCTAATTTTTTTAATAAAAAAACCTAATCATTAAGATTAGGCTTGCCTTATACCTTCAACGCGGTAAACATATATATGATCGTGCGTTGTTCCGTTTTCTACGGTTATAACTTGCTCTGTAGAATTGTAATACCATTCTGCATAAGGAAGTACTTGAACTCTATTTTTTGCTGTAGGTACATACACACAAAAATTGTAAAACATTTTTGGTGAAGAGCAGTTTGAAATAACAACACCTGTACGTAAGTTTTGTCTATTTATAAGATCCATTTCAACTTCTACGTCACCATTATTAGCGGTTGCGAAAATTCGTAACTTTGAGTATGGCGTCAAATCTACTTTAATAAATTTTCCGCCAAATATTCCGGAGGTAAAACCATAATTAATTGCCGCATCCTCACTTCGCATATCATAAATAAGGTCAGTCACAGTTGAACTGCCACCACTGCTTCCAATTTGGCTTTTTAATGATTGAATTTCCGCCTGCAATGTTGCCAAAATTTCACTATTAGTGGTAAGTGTTGCTTCCATAGTGGCAACTGAACTGGATAAAGATGTTGTTGTTTCATTTAATAAACTAATATCCGCCTGCGCATCTGCAATATCTTCATCTTGTCCAGCATCCGACTCTTCCAGTGCGGTTATTTTAGAAGAATTTCCTTCTGCCAATGTTTTAACATCTTCAATTTTAGATGTTTGTCCATCAAAAGAAGCTTGCAATGTTGCCAAACTAGTCGAATTGACTTCAACCGAAGCTTTAAGCGCAGTTTGCTCCGCCGTCAAATTTTCAATTTCTTCCCCTAATTTAACGTCAATATCCCCCAACTCACTCATTCCCTCTTGAATTTCGCTAACATTTGTATTCAAACTTTCAATTGCAATATGGTTGGCAGAGATTAAACCAGAAATTGTCACATTTTCTTCTGTGAGTTGATCAATTTTAACATCTTGCGCTTCATCACTTGCTATAAGAGAATCAATTTGTTGTTGAATTTCAGTAGTATTTCCACCTTCTAGCCCATCAACTTTTTGATTAAGACTTTCAATCTGCCCTTCTAATACTGTTGTCCTATTTTCAAGATTAGATATATCTGTTTGATTTGCCTCAAGCGAATCAACTCTTTCGCCGACTGCGGTAATCTTGTCTTCTAATTCTTGTTGAATTAGGGTTATTTGATCAATTACTCCTACAATAGAACTAGATATAATTTCATCCATTCTCTTAAGTCTATCTATTTCTATATTAATATCAGCAATATCGTTTTGAACTTCTTGAACCAACACCCCAATTTCTGCCAAATGCTGACCGAAATCACCCAAGCTATCATCATTTGCCTTAACTTCCACTTCAAGTGAATTTATTCCATTTTCCAGGCCTGTAACCTTATCTTCAAGCGTAACGATTCTGCCAATGACCGTGCTGTCAAGCTGTCCTCCAGTAAGAAGAGCAACTTCTTCCAATAACTCTTTTATGGTTTTATTTTTAAGAAACCATACTTCTTTTTTTAACTCTTCAAGTTCATGTAAAAACATTTTCATTTTCTCACCTCTGCCCTAGATTTTACACGACCTCAATCTTAAAAATCAATCTTGACTGACAAAAATTTTGATTTTTTATATAAACAAAAAAGACGTTTTAAAACGCCTTTTTATTTTCGAATTATTTTTTAACAATTTCGGCACTGATATCGCCAGCACTAACAATAGTTATTGCACCCTCGTTATCTTTTGTGTAGATAACACCAACATAAGTTTCTACATCAATTTTTTTACTTAATGTATAGTAAGTGTTATGGACAGTTTCTTCAGGGTTATTTACAAGTAAATACTGTACGCTATATATCAACTCGCCTGCTTGACCGTTGTAAGTTTTAGCAGTATTTAAATAAGATGTTGCTGATGCAAGCAATTCATCTACTACGTCATTTTCAACCAATTCATCAACCGCTGTTATTTCATTTAACATTTCTGATTTTGTCAAATAAGTGTATACTGGCACAAAATCACCATCTTCTTCATAATTAGACACAAACTCGCTTCTGCGTACTGCATAAGTTGCAATATCACTAGCAAAATCTATTTGAACATCATCTTCGCCTCTTTCAATGGTTGTGGTTGATAAATCACTGTCCATTTTTTGCATATTTGCATCAAATAAAGTTTTATTATCTGCCGCTGGACTTACTACATTACTGCAGTGATATTGTTCAGATGAAACTTCTCCAGACATAACAAATTTTGATGATTCAATTGAATATGCTTGTTCTTCTCCAACAATGGCTTTTACTTCATCAAAACTTAAACCCTCACTGAAATTTTCATAGAATGAAGTTACTTCGCTAAAATTTGTCATAGCAGAATAAACTCTGTTAGTCAAAAGCGTATCTGTTTTAAAATTATAATTTCCAAGAATAATATCAACAGACCAAACGCTTTCATTTAAAGGTTTAACCATTTTTGAAACAAGTTCTAAAGGGTTTCCATCTGAATCACATTTAATGTCCACTTCCATATTGTAATCATTATAGAAATATAGACCGTTGATAACTAAATTACAATTATTGTTTTTAAAGTTTGATTTTACTGAAACATTATCTTTATAATAAACAACATCATTAGAGTAATCAATGTCGCCATTTTCTAATGCTTTTACTATATACTCATAAGCATAAATTCCTACACTGTGAAGTTGAAATTCACCAAGTGCAGATTCATTTAAACTGTCTGTCACTGCTGCGATTCTCATTTCCGCTTCAGCGGCTTCTTTAAAATCGTTTTGAACAGTTTGTTGAACTGCGTATGCTGCATTTGATGCGTTTGAAACACAATCAATCAATGTTAATTTTTTATCAGGCTGATTGCAACCAACAAAAGCACCTGCGGTTAATGCCATTGTCAATCCTAATGCGAAAGCTCCAATTTTTTTCATAAAATTACCTCCAATACTTTATTATGATAAATAAAAAAAACAAAATATGTCAAGCAATTTAACATCCTTTCAAAAAAAAACTCTAATAAATTTTAAAATATAAAAAATACTTGTAAATCAAATTATTTTTATGTATAATAATTAGGCAACATAAACCAATAGAAATATATTTTTAATTAAAAATAATTAAATTGCAGGAGTGGCGGAATGGCAGACGCGCAAGTTTCAGATGCTTGTGAGTAAAATCGTGTGGGTTCAAATCCCATCTCCTGCACCAATAAGAAAAACCGAACCAGGTGTTCGGTTTATTTTTATAAACAGAGTCGTTTTTCACAATTTTTAAAACCATTAATTCTTCATAAGAGAGAATGGTAAAAAGATTTTTGTAATAAGTATGACTTTTAGAAAAAGTGTGATATAATTATGTTATGGAAATTAGATTATTAACGAATGAAAACATTGATGAAATAAAAAATCTTTATGCAGATATAAGAAATAACACATACACACTTTGGGATGAAAATTATCCAAGTGAAGAACTTATCAAATGGGATATTGAAAGAAAAGGTCTTTGGGGCGTATTTGACAATGAAACTTTAATTGCTATAACTTTTATGGGCAAGCGATGCGAAGATGGTGAAGAGAATTTTACTTGGCAAGAAAAATTTAAAAAACGTGGAACTTTTGCAAGAATAGGAGTGTCGCCTAAATATCAAAAAAAGGGTATTGCAACTTATTTGGTAGATTTTGTTTTAAAAAAATTAAAATCACAAGGATATGATGGCGTCAGAATTTTGGTTGGGACTCAAAACATAAATGCAATAAAGTTGTATTCAAAATTTAGGTTTATTAATTGCGGAAAAGTTGATAGATATGGGCACGAATATTATTTGCTTGAATTAAGATTGAATTAATTCGCGACCTATATTATCAGCATTGTCAAATTTTTATTTTAACTACTTTTAATTTTTGTAACTTAAAACTTCACAATTTTTCAATTTATATTTTTCGTTAAGATTGCCATCAGGTTCGCCCTCAAAATAGCACCTAACATAAAGGCAAACCCCAGCGTGAGTTACAACTAAAATATTTTTATCTTTATACATTTTTAAAATTTCATCTAGAAAACTATTAATTCTTTCTTTGAAATTGTTTAACGGTTCAATACCAAATCTTGTATCATTTGGATTGTTAAAATCTGGAAAAACTTTTATTTCTTTTTTTAATTTTCCTTCAAGTTCCCCATTGAATCTTTCTATTAATCTGTCATCAATAATGATTTCTTGATCGCAAATTATTTTTGCAGTTTCTTTTGCTCTTTTAAGTGGACTTGAAAAAACTTTATCAAACTTAATACCACTTAATTTTTCTTTAACAGTTTGTGCTTGCTCTTTGCCTTCATTGTTTAGTTCAATATCTATATGTCCTTGGATTTTTCCAATCTTATTCCAGTCTGTTTGTCCGTGCCTAACAAAATAAATCATTTTATACCCTCTACTTAAAACAATTATAACATAAATTTTAAAAATTTGTTGCAAATGTATATAAATTTACAAAAAATTTAATATTGGCAATTAACGATAATATCTCCAAACTGAAAAGTGAGCGACAACACAACATAAATGAAAATATTTGCTAAAAGTGAAATTGTGTGTTATACTATACTTATAGGAGATATTTATGGGAATTTTTGATATATTTAAAAAGAAAAAACAAATAAAAGAACGATATGAATTTAACTTTAATAAGTTCCCTGAATTATTAGAAGTTTACAAAGAATATCGAATTTTAGAGTTGAACGCAACCAAATATAGTATGAATGATTCAGCAAATTCTACTAATAAGTATAAAAAAGCATCTGCAATAAGCAAACAATATGCAAACACTGTTCTGGCAAAAGCTATATACAATATTTTTAACGAAATAAAACCAACATTACATAAAAGACGAGGAGAAGAAGGTTTTTATAAATGGGAAGAAGTTTTTGATAAACCATTTGACCAGTTAAATGAGAACCAGCTTAAGTGTCTTGTTGGATTAATATATAGAAAATTTGTTTATGAACTACCACAAGAATATTATAATAATTAAACTATAAAATAAAGCAAGAGAATTGTCTCTTGCTTTTGTATTTTTATGGTATGTCATTTAATGGGTGCTGTTCATAAAATGTGGTTTTTTTAATTAAAATAATTCTTTGAACGCTTTACCAACTTTAAATGCAGGAACTTTACAAGCTGCAACTTTAACTTTTTGTTTTGTTGCAGGATTGATACATTCTCTAGCAGGTTTAGATTTTAATTCAAAAGAACCAAAACCAACTAATTGTACTTTTTCTCCTTTTTTAAGTGTTTCTTCTACTGTTGCTAAAATAGCTTCATAAGCAGCTTGTGCTTGTTTACCAGTTAAATTTGCTTTTTCAGCAACGGCTTTTAAAAATTCAGTTTTGTTCATAAGAACCTCCATTAATTAATTTATATTGTAATTTTAGCATTTTTTATTATTATTTCCAAATAAAATTAATATTTTATGAGATTTTTTTTATAATTTTGTCTATTTTTTAATCTTTTTTCTTAAAATATGGGCTTTTTTGTAGTTCGCTTATAAATTCTTCTATTTTATTTTGTTCATTAAAACTATAGTAACCACTATTTGCTACAATGATGTGATCAATTAATTCTATACCAATTAAATTAAATGTTTTTAAAATTTCTTTTGTATTTTCAATATCAGAAAAGCTTGGCGTTGGGTCACCACTAGGATGATTATGCATTAGTATTGTTTTGTTGGTTTTATTTTCATTTAAAAACGAAAGAATTTCCATTGGATTTAGTTTTACTTGAGTATCTGTTCCGGTTGTTATAATTTTGCTTGATTTAACTTCAAAGTTAGAACTTAGTGCAATTACAAGTAATGATTCTTGTGATAGGTCATTAATTTTAGTTTTAAAATAATTTACATAATCTTTCTTGGTTTGAATTTTTGTTTTAATACAATTTAACTTTTGATGATTATAATAATTAAAAATAGGAATAATTGAAGTTAAATGTTTAGCAGTTATATCTCCAACACCGTCGACTTTAATTAAATCTGAATAACTAGCTTCTAATACATTTTTAAAACTTCCAAATTTATCTATTAATTTATGTGCTAGTGGATTCATATCTTTTTGAGTATGACAATCAAATAATATATATTCTAAAACTCTATGTTCACTGGTATTAAATCCATTTAAAAGAAGCTCTTCTCTTAGTCTTTGTCTATGATTTTTATGAATATTAACTTTTTTAATTTTTGCATTTTCAAGTTTTGTATTTTCCATAATTAAATTATAGCTAATTTTTTGTCTTTTTGCAATTTTATCGCATAAATTTTGTTAATTTATTTGACTTTTTGCAGGTTTTATTTGATAATTTTTAAGGAGGAAAGTTTATGAGTATAAGAATAACATCAGATAGTTCTGTTGATTTGTCTAAAGAACTAATTGAAAAATATAATATAGAAATTTTACCATTTAATATTTTAATGAATGATACTGAGTATTTAGATGGTATAAATATTAATAATCAAATGATTATAGAAAATTTTAAAAAAAATGGAACACTTCCTAAAACGAGTGCGGTAAGTGTAGAAAGATATAAAGAATTTTTTAGTGAACAAACAAAGAATGGAGATTATATAATTCATTTTTCAATCTCAAGCTTAATGAGTTGCTCTTGTGATAATGCATATAGAGCAAAAAGTGAATTAAATGCAAATAATGTTGCAATAATAGATGGACAAAACTTATCGACAGGCACTGCTTTATTAATGTTATATGCAAATGATTTAATTGAAAAAGGAGAAGATTTTGATACAATAGTAAATAAAGTAAGAGCAAGAATAAATAATGTTCAATCATCATTTATTATAGATAAATTAAATTTCTTACATAAGGGCGGTAGATGTAGTTCTATTCAGCTTCTTGGAGCAAACATTTTTAATATTAAACCTTCTATTGAGGTTAAAGATGGTAAAATGGGCATGGCGAAAAAATATCGTGGGCCATTTATAAAGGTTTGTGAAAGTTATGTTAAAGATACATTAACTAAATTTAATAGACCAGATTTAACTCGATGTTTTATAACTTATTCAACAATAAGTGAAGAGGTTTTAAATTTAGTTAAACAAACTTTAGAAGAAAATTCTAACTTTAAAGAAATTTTAATTACTCAAGCTGGAGCAACGGTAACTAGCCACTGTGGAGAAAATACTATAGGTATTTTGTATATAAATGATGGGGGAGAAAATGGACTTAACTAAAACTTTAAGCGAAGAATTTGATTTAAAACTTGAATATAGTCAAAATTTAATAAATTTATTAGATGAAGGTTGCACTATTCCGTTTATTTCTCGTTATAGAAAAGAAATGCATGGAACTTGCGATGATCAAACTATCAGAGCTTTTGCAGATAGACTAAATTATTTGAGAAATTTAGAGAAACGAAAAGAAGAAGTATCAAAATTAATTACAGAACAAGAGAAAATGACTCCTGAAATTCAAAATTCTATAAATAATGCGGTAACTCTTACAGAAGTAGAAGATATTTATAGACCATTTAGGCCAAAACGTCAAACTAGGGCAACAATTGCAATTAGTAAGGGGTTAGACCCTTTAAGTAAAATAATTTTAAAACAAGATAAAACCAGTGGAGAGATTCTTGATGTTGCTGCTGAATTTGTTAACGAAGAAAAAGGTGTCAAAACAAGTGAAGAGGCATTACAAGGAGCGTTAGATATTATTGCTGAACAAATTAGTGATGAACCAGATATTAGAAAAGATTTAAGAGAATTTATTTTTAAATCTAGTTTTATTTTAACAAGCTTAAAACCAAACGAAAATGTTAATACATATTTGATGTATGATAATTACAAAGAGCAAGTTTGTAAAATGCCTAGTCATAGAATATTGGCTATAAATCGTGGTGAAAAAGAAGATTGTTTAAAAGTTGATTTAGAAGTTAATACTGAAAAATGTTTAGAAATTATTAAAAACAATTTCAAAATTAAAGAAAGTATTTTTAGCGAAAAACTAGAAGAAACAGTTTTAGATTCTTTTGAAAGATTAATACTTCCGTCACTAGAGCGAGAAATTCGAAATCAAATTTTTGATACAGCTAGTGAACAAGCAATTAAAATGTTTGAAGTTAATTTAAAACCTTTGCTTATGCAACCACCACTTAAAAATAATATTATTTTAGGGTTAGACCCAGCTTATAGAACAGGTTGTAAATTGGCAGTAATTGATAGTAATGGATCAGTTTTAGATACAGGAGTTATTTATCCTACTCCTCCTCATAATGATGTAGAAAAAGCTGAAAAAGTAATTGCAATGCTTATTAAAAAACATAATATTAATGTTATTTCTATTGGTAATGGAACAGCTAGTAAAGAATGTGAAATTTTTGTTGCAAACTTAATTAAAAAATTAACAGTTCCAGTAAGTTATATGGTTGTTAATGAAGCTGGAGCAAGTGTTTATAGTGCTAGTAAATTAGGGGCTCAAGAATTTCCAGAGTTCGATGTTAGCTTAAGAAGTGCGGTTTCAATTGCAAGAAGATTACAAGATCCTTTAGCAGAATTAATAAAAATAGATGTTAAATCTATTGGTGTTGGACAATATCAACATGATATGCCACAAAAAAGACTAACAGAAGTTTTAAATGGTGTAGTTGAAGATTGTGTTAATAGTGTTGGGGTAGATTTAAATACGGCAAGTCCAAGTCTACTTACATTTGTCAGTGGATTAAATTCAGGGGTTGCTAAAAACATTGTAGAGTATCGTGAGAAAAATGGAGCATTTAAAAACCGTAAAGAAATTTTAAATGTTAATAAACTTGGCAATAAGGCTTTTGAACAATGTGCAGGTTTCTTGCGTATTGTTAACGGCGACAATATTTTAGATAATACTGCAGTTCATCCGGAAAGTTATGAAAGCGCGAATAAATTATTAAATATTTTTAATTTAACTGAAGAAGATATAAAAAACGGAAATATATCAAATTTACCTAGTTTAGTAGAAAATTATGGTTTAGATAAAGCGGCGAAAGAATGTAATATAGGTGTGCCTACACTAAATGATATTATTAATGAAATTATAAAACCAGGTAGAGATATTCGTGATAGTTTACCAAAACCAGAACTTAGAACAGATATTTTAAGTTTAGAAGATTTAAAAGAAGGCATGATTTTAAAAGGCACTGTACGTAATGTTATCGATTTCGGTGCATTTGTGGATATCGGAGTTCACCAAGATGGTTTAGTTCATATTTCACAAATTTGTGATAGATATATTAAACATCCAAGTGAAGAATTAACAGTTGGTGATATTGTTAATGTTAAAGTAATGAGTGTAGATGTTGAAAAGAAACGAATTAGTTTAACAATAAAAGGTGCAATAGAAGAATAAGCAACTCAGTTGCTTTTTCTTTTTAATTTGCTATTTATATTAATTTTTGGAATGGTAATAAAATTTTATATTAAAAAATAAAAAAAATTCAAAAAAGTATTGACAATATTTTTAGTTGTGTTATAATCATACTACGTAATCCCTATACCATTCCGGATTAATAAAACGTGGGAATTTCTTTTAGAAACTTCTTATGAATGGACAAACAACAAGGCTGTTTTTGTTTATTCGTAAGAAGTTTTTTTAATAGCCAAATTAAAAAATAAAAGGAGAAAAAGAAAATGAAAGTATTAATCGGAACAAAAAATCCAGGAAAAATTGAAGGAGCTAGAAAGGCGTTAAGTTATTATTTCAAAAATGTTGAAATAATAGGCGTAAAAGCAGAATCTAATGTTAGTGATCAACCAGTAAATAGGGAAACATTTGAGGGGGCTAAAAATAGAGTAAATAACTTAGTAAAATACGCAAAAGAAAATCATATTGAAGCTGACTTATTTATGGCTGTAGAATCTGGGCTTACAGAAGAACTTGGTTTTTGGCAAATAATTAATGTTGCAGCTATTAAAGATAAAAATGGGAATTTTAGTTTTGGTACAAGCGCAGGTTTTCCAGTTCCTAAAAAACATGTTCAAACAATAATTGATGAAACATTAGCAACGGTTATGGATAATTTATTTAATGAATCAGATTTAAGAAGTTCAACAGGAGGAGTAGGACTTTTAACTCACGATGTTATAACAAGAATAGATTTAAACACTCAAGCATTTGTAATGGCATTAACTAAATTTATTAATGGTTATCGCTGGGATGAAGAGGATGAATGTACAAAACAATAAAACTATATCAGATAAAAAAGAACTTAATTTTAAGTTCTTTTTTATTTTATATATTAAGTTTTTGCTAAGAAAAATAAGCGATCATAAAATTTTCAAACGAGGAATAGAAGGTTAAAATAAAAATAATAATAAAAATTTAAAAGATTAATACAGAGTAAAACATAAAAAACTAAATTTTTTCAAAAAAATAAAAAATTTACAAAAAAGTGTTGACAAATAGATTAAATTAATTTATACTAAAAAAGTCTAATATGGGGGTATAGCTCAGTTGGCTAGAGCACCTGCCTTGCAAGCAGGGGGTCAGCGGTTCGAATCCGCTTATCTCCACCAAAATTAGATTTGACAGTTGTAAAGTCAATAAAACAAATATAACTAGATACTAAATTTAAAAATTTAATATCTAGTGTATATAATAACGATGGGATATAGCTCAGTTGGTTAGAGCACCGCTCTGCTCGACGACTTGCAAAAGCAAGGCTAGTACGAAGCGAAGCGAAGTGTAAGGCGGACCGCCTTATTAAATAATCAATTTGAGTTTATATAATAACGATGGGATATAGCTCAGTTGGTTAGAGCACCGCTCTGATAAGGCGGGGGTCGATGGTTCAAGTCCATTTATCCCAACCAATTCAAACCTAAATTGAACCAAAAGTTTGATTTAGGTTTTTTTGTTAACTTTTTACAAGATTTATGCTATAATCTTAAAATGTTTAGACAATTTTTTATTAAGACATTTGATAAGCTGGAATATGCTGAGAATTTTTTGAATAAAGGACAAATGCTTTTTAGACATTTTTCATATTTTCGGAATATTGAAAATTTTCGTAAAGATAACAATGAGGGGACAGCTATTGAAACAACAAACTTAGTGTTAAGTGAAAATATAAAAACTATTCAAATTGGAAAATCTAGCAATGGTAAAAAGTTTATGTTAGATGTAAACAAACTAAAGGAAAAATTTCCAGACATATTTGAACAACCAATTTCCTTTAAATTATCATATTTTGCAGATTGTAATGTTTATTGTATTACTTATATTGACAGCGAAACTCAAAACAAAGAAGATGTATTAAAAAGAATTCAAGGCTATGGAACTTACTCTGTTGTTGTAACAAACTGCAAAGATTTCATTGATAAAGTTAAAACATATTTACACGATTGCAAATTTGGACTTGTAAAATATGACAACATTTCAAATGATAGAAGCGTATTTAACAAAACTATAGATTATAAACTTGATAACGAATTTAGAATTGTAATTTCATCTGGTAAAGAACAAAATTTAATTGAAGTTGGTAAAATACAAGGATTTATTTGTACCACAAAATCATTAGATGCTTTATTACAAGTATTTTAAAATAATGGCGTTTTATGCCGTGAAAGGTTCTTGACATGAGTAGAAATGGTGTAGGCTTATTCGCCAAGGGCAAGTAATATAATTGCTTGCAATTTATTATCCTTGACCGCATGCCATAGAATTACCATTTCGTAGAGGCTCGTGTCAAGAACACCATGGAATAAAATCTTTATACAAACATTTCTATTTTAATATTTATCGTTTTAGGTTCTACTTTACCAAGACATAAATGTTTTATTTGTTTTGTAATAAATAAAAAAGAATAGCCCTTGTTATTAGGGCTATTTTTTATTGGACTATTAAATGTAATTTCTATTTTGTCATTAAAAGCTCGTATTTCTTTTACAAGATAATTGATAAGCATTTGAGGTTCAAGTTTTAATGCTTGAATATAAAATTTTTGAATATCTTCTTTTGTAATTATTTTTGTACTTTTGCTATTTTCTATTAATATATCTTTTTCGAGTTCAGTAATCTTTATTTCAAGTTCATTCATTCTTTTAATGGTAGTATTATTCATTAAACCTTGTTCTACTGCTGTCATTATATTATTTAATATTTTTTCACATTCTTTTTTCTCTTTTAAAAGTTGTTTTAAAATATTGTTGTTATTCTCTAATCGTGATTGTGCTTTCAATATGTTTTCCGTAAGTATTTCTAAATTTTTAGAATTATTTAAAACTTCTAAAACTGAATTTATTATTAATTCTTCAAAATCTTCTTTTCTAACATTTTCTTTAATGCAACCATTATGACTTTTTCTACCTAAACATTTATAATATCGTTTTATTATTCCGTTTTGACTTGTACCAGTTTCTGCACTAATAGGTTTTCCACAATAACCACATTTCATTTTATTGCGAAACATATATACTGCTTTAACACTTCTTTTTCCATCTTTATTTATTCTTCTTTTCTTTTTTACTTTTTCAAATAATTCATTAGGTACTATTGGTGGGTACATATTTTCATAAACCTCATCTTTGTATCTATATATGCCTATGTACTTTTCATTTTGTAAAATGTTATATATAGTATTTTTTGTAAAGGGTTTGCCTTTGTTAAATATTCTTTTTTCAGTTAAAGATAAAATTATATCTTTAACATAAGTTCCATACGAATATTGCTTGTAAATATATCTTACGACTTCTGCTTTTTCTTCATCAATTAATATTTTTTTGTTTTCTAGTTTGTAGCCGTATAGTAAAAGTCCACCTGTAAAGTGTCCTTTAAGTCTAGTTTCTTTCATTCCTCTTTTAACTTTTTGTGCTAGTTCTGCCGAATAATATTCAGCCATTCCTTCAAGCAAACTTTCTAATATTATTCCTTCTGGTGTATCTGGTATGTTTTCCATTGCAGATAACAATTTTACACCATTATCTTTTAAAATTTTTTTGTATTTTGCTGTTTCATATTTATTTCTACTAAATCTATCTAATCTATAAACAATTATATATTGAAAATCTTTATTACTGCTATCTTTAATCATTTGTTGAAAATCTGGTCTATTATCATTAGTTCCTGTCATTGCTCTGTCAATATATGTGTTAAGTATTAAAATATCATTCCTCTTGGCATAATCTTGACAAACTCTTAATTGTCCTTCGATAGATTGTTCTGTTTGATTATCGCTAGAGTATCTAGCATAAATTACTGCTGTTTTCATTTTGTTTTTCTCCTTTTAATATTAAATTTTTTATTTGTCTTTCGACACAAAGCGAAAGAAACGAAAAGGGATTAAATGTTTTAGTTTTGTAATCTATATTTTTTAGTCAAGGTTTGAGAATCAATGCACTTTAACCTTGACTAAAAAGAGTTTTCGTTTAGCATTCGCTGTCGACAGACAATTAATAACCTTTCGGTAGTTGTTGTATAAGTTCTTTATTAACTTGTCCTAATATTTCACCAGTTTCAAAATCTAGGCAATTAAAGTTATCAAATAAAAGTATTTTTCTTTCTTCTTGTCCAATATTACAAACGACATCATCTTCTAAAATGTCCGTAATAAAATAAGTTTGAATGTGTTTTGAATAAATAACTTTTTCGCCAGTTTTTCTAATGTACTTTAATATATAATTAACTGCATCTTGCACTCCACCAGAATAAATCTCTCTAAAATCATTTCTTCCAAACCTTTCTAAAAAGTAAGTGTTTTGATTAGTTGTCTGCATTTGATGAGTTTTAGTTGAATAATCTTTTGTTTCTAGTATTTTGCCTACCATTTCTTTAATTACAAATATTCCGTGAAAGTGTAGGCGATTAACTTTAGGACTTCGTTCAAATACTCCAATATATTTCCAACCTTTGCGATTTGATAAATGCCTTAAACAATTTAAAAATTTCTTTCTAAATTCTTCTTCGATTAACTTTTGACTATCATAAGTAAAAGTGCAAAAGTGAGTCCAGTTTTGCAGTCCTAACTTTCGACTTAATCTCGTTTGTCTTACAATTCTATTTCTTTTATCTTTTTCCAGTATTTCATTTACAAGTTTCGTTGATTTTTCAATATCGTTAATTTCTTTATTTATTTCCTTAATGGTCTTTTCACTTTTCTCTTTCTTCGTTCCTATACTTTCTTTATATATTTCTTTAACTTTCTGTTCTTTTTCATCTTTCGCTTTTAATTCATTCTTTCTTTTCTTAAATGATTGAGTTATGTGAGGTATGCCAATATAATGACTACCATCAAAATATACTTTAGTTTGTGGGTAGTTCATTTTGCACCTCACTTGTTTTGCAGTTTAAAATGTTTGCTAACATTTCTACAAAAAACTCATTGTCTAAAATAGATAAATCTATTTCATTTAAAAATTCAATTTTTAGATTTTTCATTTTTTAACTCCTTTTTCAAAATTTTTGGAATTAAAAAAGACATAGAAAAAGTTTTAGTTTTTCTACGCCTTAAATCTAACTCTGCCGTACTTTGTACTTACGGATGTCCAATGTTTAAAAACATTCCCATATACTACTCGTATAGTATTCAAGGTGTCTTATTTAACTCGTGTAAAGGTTTTTAATTTATTATTATCCGCATGTTTGATAACAAATTTTATCTCTTTACAAAAATATTGTATTCACAATTTTAATTTTTTACCATGACATTTCTTAACCTTTATATGACTAAAATTTAAACTTATTTAAACTTAAATTAAACTCATTTGATTTTACTTAAACAATTTTAAGAAGTTATATGTGTCATTTGAGTAATTGAAAAAAATATATAAATTTAAAACCCCTACATATATATGGCACGAAAATAGCAAAAAGTAACCCCCTAATTCATAATTTTTTTAAAAAATTAATAAAAAATTAATAACCTTTACAATTAATAGTCACAAAAAAAAGAAAAGTTAACGGTCTAATGCAAAAAATTTAATAATTTTTTACTTATACTGAAAACGGAACAATAAAAAAATGAGGTTTTGCAGAAAGCCCGCGTGCAAACCTCATTTTTGTTCCGTTTTCTTTAGTTTATGCATTTAATTTATTAGTGTGCTTGTCTTTCGGTGGAGCAAAGCGACACCGACTTGTATCAAGACAAGCACACGTTTAAATGCCAAGTTTTATTTTTTGCGAAAATTAGTTGTTTTTTTATATAAAATATGGTATCATAGTATTATGATATTAAGGTATCATTAGTTGGAGATTTTATGAACAAACAACCTATAAAAAAAGATGCTTTTACAGTAAGAATGAGTCCTGAACTTTACGACAAAATGCAAAAAAAATTAAGGTCTTATAGAAAAAATAAAAGTATAAACAAATATATAAATGAGTTAATAGAAAAAGATTTAATAAAGGAAGGCAAATAATGGCAAACGAAAGATATTCGGAGAATTTAGTTTTGAAAGAAATGGGTGTTGAGTTAGGCGAAAATGATTTTGGTTATGTTTTTCCACAAGGAGAAGCAGATAATTTTGACAAAATTGAAGAAAAATTAAAAGAAATGGGTGGCAAGCCAATTGAATGCGCTTTAGATGATTATGAAACAGTAGGTACCGGTAGAGCAAAGCCAGAATATATTGTTACTTTTAATGAAGATAAAAACACTATTTTACTTGTTGAATGTAAAAAATCTATAAAAGAACATTCTAGCGAAGATAAAAACAAACCACAAAAATATGCTGTAGATGGCGCTTTATTCTATGCGAAACATTTAAAAGATGAATATAATGTTTTAGCCGTTGCCGTGAGTGGAACATCAAAAGATAATTTTAAAGTTAACACATTTTATTGGAAAAAAGGATTTGAAACTCCGTTAGAATTAAAAAAAGCAAAAGATACTTTACTTGAACCATTAAATTACTTAAATTTGGCAAATGGTAAAAAAATGGAAAGAAAGTTTTCGTTGCAAGAAATAAGAGAATTATCTCAAATTATGCACGAAAAATTAAGACAAATTAAAATATCCGAAAAAGACAAGCCAATTTTTATCGCAGGCATATTAATTGCTTTACAAAACCCTGATTTTAGAACGGATTGGAATAATATAAGTAAGTTTACTACTCTGGTAAACGAAATGATAAATGCTATTGATTCTACTCTTGATAATAGCGATATAAAACGAGAAAAAATCGAAGCTATTAAGAGCTCATTTAGAAGAATAAAAAGCAACGAGAAAATAAAAACAATTCCTTTAGGTGAAAATGGTTCACTTGCATGGTTTATTGAACAACTAGAAATGAGAATTTTGCCAATGATGAATCATTATGAATATACTGAAGATGCTTTAAGCGTTTTTTATCACGAATTTATAAAATATAGTTCTACTGATGGAAAAGGATTAGGGATTGTTTTAACGCCAAAACATTTAACTGACTTCATGTGTAAATTGGGAGAAATAAACAAGCAAAGCAAAGTTATTGATATATGTTGTGGTTCGGCATCATTTCTTGTTACCGCAATGGGATTAATGTGTAAAGAAGCAAACGCCTCTGAAATATTAGAAATAAAGAAAAATGGACTGTATGGAGTCGAACTTGATACCGATTTATACACTCTTGCAATAACAAACATGATTATTCGTAAAGATGGTAAATCCAATATTGTTTGTGGAGATTGCTTTTCACAAGAAATCTTCAATAACTTAAAAAATAAGCACTTATCTTTAGGATTAATAAATCCACCATACTCTCAACAAGATAAATGTGAGTTGGAGTTTGTTGAAAGGCTATTAAATGTTCTTGAACCAAGAGGTTTAGCGGTTGCTGTTGTGCCTATGAGTTGTGCAATTGGAACTAAATTCAAAGAAGTTAGAGAAAGATTGTTCAAGTTCCACACTTTAAAAGCAGTTTTTAGCATGCCAGATGATATATTTTACCCAACGGGAACAAATGTTTGTGTTATGGTTTGGGAAGCACACAAATCTCATGATAGTAATAAACCAACTTTCTTTGGTTATTGTAAAGATGATGGATTTGTTAAAAGAAAGAAAATGGGACGAATTGACTGTTATAACAAATGGGATGAAATAGAAAAAGAATGGCTTGATTTGTATGAAAATAAAAAAGTGATTGATGGAAAATCTGCATTACAATGTGTAACACATGAGGATGAATGGCTATGTGAAGCATACATGAAAACAGATTATTCAACTTTAACACAAGAAGATTTCCAAAAAACAGTAAATGAATATCTTGCATATTTGGTTAAAAATGGTGAAATAAATGAATCAAAATAATTGGAAAGAGTTTAAAATTGGTGAAATTTTTTCGTTAGAAAATTGCAAATGTGGTAATGCTGGCGAATTAACAAGTGGAAATGATTTATTCTATATAGGTGCTAAGAAAAATGATAACGGAGTAATGAAAAAGGTCGCTTATGAAAGTAATTTAATTAGCAAAGGGAATTGTATAATATTTATTTGTGATGGGCAAGGCTCTGTAGGATATTGCAATTACATGGATAGAGATTTCATAGGGAGCACAACATTAACCGTTGGATATAATGATAATTTAAATAAATACAATGCAATGTTTATTGTAACAATTTTGGATAAAGAAAAGTTTAAGTATTCATATGGAAGAAAATATAGACCTCATTTAGAAAATACAAAAATAAAATTGCCTGAAAAATATGGTGTTCCTGATTGGGATTTTATGGAAAACTATATTAAATCTTTAAATTTTAAAAATGTTACTATTAAAAACAAACAAAACTCTATTAGTCTAAATTACCCACAGTGGATGGAATTTAAGTTGTCAGAAATTTTTACAATTACTAGAGGCAACCGATTAACGAAAGAAAATAGAGAAAGCGGAAATTTTCCATTTGTTACTGCAGGTTATGAAAATTGGGGAGTTTCTGAATATATTAATAATCAAGAAGAAGATTCATATTATAATGCAATAACGATAGATATGTTTGGAAATGCTTTTTATTTTGAACGAGATTTTAAATGTGATGACAATGTACTTGTGTTAAAGAGTTCTAAATTAAACAAGTACAGTGGTTTATTTATAGCAACTATTCTCAAACAAGATAAATATAGAAATTCATATGGTAGACAATACAGACAAAAAGATTTTAATAATCATATTGTTAAATTACCATCAAAAAACAATAAACCAGATTGGGAATTTATGGATAATTTTATCAAAGCGCTATCATATGGAGATAGAATCTAAAAAAGTTCAATTTACATTACTTCTTCTCAACCACAGCCATTAGGCTGTTTTTTTATATAATATAATTAGTGCCCGACTTGTTTTGTGTAAGCAAAACGCATTATGGAATAATGCATTAAATTGAAGTCTTTAACAATGGAAACATTTAATATTGACAAATGGGAAATTATATGTTAATATATAGGTATACAAGGAGAATTTTATGAGTTCAGTTCAATTAAGCGAAGAAGAAAGAAAACAAAAAGAAAGAGAAAAACTAAATAAACAAATAGCAGCTTTAAATGCTGATGTTGCATTTTTTAATGATTATTTTATGGAAAATGCTGCTGATGAAATGAGAGTGGTAACACTTGATGCGCCAAGTTTTTATAATTTAGCATTTGATATTGTTTCTGATTTAAAAGAAGAGTACGAACAAGAAAAAGTTGATAAAACTAATGCGCTTGAAGAAAGCAGAAAAATGAAAGAACAAAGAAGAAAAGAGATAAATATTGAGCTTGCAAAGTACGGGGTACAACGTACTGATGATATTTTTTTTACAGGTAGAAATGAAGAAAAAAACATGACTACATTTGTTGTTGAGGGTGAAACATTTAGAATTGATTGGGATAATCTTTCTGAAAATCAAACTCCTACTGAGGCGGCTATTGAAGTGGCAAGAACTAGACTTGCTGAAGATGTTTTAACTGAAATCGAAGAATCAACAAAAAAATTGGCAAATTTAAAACCAGGTATTTTTACAAGAGGAAAAATTAAAGCATTAGAAGAAAAAATAGCAAAATTAAAACAAGATCCTGGATATCTTAAATTTAAAGCTATTGAAGAAAGTTTATTGGCAACAGCAGATATTTCTACTAGTGTTTCTGATGTGGCAAATGAAGGAATTGCATATTATTTTAGCACTACTAGTTTAGAAGAGAGAATTCAAGACTGTTCAAGAAGTGTGTTTGAATTAAATTTTATGAACTTATATGTAAATAATTTTGAGTATCTTTCAATGTTTCCATTAGGAGCTTTAGAAACTTTAAAACTAAAATTAGATAAACACAAAAATAATAAAATATTTAAAGAAACAGTTAAAAATATAGATGAATTAGAAATTATTTATCAAATAGCATATCAACTTCATGAAGATTGGAGAGAAGGTTTTAAAAATGAAGATGGTACTTATAAACCTCGTTTTAGACCTGTAAAAGATAAAACAACAATCGAAAGTTTGTCTAAAATGAAAGAACTTCCTGAAAATTTTAGATTTGTAGATGGACATTACGAACAAAACATTACAAATGCTACATTTAATGAATTGTGCGGAAACTATCAACTTGAAAATTTTGAGGCGGCAAAAATTGCATATAAAGTTGCTTTAATGGGTTATAAAAATTCAGAAAAAGGTAAAGCGGGAAAAATTATTCATGATGAATGGTTAAAAAGAAATCCTTCGGCAAAGGGTAGTGATTTAGATGTTGAATTTATTGATTTAATCGAAAGCGAAAAAATGAAAGATTTAATACATGTAAAAGTGGCAAAACAAAAAATGGCAGAATATTCTGATCAAGATTAATTTGTAATATAAAATTAAAACAATAAAAAAGTGGTGAGAACCACTTTTTTATTTATGCATTTTGTTTTTTTATAAAATAATATTAATTTTATTAATATTTGTTTAAAAAATATTGGAAATGTTTGTAAAAATATTTGTTTTAGTATAAAATATATTTAGAATGTATATTTTATTAAAGGAGAAAAATAATGATACATAATATTCCTAAAAAAACAAAAGTAAAAATAGAACTTGCGTATGGTTTTACAATATTAGATATTGTGTTAATGTTTATATTGGCGGCAGGTTTAGTTTTATTACTTGTAAGTAATATTCCTTACAAAGTTGTAATTGCACTAAGTTATGCGGCTTTTTCTATTATGTTATTTATAAATGTAACTGAAGGCGTAAGGTTATATTATTCAGTTGTTTTATTGTTTAAATTTATGGCTTATAGTAAAAAGTTTTCTTATAACCAAGAAAAAGGTTATAAAAATATTAAACAATTAATACCTTATGAAAGAATTTTTCAAGAAAAATTTGTTGATTTTGGTGATTATTATGCAGAAGTAATAGAAATAAAACCTGTAGAATTTTTTATGCTTGAAGAACTTAAGCAAGATATGTTAATTAAAATGTTTGGTGATGTTTTAACTAGAGCTAATCCAGATCAAGAAATGAACATTATTAAAGTTCAAAAACCAATTGTGTATGATAGATATATTAAAAACGATGAAAGAAAGTTCGCAACATTAATGCAACAATCTGAAAATGAATACAATGAAAAAGGGGAAATAATTAAAGAAGCTGAAATAACAGTAGAAGAAGCTGAAGCTAGATATCAAATTTTCCAATCAAGGGTTAATGCTATGAGCGTTATTAACGAAAGTCAAAGCATTATTGGAGATTTCTTCTATTTAGTGGTTTATGATAAAAGCCTTACCGCTTTAAATGATGTTTGTGAAGGAATGGTAATGCAATTTAAAAACTTTTCTATTCCAGTAACTGCTAATATTATTCAAAACGCTGAACTTGCTACATTTTTAAAAGCAAATTATACATCAGAAGTTAATATTAAAGAAACTGATAACTTAAGTCAAGATGCTTTAGTTGAATGGAGTTATCCTAAAAAAATACAATTTAAGGCAAATTATACTATGATAAATGATAAGCCTATGCGTATTTTCAATATTGCAGATTATCCACTTCAAGTAGCAAATGCTTGGGGTTATCCATTGTTTTCAATTCCGGGTGCTAGAGTTTCTATGAAAATTAAACCTATACAAAGATTTGATGCCGAAAGACAGCTTGATAAAGCTATTATGGAAATGGAAACCAAACTTAACTATAGCGCAAGAGAAAGTAAAAGAATTGAAAATCAAACACACTTAGAAACTTTAAGAAATTTATTAGTTGATATAAAAAATAGTAATGAAAACTTATTTACTTGTAATATGTTTATTACTGTAGAAGATTCAAGAAAAAAAGAAATACGTTCACTTTTAAAACAACGTGGTTTTAAATACAATGAAATGTTTGGTCGTCAAGTTGATGCATTTATTTCAAGTAACCTTTCTAAAGTGGATTTTATTAAAGAAGGAAAGAGAGGTATTAATACTACAAGTTTGGCTGCAATTTTCCCATTTATTAGTGGGGCAGTTATGGATGATGATGGTTTCTATCTTGGATATAACGAACAATATGGAAATATTTTTGTTGACTTTTTTAGAAGAGACAATGAAAGAGTTAACTCTAACATGATGATTATTGGTAAATCTGGTGGTGGTAAATCGTTCGCGGCAAAAACACTACTAGCAAATATGGCTGCAGATAACAGTAAAGTTTTTATACTAGACCCAGAAAAAGAATATGATTTTTTAACAGCACAATTAAAAGGTCAAATAATCGACGTTGGTTCAGGTCTTCAAGGAAGAATTAATCCGTTCCATATAACTCCATCATTAAAAGAAGATGAAGATGAAAAAAATGAAGAAGATAGTGAAGAAGAAACACCAAAATATAAAACACAAATGCTTGATGTTCAAAACGACTATAACGCACACTTACAATTCTTAGAACAATTCTTCAAAGTTATTTTTAGTGGTATGGATAGTGACTCGTTTGAAAAAGTTAATAGTTTAGTTATTGAAATGTATGCTAAAAAGAATATTTATGCTGGAACAGATTTAGATGGATTGAAACCAGAAGATTTTCCTATATTTGATGACTTATATAACTTAGTTTTAGAAAAATTAAAGAAAGAAAAAGATGAATATTTACAATCACTTTATAAAAGAATAGAAATTTATGTACAAAAATTTGCAACAGGTGGTAGAAATGCAAATATCTGGAATGGACCAACAACATTAGAAACAAAGGAAAATTTTGTTGTATTTGCATTTAGAAGTTTGCTTGCTAACCGTAATATGAGTTTAGCAAATGCTCAAATGTTACTTGTTGTTAGGTACTTAAATAACGAAATTATTAGAAATAAAGAGTTTAATAAACTAAAAGGTTTTGGCGAAAACGATCCAGATAGAAGAAAAATTATTGTTGTTGTCGATGAAGCACATACATTCATTGATGATAAATATCCAATAGCGTTAGATTTCATGGAACTTTTAGCAAAAAGAATTAGAAAATATTCAGGTATGCAAATAATTATTACGCAAAACATTAAAGACTTCGTAGGTAGTCCAGATATTGCTAAACAAAGTACTGCAATTATTAATGCCAGCCAATATTCTATGATATTTGGATTAGCAGCTAACGATATGAACGACTTAGTTGAACTTTATCGTAATGCGGGTGGTATTAATGATGATGAAAAGAATGCAATTGCAACAGCTAGTCGTGGTGAGGCATTCTTAATTACAAGCCCAACATCTAGAACGAGAGTTAAAATTGAAGCTTTAGATGAAATTCGTATGATGTTTGATGAAGATTTCTATAGAAAGAAAAAATTTTAAAAATACCTATTGAAATTGTTAAAAATACATGATATAATGTATAAAAAGGTAGGTTAAATGTGGAAAATAATAATCAAAATTTAGGAACTATTAATGCTATGGTAACAGATAGTAGTAGAATTATTGAAAGAGTTGCAGAAAATGCTGAGGGTGCTGCGGTAGAAGTTAAACCAATTAATGAAGAAACAAATGCTAATGCACAAACTGGTAAACGTGTAGTAGAAAGTGGTTATAGTTATATTCCGGCAGAATACTATTTTGCTAATAAAACAACAAAATACAAATATAGTATATTTTCAACGCTTGATATATTAAACAGAAATAGTGCTTTGTTTAAAGGAACTAAGTTTAGCGTAGCCACAATTATAAAAACTATTTATACTCCAGAAGAAATAGCTTCTTTAATAGAACAAACAGGTGTAACAAGTTTTGAAGGTTTAACAAAAAGAATAGAAAAAGCTTTAAATGGCAAAGAAAATGGTGTTGCAATAAATGCTGTAGCTAACAATGTTACAAAATTTGTAAAACAATTAAAAGCTGGTAAAAATATTGATTATGTTGAACAAGGCACAAATAAATTTGCTAAAACTCAATTTAATCAATTTACTAATGGACCACAAGCATTAGTTGAACACTGTACAAATGTTAACGGAACGAATCAATATTATGCAAACTCTATTGTGGCTTACATAGGAGAATTAACTCCATTATTTACTAAATTTAAAACTGATGCTGAAGCAGATGCTATTACTTCTAAAATAGAAAAAGCAGTTAAAGAAAAATATAATTATACTTTTAAAATTGGTCACAAAAATCAAAAAGCAAAATTATCAAGAACAATTTCTATTCGAAATTCTGCCAGCAAAATGGATAATTGTATTAACATGCTTTACAGTTTATCTAAAACTTTAGTGGGTAGCAAAAAAGCAAAATTAAAAGCTGCAAAAGCTATTATTAATAATACAGAGCAAAATGAATTTTTATCTTCTAAACATAAATTTAATTTAAATGGACAAAATCAAAAAGTTTCAAAAATTTACAGTGCTCACCAAAGTACTATAGAAGATGTTGTAACAACTTTAACAACAATATTTTTAGCTCGTTTCTATTTTGATAGTAAATATTTTTCTCAAATTGAAAAAGATTTAACTGAGCAAGCTTGTTATAAAATGCAAGAATTACGTATTAATAAAAATCCTAATGAAGATTATTGGATTAACCAATTAATTCAAGAAAGATTGCAATTAAACGTTGCTCAAATTTGTGCTAGTGAAGGTATTACTAATGCAAATCAATTATTAGAAATTTATAATAATAACGGAACAGTAATTGCTCATCCAGAAAGAATTCATTCTATTAATGATTTAGTTTTTTCTTTACAATATAATTTGTCTAATGAAAAAGCTAACAATAAACCTCTTGAAAATATTGCGCAAAATAAAGTAAATGTGCAAGCAACTAAAAAATCAGATGTTAAAGTAAAACCTCATTATCCAAAAGAACCTAAGAAAAATGTATATTTAGATGCTATTAGAAAAACTGATGAATATAAAAAATGGTTAGCTTATTATAAAGAAAAATTATCAGAAGTAAAATTAGATAAAAACGAAGATGTTTCTGCAAAATTGGCTAAAATTAAGGAAAATTCTGAAGATAATTTATCTAATATTGAAAAACTTGGTCAAAATGCAGCCATTTCTGATGAAGATAAGAAAGCATTGGTAGAAGTTGCTGCTATTAATGATGCTGTTAACGATAAATGTGATGAAAACATTAACGAAGAGTCTCAAGATGAAAAAAATGATGAAACTTCAAAACCAAATCCAGATGTGGTTGTAGATGAAAATGGTAAAGAAGTTCCAGTTGTGGCTGCAGAAGAAGTTGATGGCGAAGATAATAGGCAAAAAATAATTTCTAAATCTAAAAATAATGAAATTAAAATGGATGCTTATTCAACTTTATATCCAGTAGGAGAAGAAAATATATTTTCATTATATAGTAATGAACCTACAGCTGTAGATACTAAAACTGAATATGCAGTTCGTAGCGATGTTGATTTAACAAAAGGGTTAGACTTTGTTACTGCTCGTAAATATAATGAACAAACTATTGAAGAACTTGAAGGAGAAGATATCCAACCTGATTCTAAAAATGAAGGAATAAAATTGGATAAAGATACAACTTATTTTCAAAAACCTAACGAAGGAGATGAAAATATTGATGCTCCAGAAATATCAGTAAAAGAAGAACCTGAAAAAGTTGAAGATGAGTTTGAACCATATCAATTAAACATGGAAGAAACATTGGGAATTCCTCCATTTGATCCTGGTCATCTTGTAACAGACGAAGAAATTCAACAAGAACAAAAAGACAATGTAGCAATAAGAGTAAAAGCTAAAGAAAATACTAAAGAAGAAAAAATTGCGGCTGCAAAACAAGCATATGAAGAAGAAAATTCTAGCAACAAAAGACTTCGTATGATGCAAGATTATGAATATAAATTAGATGAAAATTTTGAAGACAAGTCTTTTATTTCTAAAGATATGGTAGATGAATTATTAGATTTAAGAACAACAGCCGAGAGAATTGCTGCAGCTGAAGAAGCTTTTAAAGAAGAAAGTTCTAGGGTTAATAGAGAAGTTACAATGGAAGATATTGAAGCTGAATATTCAACACTATCTGAAAATTTTCGTATATCTATTGATGGTATTAATATTAATAATGAAGAACCAAAAGTACCAGAAAAATTTATAATTACTAAAAAATTAAGCGAATATACAGATGAAGAAATAGCCCAAAAGCTAAAAAAATTCTATGAAAGATTAATTTATGGTTCAAATAGTAAGGCTGGCATTCTTGCAACAGACTTAAGTTTTAGAGTTGTTGAACCTAAAAAGACTAAATCTGGCGATATTCCAAGTGATAATCAACGTTTAAGTGATAAAGAATTATCTAAGGTTACTAAAATAAGAGATGAACAAGTTGAAAAAGTAATAGCTGATTTTGTTAATGCTACATTTCTTTATTATTCAAATAACAAAAATAATTTACCTGAAAATACAACAATTGCAAAACTTTGTAATGAAATGATTAAAGAAATTACTGAAAATGAAAAAGCAAATCTTCGTGATTTAAAAGGATTAATTGCAGTATATATCACAAAAATGACCAATAAAAAAATTAAAGATTTAAACATTGAATTATACACTGGTAAATCTACATTTAAAAAATATGGCGATTTAATAAGCATTGAAGGCGAAGAAAGGGAGAATTAATATGTATAATCAAACTAGCGATAGAACCAAAATGGCTTATTATGTTATTTATTCAATTCTAAGAAGTGACGTAGAAGGACAAATAAAAACTATAGATGATTTAAGAGATTTTTTAAATTTAGGATTAGAACAATGTGATGCTATAGTTGAAAATCAAAGCAAAATAGAACAAACAAAAAGTTGGTATAAAAAAGCTATAAGTTTAACTTATAGTCACTCAAAAACCGAATTAGAAAAAATATTAAAAAAGAAAGCTATAGAATATGGTTTTACAAATTAATAAAAAGGGAATTAATTTAAGTTAATTCCCTTTTTTATTTTAAACTTTTAATGAAAATAATTGTAATTTTTTAATTACTTCGTATTCTGTTCTTTTCATAGCATTTTTTAAATATTCTCTTAAATTAAAAATACTTTCATTTTGTAATGTTTCTTTAATACCAGTTGTAAAAGCAATTCTTAAATCAGTATCTACATTAATTTTACAAATTCCATATTTAATTGATTGTTTTATAGAATTATCATCAACACCTTTAGCGCCATTTATTTTTCCGCCAAATTTTTCAAAATTTAAAATTAAATTTTCATTTAATGAACTTGCCCCATGTAATACTAATGGAAAAAAGTTAGTTGCTTTGTTAATTTGTTTAAGAAGTTCTATTTGAAGTTTGCTTTCACCTTTAAATTTATATGCTCCATGACTTGTCCCAATAGAAACAGCTAAACTATCTATGCCTGTTTTTTTAATAAAATTAACAGCATCTGTTGGAGAAGTCAAAATACTTTCCAAGCTTTTAGTGTTATCTTCAATTCCTTCTATTTTTCCAAGTTCAGCCTCTACACTTACATTAAATTTTTTTGCATATTTTACTACCTTTTTAGTTAATTTAATATTATCTTCAAAATTAAAATGGCTTGCATCTATCATAACAGAAGTAAAACCAGCATCAATACATTTTTTACATATTTCATAACTTTTGCCGTGATCCAAATGAAGAGCAAATTTAACTTTTGTATTTTTTGTTTCGTTTTTAACAATTTCTATAATATTATCTATTCCCATAAATGCTATTGCACTTTCGCTAACAGCTAAAATACAACCAGTATTTTCTTTTTTACAAGCATTAACTATTGCTTTTAACTGTTCAAAATTTGTAAAATTAAAAGCGCCAACAGCTTGCTTTTTATTTTTAGCTTTTATTAATAATTCTTTTGCATTTACTAAACTCATAATTTTCTCCTTAAGTATATTATATTAATTTTTTACAAAAAAATAAAATGTATTTTAAATTGTTTTTAATTTTTTTAATTTGTTGTATAATATTTCTATGGAATTTATAAATGTTTTACTAATTTCTACTAAATTAAATGTAGAAAAAAAAGTTGAATTGGTTTTAAATTTATTAGATAACAATAAATTAAATTATAAAATATTTTTATATACAAATAAACAAATTAACAATATTAAAAATATTGAAGTAAATGTTTTAAATGAAAACAAAAATGAATTAATAAATTTAGGGCTAAGTAAGATTAAAGATAATGTTGTAATTATTAATTTAGATTATAGTTTAAAGACCATTAAAAATAATTTAAATAATATTTTAGAAAATTTTGAAAGTTACGATATTATTAATTTTAAAGAAAAAGAAAGTAAAACTAAAAATTTTTTTACAAATATTTTATTTAGAATTTATAATTTTTTCTTAATGTTTTTTAATAAATCAAATGTTTTAAATATTTCTAAAGATTTTCAATATTTAAGTGGTAAAGTAACAAAAGTTATTTATAATTGTAATAAAAGTCCAAATTATATGAGATTGTTTGAAAATTTTAAAGGTTTAAATGTTAAAACTATAGAATTTGAAAAAGAAAAAATAAAATATAAAACAAATTTATATTTTATTATGCTAGCAATAATTTTAGTTAGCTTGGTTATAATAAGCTTAGGGGTGTTTATTCCAGTATTAATAAATTTCAATGCTTCACCAAATATTTCTAAGGTAATTATTGTTGAAATAATTTGTGTTAGCATTTCTATAATTTTAACATTTGCAAGCTTAACATATAATAAATATTTAAATTCTATTTAGGAGAAATTATGTATAGAAAAGATATTCAAATTTTAGCACATAATCTGGTCAATTATTCCACGCATCTTCAAAAGGGAGAAAAAGTTTTAATTGAAGGCAATCATCTTTGTTTAGAATTAATTTTAGAAATTATAAAAGAAGTATATAAAGTAGGAGCTTATCCTTTTGTTAATTATGGAGAAAGTAAAATTACAAAGGAATTATTAAGAGGAACTAATGAAGAGCATTGTAAACTACTAGCAAAATATATGCAACCTAAAATGAGTGATATGGATGCCTATATAGGAATTGGTGCAACTGAGAATGCTTTTGATTTAAAAGACATAAATATAGAGAATAAAAGAATATATATAAAGAACTATCAAAAACCAATTCATAGTGATATAAGAGTTCCGAAAACCAAATGGGTAATATTAAATTATCCAACTAATAGTTTTGCTCAAAGTGCTAATATGGGATTAGAAGAGTTTTCAGAGTTTTATTTTAAAGTTTGTAATTTAGATTATTCAAAAATGAATAAAGCGATGGATAATCTTAAAGCTTTAATGGAAAAAACTGATAAAGTTAGAATAACAGCAAAAGATACCGATTTAACATTTTCAATTAAAGGTATTCCAGCAATAAAATGTGCGGGAGAAATGAATATTCCAGACGGCGAAATTTATACCGCTCCAGTTAAAGAAAGTGTTAATGGATATATTCATTACAATGCTCCATCGCTTCATAATGGAATTAAGTTTAACGATATAAAACTTTATTTTGAAAATGGAAAAATTGTGAAAATTGAGTCGTCTGAAAATCAAGCTGCACTTGAAAAAATATTTGATATAGATGAAGGGGCTAGATTTATAGGTGAATTTGCAATAGGCGTTAATCCTTATATTACAAAACCAATGTTAGATATTTTGTTTGATGAGAAAATTTCTGGATCAATTCATTTTACTCCAGGAGCGTGTTATGAAGATGCTTTTAATGGAAATGAAAGTGCGCTTCACTGGGACTTGGTTTTAATCCAAACAAAAGAGTACGGTGGTGGAGAAATCTATTTTGATGATAAATTAATTAGAAAAGATGGTGTTTTTGTAGAACCAACACTACTATGTCTAAATCCAGAAAACTTACAGTCTTAGACTGATTATTAAAGCTTATCAAAGAAAAACTAAAATAAACTTAAGAATAAAATCAAAAATCAAAGACAAATAATGTTAAAAATATAATATTAAAATAAAATGGCTAAGCCACAGGAGGGAAAATATGAAAAAAGTAAAAGTTGGAATTAACGGATTTGGAAGAATTGGAAGATTAATGCTAAGAGCTTCTTTTGAAGTGGAGGGTCATGAAAATGTTGATGTTGTAGCTATAAATGATCCATTTTTAGATATTGAATATGCTTGCTATTTGTATAACTATGATAGTATTCATGGTAGAGCAAAGCACTTAGCTAAAGTTGTTGACGGAAAAATAGAGATTAATGGCGAAAAAATTGAATTTTATAGTGAGTTAAATCCAGAAAATATAGGTTGGAATAAAGTTGGGGCTGAAGTTGTCGCTGAGGCTACAGGTAAATTTACTGCTTTAGAAGATGCAAAAAAACACATAACTGGTGGGGCTAAAAAAGTAGTGATAACAGCACCAGGAAAAAAAGGTGTTCCTATGTTTGTTATGGGTGTTAATGAAGAAAAATATAACGGCGAAGAAGTTGTTAGTAACGCTAGTTGCACTACAAACTGCCTAGCGCCTTTAGTTAAGGTTATTAATGATAAATTTGGTGTAGTAGAAGGGCTTATGAGTACAGTTCACTCTACAACTGCAACACAATTAACTGTAGATGGTAGCAGTAAAAAAGATTGGCGTGGTGGAAGAGCCGCTAGTTATAATATTATTCCATCTTCTACTGGAGCAGCTAAAGCTGTAGGACAAGTTATTCCAGAAATGAATGGAAAACTTACCGGCATGAGTTTTAGAGTGCCAACACTTGATGTTTCAGTAGTTGATTTAACTGTAAGATTAAATACTCCTACAACTTATGAAGAAATTTGTGCGGAAGTTAAAAGAGCAGCAGAAAACGAACTTAAAGGTATTTTAGATTACACCGAAGAACCAGTTGTATCTAGTGACTTTATAGGTAATTATCATACCTCAATATTTGACGCAAAAGCCGGTATTATGTTAAACGATAGTTTTGTAAAGCTTGTTGCTTGGTACGATAACGAATGGGGATATTCTAACAAAACTCTAGATTTAATTGAAACAATTAGTAAATAAATAATTATATTAAAAGAATAAAAAATAGCAGCAAATAATACTGCTATTTTTAATATAAATAATTTTAATAATGCATTTGTTATAAATGTTATTATGCAATAAAGTGCATAAGGCACTAGGCAGCTAATTTAAAGTGTTTATAACCGTTTGAATTGCATTTACGCTTTCTTCAAATTTTATTTTATCGTCGTCACTTAAATTTAGTTTTAAAACTTTTTTAACACCGCTTTTGCCAAGTATTGTTGGCTCGCCAATGTAAATATCATAATCTTCATTGTAACTAGATACTGTTAAAATTTTATTGCTATCATTTAAAATTGCGTTTGTAATTTTAGTTAAGCAAATTCCGATTCCGTAACAAGTACTACCTTTTTTGTTAATAATGTCGTAGGCAGAGTTTCTTACATCATAAGTAATTTTGCTCATATCATTTTTGGTTAAAAACTTGTTTGCTTTATCAAGTCCAATTAAAGTGTTAGACCAAGGTATAAATTCACTATCACCATGTTCACCAATAACAAACCCATGAATACTTTTAGGGTTTATTTTTGTTTTTTCACTTATTAAATATCTAAGTCTTGCAGTGTCTAATATTGTACCACTACCAATAACTTTATTTTTAGGAAAACCACTTAATTTTTGTGTAATATATGTCATAACATCTAGTGGGTTAGTTGCAATTAAATAAATTCCGTTAAAGTTTGTTTTATTAATTTCACTTATTATACTTTTAAAAACTTGATAATTCTTTTTTACTAAATCAAGCCTTGTTTCGCCTTGTTCTTGATTTCTACCAGCACAAATACAAACAATATCTGCATTATTACAATCGTAGTAGTCGCCAGCTTTAATGTTCATTTTGTTGGGGGCAAAACTAACTGCGTGCATTAAATCTAATGCTTCACCCTCTACTTTTTCTTTATTCAAATCAACAAGAACTAATTCACTAACTCTGGTTTTTTGATTAACCAAAGAGTAAGCATAACTCATGCCAACATTTCCACAACCAATTAAAACAACTTTTGCCATAAAATCTCCTTATAAAATTAGTTTATCAATTATTTAAAAAAAAATAAAGTAAATTTAATTCCTTTATCTAAATTTAATAAATATTTTAAAATTTAACATAAAAATTCAAAAACGAAAGGCAATATTAAAAAATTTAATTATTTTAGTTGACAAAATTGCGGGGGGGGGTACAATTTAGTAGATAGAAAAATAAAGGAGAAAAACATGAAAAAATTATCAAAAATTTTAGTGGTTTTATCTTTAGTGTTTGTATTTTGTATGCCATTAGTAATGTCAGGTTGCTTATTTGGTGGCGGCGCTAAAATAGAAATTCATACTAATTTTAAAAATGAATATGTTGTTGGGGAAAATTTAGATGTATCTAATGGAAAACTTACTTATACTAACGAAAATGGTAAAAAGAATACAGTTGTAATAACTCAACAAATGGTATCTGGCTTTTCTTCGGAAACAGTGGGAAATTTCGAAATGGTTATTACTTATGAAGGGGAAACTTTAACTTATGCTTATGAGGTTTATCAACCTGTAGATTTAAGCGTTGGTGACTTATTTTATTGTAATCCATCACCGTCAGCAGCTGTTATGGGATCTCCTAATCCAGAAAATTATTATGATTATGTAAAAGTGTTTGCTGATAACAAAATTTATGTTACGCATGCCTTAGAAGTTACTCCAACACAAGCTCCTGAATTTTTTGCTGATATAGATATCAGTTATGCTTTACAATTTACAAGATCTATTGAAAATAAAAAAGTTAAATATACTTATAGTTATGTTACTGATAGTAGTTACATGAGTTATGAAATTGTTGTTGATAATGCAAATCAAGTTACGTTATCGGCTTCAGCAAATTATTTTTCTGAGCCACTTGTTAGTGTTTGTACAAAAAATGTTATAGCTTAAAAGAAATCCACTTAAAGTGGATTTTTTTATTATACATTTTATTTTTTGTGATAAATTTAATACAAAAAATAAAGATTAAAATTTAAAGTTTACAATTTAATTTTTTTATGATATACTCTAATGAAAATAAATTTTTAGGAGTTAAAATGATACAAGCAACAAACGTAAGTTTAATAGTAGGAAACAAAAAACTATTTCAAGATGTTAATTTAAAATTCGTTAAAGGAAATTGTTACGGAATAATAGGAGCAAATGGCGCGGGTAAAAGTACCTTTTTAAAATTGCTTAGTGGTGAAATTGAAACTACGAGTGGAGAAATTACAATTGGTAAAAATGAAAGGTTAAGTGTATTAAACCAAAACCAAAATGCTTTTAACGATAAAACAGTTATGGAAACAGTTCTTCTTGGCCATAAAAGATTAGTAGAAATTATGGAAGAAAAAGAAGCCCTTTATAGTAAAGCAGATTTTACCGATGAAGATGGAATTAAAGCAGGTGAGTTAGAACAAGAGTTTATGGATTTAAATGGTTGGGAAGCTGAAAGTGAAGCTGAAAGTTTGCTTGATAGTATTGGGGTAGATAGAAAATATTTTAATACTTTAATGGGGGAACTTGATAGCAAAATTAAAGTTAAAGTTCTTTTAAGTCAAGCATTATTTTTTAACCCAGATATTTTAATACTAGATGAACCAACAAACAACTTAGATGCTAAAACTATAAATTGGCTTGAAGAGTATTTAGTTAATTTTGAAAATACAATTATAACAGTATCACATAACCGTCACTTTTTAAATAAAGTTTGTACTCATATTTGCGATGTCGACTATGGAAAAATTACTATGTTTGTTGGTAATTATGATTTTTGGTATGAAAGTAGTCAATTAATTTTAAGACAACAAAAAGAAGCAAATAAAAAAGCTGAAGCAAGAGCAAAAGAATTACAAGAATTTATTGCTAGGTTTAGTGCAAATGCTAGTAAGAGTAGGCAAGCAACTTCTAGGAAGAAAGAATTAGAAAAATTAACTATAGAAGATATTAAACCAAGCACAAGAAGATATCCTTATATTGATTTTAAATTTGAAAGAGAAATAGGAAACGAAGTTTTATCTGTAAATAAACTTACAAAACCTGGCGTGTTTGAAAATGTTAGTTTTACAATTTTAAAAGGTGAAAAAGTAGGACTTTTTAGTGAACAAAGTACAATTCTTTCTACCTTATATGATATTTTAGCTGGAAAAGATACCGATTATACTGGTGAAGTTAGATGGGGAAAAACTATAACATATTCGTATTTACCTAAAAATTATGATGACTTATTTAATAACGATTTAATGCTTACAGATTGGCTTGCACAATTTAGTAAAGAAAAAGATATAACTTATCTTCGTAGTTGGCTTGGTAGAATGTTGTTTTCTGGCGAGGAAGCTATTAAGCAAGCTAAAGTTTTATCTGGTGGTGAAAAAGTAAGATGTATGTTTAGTAAAATGATGTTAGAAGGTGGAAACGTTCTTTTAATGGATGAACCTACAAACCACTTAGATTTGGAAAGTATTCAAGCGTTAAATAACGGAATGAAAAGTTTTAAAGGTTGTATATTATTTACAACAAGCGACCAAGAAATTTTAAGTACTGTTGCAAATAGAATTATTGTTATTAATTCTACTAAAGAATTTGATAAACAAATTGGTTATGAAGACTATATTAAGGAAAATTAATTAATGGAAATAAAAAAACTTGTTTTGGGAAGACTTTATACTAATTGTTATTTTGTTATAAATAACGACGAGTGTATTGTAATAGATAGTGCGACAAATAGCGAAGAGATATTAGAATTTGCTGAAAAACTAAATGTAAAAATTAAAGCTATTTTATTAACTCATGGTCATTTTGATCACTGTACAGCCTGCAAACAATTGCAAGAAAATAATATAAAAATTTATGTAAGTGAGCATGATGGTTTAGTTATTGAAAACGAACCTAAAAATATGGGCTTATTAAAAAGCTATAGTTTTAAGCCAGATGTTTTATTAAAGGGTGATGAAGAATTAGAATTAATTGGGTTAAAAATAAAAGTTATAAATACAAGTGGACATACCAAAGGCTCTGTTTGTTATTTGATTAATGATGTTTTATTTAGCGGAGACACTTTGTTTGCAAACGGATCTTATGGAAGATGTGATTTTTATTCTGGAAATTTTGAAGATATAAAAAATTCTATTTTAAATAGACTATTTAATTTAAGTGATAATATAAAAGTTTTGCCAGGGCATGGAGAAGCAACTACAATAAAACAAGCAAAAAAAGATTTAACTTTTTAAATAAGTTTGATTTTCTAGAATTTTAGAATATTCTTCAAATCTATGACTTCTTATTGGCATAGGTTTATGATTTTTAAAGTATAAAACAAGGGCTGGGCTTATTCCATTGTAATTTTCTACAAATGTATAATATAAAAGTTCACCCTCTTTTATTAACTTTTTAATTTTATTATGGTACGAAAAATAACTCATAATTATATTTTATTAATTTAAAAGGTTTTTATTATGGAATTTAAAGATTTTAACTTAAAAGATAATATTTTATCTACGCTATCATTAGATGGTTTTTTTACTCCAACAAAAATTCAAGAAAAGTTTATTCCAGTAGCTTTAAAAGGTAAAGATATTTTGGCTAAAAGTGAAACCGGTAGTGGAAAAACGCTGGCGTATGTTTTATCTATTTTAAATAATTTAGATAGTGATGGTATAGGGGCTTTAATTGTAGCGCCTACTAAAGAATTGTGTATTCAAATTAAAGATGTTATTAACATGTTTGTTAAATTTTTAAATTTAAAAGTTTGTACGATTTTTGGTGGTAGTGATTTTACAAGACAAAGATTAAACTTAAAAACAGCCAATATTGTTGTATCGACTACCGGAAGATTATTAGATCACCTAGAAAGACGAACAATAAAACTTCATAAACTAAAGTATTTGGTACTAGATGAAGCTGATGAAATGTTAAATATGGGATTTATAGATGATATTAAACGCATTTATAAAGCTTGTCCTAAAATTAAGCAAACTTTTATGTTAAGCGCTACTTTTAATGATAAAGTAAAAAGTTTAGCAAATGATTTTTTAATAAAACCCGAAATTATTGAATTTCAAAAAGATAACACGATAGTTGATGGAGTGGAACAGTGTTATATTTTATGTTTAAAAAAGGGGAAGTTTGAAACATTAGTTAAGTTTTTAAGAACAATTTATAAAGAAAAAATAATAATCTTTGTAAATACTAAAAAAATGGCGGAAGAACTTTACAAAAAATTGAAAGATAAAGAAATAGTGTCAACTTATCTTCATGGCGACCTAGAATTAAAAGAAAGAAAAAAAGCAATTAATATTTTTAAAAGCTATGAATCTCATATTTTAATAGCTACTGATGTAGCAAGTAGGGGACTTGATATTAATAATGTTGAATATGTTATAAATTATGATATGCCTCAAGATAGTGAAACTTATATCCATAGATTAGGTAGAACAGCTAGAGCTGGTAAAACTGGAATGAGTTTATCTTTAATTAATAGTGAAAGCCAAAGAGAATATTTGTTTGAAAATTTTTCAAAATATAAATTAACTGAGCTAAAAGTAAAAAGAGATGAAAAATTAAATATTAATGTTTTTGTTAAAACTAAAACAGAAAACTTTGATTTTGAAAAAAATACAAAATTAACATTAAAAAATAAAACAAAAACTAAAATAGATAAACGTCAAGATAATAATAAAATAAAATGTAACAATAAAAACAAAAAAAACAAAGTTAATAATAAATTAAAAAAACAAAAACCGTACAATAAGAATGAAAGTCTGAAAAAAAATAGAAATTATAAAATAAAAAGGAAATAAAAAGCAATAGAAAAATTCTATTGTTTTTTTATTTAAATAATACCATAAAAACTAATATTACAAAATTTATTTATTGAAATAATAATGAATTAAAGCAATAAAACTATGTTTTTCATTAAAAAATGTGAAATTTTTAAATATGAAATATTAAAATTTTCAAACTTATCTGTTTTTAATTGCCCAAAATAGTGCCAATAAAGTTCGAAGTATTTATCATAAACATTTGTTCAAGATTAAATTAATTGTAACTTAATTGTTTGACAAAATTTTTACCTTTTTATATAATTTATATAAAATAGTGTAAAATAACTTATGAGGGCTATATGAAAAAAAAGTGGTTTGTTAAAATTTTAAAAATTATAGGTTTAAGCATGGCATCAGTTTTTGGCTTTTTAGGAGCTGCTGTTGGCGTTTATGCTTTGTTTGGTGGTTTTAATGAAAAAGTTGTTAAGCTTGAAGGCATGAATTTTGAACAACAAGTTTATGTTTTAGATGGTAACATTCATAATGAATTTGGTGTTTATGATAATTCAGTAAAACTTTTGCCAACTAATGAAGATGCGAATAGATTAGATATAACTTTAACGGGTGGAGAAAATATAGTTACTCTTCCTACTGGTAAAAATAGTCAAGTAGGTAAAAATTTAGAAATTAAATTAACAACTATTACTGATACAAATGGTGTTAACAATTACACTTATAATAAAGGTGGAGAATTCATCTTAAAAGCTACTCAAGAAGATACATTACTTACAACTTCAACTACAGTTTTTGTAGAAAGTAAAATAGATAGTTTTACTTTAACAGACAATTTAAATGGTTCTTTAATTTATCCAGGTAGCAAATTTAAAGTTTCAGCTACAAATATATTTCCAGCAAATGCTTTAAACAAACCAACAAATCCTTTATTTTATACAACTTATGGTGAAAACTATTTCAATAAAACAATTTTATATTTTAGTAGCAATGAAAGTATAGCTACTGTAGATAGTTTAACGGGTGATGTTACAGTATTAACAGAGGGTGATTTCAGCATTTTTGCGTATATGCCTACTACATATAAAAATAATTCATTACTTCCTGATAGACAACAATGTACATCAGATTCAGAGTATTTTGCTCTTTTAGAACAAAATAGAAATAATTTACCGTTTACAATAAAAAATACTATAAATTATTCTTCAAACATTATTACAGTTAATGGAATTACTGCTTCAAACAATGTATTTAATTTATTTGTAAATGAAACTTATAAATATTCAGTAGATGGAGTATATGAAAGTTCTGACAAACAATTAAATTTAAATATTAGTTTAAATGCACCACAAAATAGTAATTATACAAGTGAACAATTAAATTATAAACTTCAAGATGTAGAAATTTTTGAGGGTTATAAAGATGGCGAAAATTATTATATTAGTGCAAATCAACACTATAATAATGGGGTTTTAGAAAGTGAATTTTTTGATATTAAACAAACTAAAAAACCATTGGTATACACTATAACATCAAGAGATTATACATTCTCTAAAGATTTATATTTAGTTTTAAGAATTGGTAAAAATAAATTAGGAGATATCGGAACTTCAGCTCTTCATGCTTTAAATCAACCTGTTGAAGAGTATCCAGAAGATTATGCTTACTATGCTTTTGTAAAAGTTAATACAAACATTGTTGAAAACACAGCTTTAAATGTTAAAACTAACAAAATAATGGCATCTTATTCTACTGGTAATGGAAGTGAAACTGACGATTACTTATTTGAAAACAATCAACTTTTAGATTTAACTAATTTAATAGATAGCATTTTACCTGAAAATGCAACTTATAAAAATGTTAGATTTTATGTTAGAAATAATGGAACAATAGATGCTCCGTTTATTGAAACAACTGAAACTAACGAAATTCCATATCGTGAAATTAAAGATATAGAAGGAAATATTCTTTATAGTGGATATTTTGTAAAAGCTGTTAACGAGGGAACATTACAATTTTATGCTTCAGTTGTTAAAACAGATAGAAATGGTGAAAATTTAGTTAAATTATATAATAGTGAAGATATTACTTTAATAGTAACTCATAATATAGAGTTAAAAGATTTTGCTATAACTTTAAATAATGACGATGAGTATATTAAAGAAACAAATAAATATTTAATTTCTAAGGGTAATAGCATTACTATTACATTTACAACAACCAATGACGATGGATTGTTAAGAGCTTATCAAGAAGGTTTCTTTAAAGTTATTTCAAGTTCAGATGGAAAAGTTTCAACAAATATTAACTTAAATGAAACAACAAAAGAAATTGTAATTAAAACAATTGAAGAAGGTGAAACTACAGTTGAAATTTTATTTAATGGAATAAGTTTATCAGCTTTAATTGGTGAATACAAAATTCCTTTAAATTTAAACATTCAAAATAACGATTTACAATCTATTAATTTATCAAGTTCAGTTGGTGCTATAAATAGCCAAAACTATGTAAACGTGGAAGTTAATGGAACATCAAAAACAAATGAACTATTATTTAACGTTTTAGATACAACTTTAACACCAATAAATAATCTTTCTAGTGTTAAAGAATTTACCTTAAATATTTTATTAAATGGTGGTAGTGAAGATACTATTTTAGAAGTATATTCAACAAATACTATTAATGCAAATTTTGAAATAATAGAAGATTTAAATAAAGATAGATTTTTAAAAATAACACCTAAAACTTTATGTGAAAATGTAGAATTTTATGTTTACTCTATGGTTGGAGGAAATGCTATAAAATCTCCAACATATAAGTTAAATATTATTGCTGATTATGTAATAACTGCTAATAAAACAAACAATATAACAATTAATTTAATTGAATACGAAAAAGTTATTGGCGGTGAAAAATTTGAATTATTAAACAATTATATTAACATAACAACTTCTAATGGAGATTCTTTCAATAATTTATTATTTGAATTAACATCGGATGAAAATTATAATACTGGAACAAGTGTGTTTAAGGATGTTACTACACCAGTTACTACAGTTATTACTTTAAAACCTAAATTTTCTAGTGAAGAAATTGAATTTAATTTTTATATTATTCCTAAAACTGCAGTTGTATGCGATACATTAGTATTAAATGCAGGTAGCTCCGTTGATAACGATATATTAAATTCAAAAGTAAAATTAATTCAAAGAAGTTATGATGCAAACGGCGTTATTATTGATTCTGAAATTACAAACAACATTTATAAATTCTATGAAGAAGATACACATAGTAATGAAATAACATCTTATACGGCTCCAAGCAATTCTTTTGATAATTCTACAGATACTATTTACGTAAAAGTTAATAATGAATTTTTAGGCGAAATAAATGTTGTAATTAATTCTAACTTAACTGTTGAAAATAAAAATACATATTTAGGCAATGGAAACACTGTAACATTAACAAATTTATTTAAAGTGATGAGTGGAAGTAACGAAGTAACAACAACTGATAATAATGTAGTATTTACTTCAAACACATTCAATAAGCTTAAAAATTATAATATTACGTTCTATGATGAAAATAATAATGAAATTATAAATTACGACGATAGTTTTACTACTAATGCAACAAATCCAATAAAAACTACAAAAATTGCAAAAATTTTAATTCCAAAAGAGTTTAATACATTAACTATTACAGATTTACAATGTTATTTCTCTTGTAAAATTAATGGAGAATTTGCTTCGTCAAACATTCATAATTTCTCTTTAGATTTTGAAATATCAACAATTGAAATTGATCAAACTTATATTTTTGGCAATACAATTTATATAGATACTAACGTGGCTGGGGCTACCAATACTGAAATTGAAACTTATATTAAAAACAATTTTGTAAAATCTGCAACTATTGTAAATAAAACAACAAATAGTGCTAGCAATATAAAAGATAATGTTATTGTTAGTATAGATGATACAAATAACGTTGTAACTTTTAAACTTTCAGTTGATGCAGAATATTTTATAAGTTACAATATTAATAAAGGCACTAATTTATTAACTAAAAATAGTGCAACTGAAATTTACATTGGTAAAGCCTATTCTTTAAACGATTTAATAATAAATCAACTATCTTCAGCAGAAGTAACATATATATCAATTTTAAAAGCAGATGGAAATTTAGCTTTAACAAGCCAATTTTCAATTGAAAATAATCATTTAATTTTTAAAGAAATTGGTGATTATTCAGTAATTTTTAAACTTTTAGGAAATAATTATACTATTGATTATACTGTACAAGATATTGTTACTAACTTTAACGAAGAGAATAATGGTAACAATGACGTATATTCTAACCAAGAATATGATTTAATTAAAAATTCACTTCCTGACGGTGTAAAATTAAGCGTGGATGTTTTAAATAAAAATGGACAAGCTTTAGAAAATGAATTTATAACAATAAATTTAACTAACAATAAAATTATTATTGGTGAGTATTTAGGAAATGCTACTGAATTTATATTAAGATTTAGATTTTATTCAGACGGCTTTACTAGTGCTATAAAAGACATTAATTTTACATTAAACAGTTTATATATTCAAACAAACTTTACTGAAATTCAAGACGGACGACAAGTTTTAAGAAATAAAGCTACTCATGATTTAACAAAATATTTTACAGTTTATCGTAATGGTGTTGCTGTAGAAGTAAATAATGGAATAGTTAATAATGGTAATGTGTCGTCGTTAAAAACTTATGAGTTAAATATAGATCCTAATAGTTTTACTTCAAATTATTCTAATTTTGATTTGGTTATTAATTACTCTGGTAGAGAAATTGGTACAGTAGAATTCTGTAGTCAATTTGTTGATTTCGTATTAACAAGATATGATAATCCAGCAACTTGTCCGTACTACATTGGTCAAGAATTAACAAAAAATGAATTATTAAGTTTGGTAAAAGTTGTAACTTTTGATGGTACTATTATTACTAAATATAACAATGAAATTACTTTTGAAGGAATTAGTTTTCCATATACAGTTGTAAGCGGGGGTAGTGTTTCAATTAAACTTGGTATATTAGAAGGCACTATTTATATTTATGGTGATGAGATATCATGGATCCCAAATGAAACACAAACAATTAATATTTATCCAGATACTAGAGTTTATGGTTATATAAAAGCTACACACAACTCAAAAGAATTACCTTTAGAATATAGTGTAGAGACTTCTTCACTTCCGGTTGATTTTACTGCACCAATAGATACAGTAAATAAAACACAAACAATAATTTATAATGGTGTAAAATATGTCACATTAAACCAAACAACTGGAGTTTTAACAGTAGAAAATCTTGCTGAAAATACAATTTCAGGCGTTCCTAACATTACCATTATTGCAAAAGTTGTAAATACTGAAAATGAGCTAAGTACTATATTTGCGTTAAAATCTATTAATAAAGCAATTACAGATAATAATCCAACAATTTATATTGGAGATAGTGATATTAACTTAACACAATATGCTTATTTTGGGGCATCACAAAGCAGTGGTTTAACAGAATATAGAATTAGCGAATTGGTTTATGATAATGCATTAGGTAATTATTCTTATCATAAAAACAATGCTACTGGTTATTATGAAGTATTAAAAAATGGTGTTGTTGTTGCAAAGGTTAAAGATACAACATTTGTTTGTACAAGTGAGTTAGACCCAATGACTATTAAATTAAAAGGTTACATTAAACACAATAATACATCTACTAGTACTTGTGTATTAGAAAGTTTAGAAAACAATGTAATTGATTTAACATTAAATTTTGAAAGAATTAATATAACTTTCCCTAATTATGAAATAGTTTCATTTGAGAATAATAATTATTATAAATTTAATGCATACGATGGAAGTAATCCTAAATTTACATTTGATATAAATCCTACTATAATACCAAACAACTTAAAGTTAGAATGGCTATCGTTTAGTAGTGCTTTTATTGGAGAAGTAAGTGGAACGAATATTGTTAAGCAATTAGATTTAAATCCTAGTAAGGATGATTCTACACTTGACTATTTTAACTCAATAGAATTACCAACAAGCGAGTCTGTAAAAATTGTAAAACCTGGACTTACAAGTACATATTATCAATTACAATTAAATGCAAATATGCCACTTTCTTGTTATGTGTTTATTTCATTAAAATATAGAGTGCAAACATACGAAAGTGACTTACATATTGTGTTATGTCCGGCAGAAGAAAATATTATTACATTTAATTATGAATCTTTAAATTCATCTTATAAAACTATTTATTCGCCTAGTACATATGTTTATACAGATGGTTCAATATTTAAATTTGGTGCTGGGAGTAGTAAAGAAACAACTACTCCCCACATTAAATATATGGGTTATATAAATTTTGATGCAAACAGCAATGAGGTTTTGGTTGAGCCAAATCAAACACAAAACAAAACGGAAATAAGTTCAACTGCTACTTCAGTTGGAAAGATAGGGGATGGAAATGTAGCTAAATATCTTCATTCAGTTACTTTTAGCTTAGTTACATCTTCTTATTCATTAACTTTTGAAAATAAAGAAGCTGATTCTACTAACACTTATGTTTATACTCTTTATATTGATTCTTATGAATATACTTTAAGAGTGCAAGGAATAAATGTAAAACTTTATAACACGCAAGAACATGAAAATAATAGTATATATATTAATTCAGTTACAAACAGATTAGAACTTGGTTCTGACGCTAGTTTAGATTTCAAAAATTTTATTACAATAAACGATGTTTCTTATTATAATGCTATTCAAGAAAGAGCAGAATATGCATCTAAAATTAATTTTAATTTGGTAAATAATGGTGAGTATAAAGTTACAAGTGATGGTATTTTTACGCCATTAAGTTCATCAATGTCTGGAACTTTTGAGGTTTTATTTAAATTTTATGGAAAAGAGTATGTTTTTTATATTAAGGGTGAACAAATAACATTTTCTCACCAATATAACGGTGCAGAAATTACATATAATGAAAATGATTGTGAATATGAGTTAAGTAGTGGCAGTAGATATTATATTTATTTAACTAAAAATGATACAACCATTACAACAAATTTATGCAATCAAGCTCTTAGCAGTATACCTTCTTCAATAGATGGCTCTTTGTTAATAAGTGAAGTAAAGTATACTTATGGTGGACAAGAGTATGATAGCACAAGCCAATATTTTGAAATTAATAAAAATGGAACCACGCAAACAATAAAATTTGGCGGTTTAACTTTATTAATTTTAACAAAAGATGTACAAAATCAATGTTATGTTTTAAATTTAACAAATAATATTTCAGGTATTTTTGAATTTAATTTAAAGACAATTTATAGTGCGGGTAGTAAAACGGTTAATATTTTAGCTTTAAATGAGCAAATTTTAATTAATTATTCTAATCCAAGTATAGTTAATGGTAAACAATATCATAATTATTTAACCAGTACTGATTTAAATTTAAAAAACTATATTAGTGGAGTAACAGACGAAGATAAATTAGAGTTTAGTTTAAGCGAAGTTTCTTCTTATGTAACAGTTACTCTCGAGGGTAATTTTACAACTCAAGATGTTTACTCAGAAATTTTAGTTGAAGTTATTGTTAAATACAATACACTTCAAGAAAGTATGTTTATTAGAGTAATACCAGAGTATAAAGTTGAATTTGCAAATACTAGTCGTGAATTTAAGGTGTTATACAATGGAACAATTAGTGAAAAAATTGACTTAACTAAATATGCTAAAGCATTTAAATTTACAGAATTAGATTCAGAAAATAATCCTCTATACGTTCAAGAATTTAACTATTATTATAATGACGCTAAAACTAATCGTATTACGGAGTATACTGAATATACATTTTCAAATCAATCAGAAAACAGTGTTTATTTTTATAATTTTACTTTAAAATTTAAAGGTGTTGAACCACAATTTTCAGATGTTACATTAGATGTTGGTGAAAGCTATAATTTAAAATCTCATGTTAAAGAATCGTTAACTGATTTAACAATTAAAAATGTTAGTTTAAGTTTTTTTGATAGCAATAATTATGTTAATGAAGATGGTATGTTTTTATCAACTCAAGCAAGTGCAAATTATACTGTACAAGTTACTATTAATGGTCTAGATTTTAATTTAACAATAATAATTAATGAATTAGAATTAACTTTAACTTACAAAGAAAGTATTTTACAATATATAGATACAATTCCTGTTAGTTTTCAAACAATATATGCTACACAAGTTGTTAAGTTGGTTAAATCTGGATTTATTGACTTAACTCAAGAAAATAAAAAATTATTATTTTCTTTTGAAGTATTTAGTTCAAATGGATACGATTTGAGTAAGTTTAAAACAACTACTGAAGATAATGTAATTAGTTTGTTTAATAACGATGTATTGTTAATGGATATAGTAACCGAAGAAAAAAATAGCAAATATGAATATATTTTAACTTGTTATAATAATTTAACATACGAAACATTAGTAAATATAAGCATATCGGTACAAGATAACAATTTAGTTCAAGATACTTTTAATGTTAGATTATTACCAGTTTCAATTAAGTTGAATAATAATAAAACAACATTTGAAATAAGTGATAATTATTTTGTAAATAATACTACTTTACACTTAATTAATAATTTTGTAACTTGTAATACAATGGCAGAAGCAAATAATATTAATTTAAATTCAGATTTAAAATTTAAAGTAGATTCAGTAGATTTAACTGGTCAAACTATATCTAAAGATACTTTTAATGGAAAATCTAGAATTACAGTATTAGCAGTTTTAGGCGAAAAACAAGATTCTGAAAATTCAGTTAAAGCTAGCTTTGATATTATTTATTATAATGCTGGTCAAGCTAATGAAATTTCAAAAAATTACTCAACTTCTAACGTAAATACTTCTCAAACATATGTTTTACCAAGTGGCGTTGTTGGAACAGTAACAGCTGTGCGTTCTTGTAATGATACTTTTATAACTTATACTATCGTTATAAATAATGGAACATATTATTATGATGTTTTTGATAAAAATGGTAATAATTTAATTCAAATTTATTCTAACGGTAATGCTATATTAAAAACACAAGCAGAATTTGAATTAGAAATTGAATATTTTTCTAATTATAAAACAGATACTAAGTCATATAGTGCGGGAGAAAGTACTCATAATGTTCAATATATAGGAACTAATAACGAAAATCTTGTTAATACCACTACTGAAAATGGTATAGTATTAATTACAATGCTGGCGGGTACAAGTTTAGATGAAACTAATTTACAAACTTTCTTAAATGGTGGAAGTATTGTTGATTGTAGCGATGCTGTTACTTATACAATGACTGAAGATGGAATTGATGCCAGTGGAAAAACAAAATATAAATATACTTTAACAGCTAATAAGTTAACAGAAATAACATATGGTTATTTTGATGTTCAATTTGGTTCTGACGATAATGCAACTATCAGAAGAATTTATGTGAAAGTTTATCCATATAGTTTATCTACTTTATATAGTACCGATTATACATATCCTGCAGCAGAGATTACTTTTAATATTGAAGATGGAAATGATAGCAGAACAATTACTTTAATAAAAACTGGAGATTCTTTTAAAACTATATTTGTAGCAAGTGATAATATATATCTAAATTTATATGATTATATTGCACTTACTTCTGAATTACAAGGGGTTGATAATAGCTTACAATTTTCTTTAGAATATGTTGTGGCTTACCATAAAAAAGTAGATGGTGTCGCTAATGATAGAGATATGTATATTTATTTTGATAAATCAAAAAATTTAGATAATAGTAATGTTTTAACCGAAGAAGAAAAAGATTTAAACGACTATTTGAGTGTAAATGGAAACACTTTAGAATTAAAGAATAATGGTACATATTATGTAAAAATTAAAGTAACTTATAATAATAGCACTGAATATTTAAAATTTAGAATTTTAAATGTAACAAACGAAACAAATACAACAGGCGATGCATACTATGGCATTTCACTTGATTTAAATAGCTATATATTGTTAAAGGCAACTAATGAAGATGCTACTTTTAATGGTCTTCCATTAGACGAAATAAATTTATTTAACAATTTAAATATAACTTTATCAGGTGCGCAAAATAGCTATATTAATAATGGTATTTTATATGTTTATGATAAAAAAGATACACAATTAACTGTAACTTACAATTACAATTTATTTGGCAATACTTACACAGACAGCATAACTTTTACTGTTCAAGAAAGTAGTTTGTCAGATGATGTTTATAATTTAAATGGTGTTAAATATCAACAAATTGATTATTTAAATGTTGCAACAGTTGAGGCATTAACAGATTTTTCTAAAATAACTTTTATTAAACTTAATAATGAAACTGAAATTAGTGGTAATTCAATAATAAATACAACGGAGTATAGTTTAATAAATGAAATAATTAAAATAAGTGTTTCTGACGGAACAGTATTGTTTTATGATATTTTAAACATTGATCCTAATCAAGACTATATTCCATACAACTATGTTGGAATAATTGAGGTTAATTATACTAAAACGGATAATACATCAGACTCTATTATATTTGATAATCTTTTATTCAGTATGGGAGAAGAAATAAAGAATGTTAAAGAGATAATTTTTAATGGTCAATTTATGGAGGTTATTAAAGATATTGAGCTAATTGGAGAGGCCGAAAACCAAACTGCTAAAACATGGTATATAGTAAATAATTTAATAAAAATTGATGGAAGTAATGGTAATGTTTTATTCTATGATAGTGAAACAAATAACTTTATTCCACAAAATAAAATGGGTGTAATATTTGTTACAGTTATAACTAGTAGTGGAATAGTAAATTATAAATTTAATGATTATTCTATATCTAGAACTTCATCTGCACCATATACTTATACTTACAAATATAGAGATGAAGATTTAAGTAGCTATTTAAGATTTGCTTTAATTGGTGAAGATGGTTTAGCTATTACAGGTAGTGAATGTAATGGTGTTAACATGACAGTAAATGGAATTACTTTAAATACCTATACTGGTGAATATTCTGGAACTATTACTAATGAAGACATAAAAGTATTTATTAAAGCTTATGTTCAAGAAAGTAGTTTTAATACTGGAGATAAATTTAAATTATATGAAATATAATTTTTACTATTAACAATAAGTTTCAATTAAAATTAGTTATAATTGATTATTAATAGAATATAAAAAATTAAAAAGGCAAAAATTTTATTATGTTTGCCTTTTTTTTAATAAATTTAATAAATTTAATTTTAATTTGTTTTATGATTTTTATAGAACATAAAAACACACATAGAATTGCAATTTGGTTATTAATTTTTTCTTTTTTACCAATTATAGGTTTTTTATTTTATTTTTTGCTTGGCGTAGGAGTTTTATTTAAGAAAAAAAGATTATTTAAAATTTATAACAATAATTTAATAGTAAGAAATAATTTGCGAAATAATTATAATTTAATTACTGGAAACAACTTTTCATTACAAAAATATAACTTAATAAACAATAATTCATTGCTTTTAAAAAATGAAAAAATTGATATATTTACTAATGGAATAGATGCTTTTGAAAAAATAAAAAAAGATATAATGAATGCAAAACAAAATATTTATATTTTAAGTTATATTTTTGCTGATGATAAAATTGGTAAAGAAATTAAAAATATTTTAAAATACAAGGCAAAAAAAGGCGTTGATGTTGTA
>SVIA01000022.1 GCA_015055535.1 Clostridiales bacterium
TTTAACAAACCTATAGAACTTATAATTATTTGAACATCAACACCTAATAAAAAAGTTAAATAACTAATTAAAAGTAAGTTCAAATATATGCTTAATTTAAAAAAAGACAAAAAATATATTAAAAAAATTAATAGAATTGAAAATAAATAATTTTGCAACAAAAATATAAAAAAGTTAGTTTTATTTAACAAATAATTTTTTAACATAAAATTTTGTAAATTAAACATTGTAAAAGATTTTCCAGTTTTAATTGCACAAAATAATCCAGTTAAAAAAGCTAAAATTATAATTGTTAATAAAAAGAACATCTCTTTTTTATTTAATTTAAAAAATCTTTTTAGATTATCAATTAACAAATACTTACTTTTAAGCAATTTATAAAAATAGTTATTATATAACTCCCCCTAAAATATAAGTATTTTTTTATATATTGTTATATTACATCTTTTATAAATATTTTATCGTATAATTCGGTAATTGCAAAATTTAAGAATTCTTTATTTGTTGGACAATATTCAAAAGGAAAATTTTCTCCCCTTTCAAAAGCAATTCTTATAGATTTTCTTAAATTCATTTCAACGCAAGAAACTTTTTTATTGTATTTATTTGCTAAGAAAACATATATATATCATCATTTAAACTACCTACTATTGCTCTTTTAGACATAATATAAATTATTGCATCAACCATCATACTATATCCAGTTTGTTTTAATGAAAAACCAATAGATTTTAAATAATTTCCAATGATTTTGAACCAAAATGAAAAACTAATTCTCTTTTCTTCTAATGGTTTAGAAAGAATACTCTTTACAATTTCTAATAGATTTAAACAAAAATTTTCATCATAAATTACAATAGGACCTTCAGTTTCTTGGTTTAAATTATCCTTTTCTACAGTTATTATTCTTTTAATATAAAGCTCTTCGTTTAATTTTTTAATTAATTCTTTTGATTTTTTATCTAATGTACTTTCAGTATAATCTAAAACTAACATATCAATATAGTTTAATTTTTTTAATAAAATATCATCTATTTGGTTTAAATATACTGTAAAGAAGTTAAATTTATTTAATACTTCTCTTACTTTACTTGCTAGTACATTGTTATTATTTTCGGAATAAAAAATTGCTGTTTTATTATTCATTATCAAATCTCCCTTTTTTAAACTGTCACCAGTCTAACACAATTTTTTAATAATTCCAAACATTATTTAATATTTTTTTACAAAATTATTAAATATTTAAAAATATTTTACAAAAAGGTCGATTTTTGTTAGAAATTTACTGTTTTAACATCCAATCAATATAAACACCAAAACCTTTTGTTGGATCATTGACAAAAACATGTGTTACAGCTCCAACAATTTTTCCATTTTGAATTATTGGACTTCCACTCATCCCCTGCACTATACCACCAGTTTTAGAAATTAACCTTTCATCAGTTACCCTTATAACCATACTTTTATCATTAGAATAATTTTGATAGTTTGTTTTTATAATTTCTACATCAAACGATTCCACCCTTTCACCATCAACACAACATTTAATTTGTGCTTTACCAGGCTTTACAAAAACCCTACTTCCAATGGGCATTTCAGTTAACGACTTAAAAATCTCTGATTCATTATTTAAACTACCATAAATTCCATAATTATTATTTTTTTCAATAATTCCTTGTTCATTTTTACCCTGCATAAATAAACCCCTTAATTCTCCAGGATTACCCGTCACACCTTTATTAACACCTAATACAGAACATTTATAAACCTTTCCTTCTTTTAAATTTATAATGCTTTTTGTTTCGCTATCACAAATTGGATGACCCAAAGCACCAAACCTATTGTTTGAGTTTACATAAGTAAGCGTTCCAACCCCAGAAGCATCGTCTCTTACCCATACCCCCAATTTATAATCACCACTTTTAACATCATAACAAGGTTTTATTTTTGTAATAAATTCTTTATTTTTTCGAATACCTTTAACGATTAGTTCTCTACCAGCATTTTCTTTTTTGTTTATAATAGAAGAAATTGAAGACACATTCTCAACTGTTTCGTTTTCAATTTGCGTTAAAACATCTCCAATTTCCAATAAATTTTCTTTTAAAATATCTCTTTCTCCATTTAGAGTTGTAACTGAACTACTACCCACAACTAAAACTCCATCCGTTTTTAAAACCAAACCTATGGCATTTCCACCCACTAGAACCTTGTCGTCACTTATTATCTTTATTTTTTGAGTCTTTATTGGAATTAAATCAAATAGCTTAAATTGAATTTCTTGACTACCAACATTATCATTTTTATAAGAGTTATTTACCGTTTCAATTATTTTAGAATCAAGTAACGAAACTTTTATAAAAGGGCCAAAGAAGTTATTCTTTTTTATTTCTTCAAGTTCTGAATAAGTTAAAGTTATTTCTCCAGAGAACTCAAACAATTGAAAAAATGGAATATTTAAGCAAACTATGAATGCAAATATTAACAAACCTATAATAAATATATGTCTTAAATTTTTAATCTTCATAATATATTTAGTTTAAATTTTATAATTAAAATTATGTATAAAGTATATAGATTTTATAATTTAACCTTTAAAATTATTTATATATATGTAGGTATTTAAAATTTACATAAATACAGTAAGTCTTAATAAAATAAAAAAAAGCAAGTTTGCACTTGCTTTTAGTTTTTTTACAGCCTTTAACTTATACAGATTATACTCAATATCATTTCAATGTTAATTTAAAATTATCACATCTAAGTTTTAATTCTTTTGCGTGTTGAATAGAAATTTCGCTATTAACAGCACCACCAGACAGCCTTGAAACTTCTTTTAAAGACTCTTCTTGATTTAATAAAACAGCTTTAACATAAGTATTATCGTTTTCTACAAATTTTGAAACCTTAAAATTTGTATCTGCCATAGCACAAATTTGTGGCAAATGAGAAACTGACATTACTTGATGTTTTTTTGATATATTTGCCAACTTACAAGCTACCTTGTAACCCATATCACCACTAATACCAGTATCTATTTCGTCAAATACCATTGATGAAATTTCATCATTTTCAGCCAAAATATTTTTTAAAGCCAACATAAATCTACTAGCTTCACCACCAGAAATAATTTCACTTAAAGGTTTTAAATTTTGACCAGCATTAGCCGAAAAAAGAAATTTTATAGAATCATAACCATTATTTTTAATATACTTATCAAAATCATTTCTATCAGGTTTTTGAGAAAAATCTACTTTAAATTTAGAATTTTTCATACCTAAATCATTAAGTTCTAGTTGAACTTTCTTCTCAAACTGGTTTGAAATTTCTTGCCTAACAGCATGTATTTGAGTTGCAATTTTGTATAAATCATCTAATATTAGTTCTTTTTCTTTTAATTTTTTTTCTAATATTTCTTTACTATTAACAATTTCATTATATTGTTCTTTACTCTTTTTAGAAAAATTTAAAACATCTTCAATTGTAGCCCCATATTTTTTCTTTAATGTTTTAATTTTATCTAATCTTTCATCTATTAAATCAAATTCATTTTGATCAAAATTACATTCATTTTTCTTATCTTTTAAAAATTCTAAAATATCTAATAGCTCATAACGAGCGCTTTCTAACCTAGAAGATAACGCTTCAAAAGAATCATCAAATTTTACTATTGATAAAATAGAATTGTTTGCCTTTTTTAAACTATCGATAACAGAGCTTTGACCATCAATATTATTTATTGCTAAGTCTAAATTATCAAAAATTTTTTCATAATTTAACATCGCGGTTTTCTTTTGAACAAGATCGTCATCTTCTCCAGCTATTAGTTTTGCATTATCTATTTCTTTAATTTGATAATCAAGTAAATCTAAAATTCTTTCTTGATTTTCTGTTGAACCATTTAATTTTTTTATTAAACTTTCTACGGTTTTTAATTCCGCTAATTTTTCTGAATAAGCTTGAAAAATAGAATTATCTTTAATAAAAGAATCAATTATGGATAAATGATTTTTATCATTTAATAATTGTTGATGTTCATGCTGACCATGTATATCAATTAGCAAACTTGTTATGTTTTTAAGCATCGCATTTGTAAAAACAGAACCGTTAACTCTTATATCATTTTTACCATCTATACTTAACTTTCTAGAAATTAATATTTCTTCTGAACTTTCAACATCATATTGCTCTAACATATTTGTTAAATTACTAGAAAATGGACCAGAAAAAACAGCAACAACTTTCATAAAGTCTTTGCCTTGCTTTATTAAAGATTTATTTGCTTTTGCACCAATAACAAAGTTTAAAGAATCGATTATAATACTTTTACCAGCACCCGTTTCACCAGTTAAAACATTTAAGTTTTGAGAAAAATCTATTATAATACTATCAATTAAAGCTACGTTTTTAATTTCTAAACTTTTTAACATACTTATTATCTTTTCCCTATTTATAAGAATATCAAATTAATTTAAAAAAAACAACTACAATGGGTTTTGTAGTTGTTTTTTATTTTAAGAATTTAAAATATTTTCTAATTTATTTAATGTATACTCACTATCTTCATTGTTTGCAAAAATAAGCATAACTGTATCATCACCATTAACACAACCCAAAAGATCTTCTAAATTAAATTTATCTATTATAGTACAAATAGATGAAGCTAAACCTTTTAAAGTTTTTATAACTAAAAAGTTTTTTACAGTTTTTAATGATATAACAGCTTCTTTTAATAAAAATATGTATTTATTTGGAGTTTGGTTTGTATTATCAGCAAAAGCGTATTTATATTTTCCACTTTCACTAGAAGGAATTTTAATTAAACCAAGTTCTTTAATATCTCTACTTATAGTTGCTTGTGTTACATCAAAATCAAGTTCTTTTAATCTCAAAACCAATTCTTCTTGAGTATCAACTTCATACATAGAAATTATTTCTAGAATTTTTGATTGTCTAGCTGACCTGGCCATAAAATTTTCCTCTTTTTTATTTTTATTATTTGTTAGTAAATTTATTATACATTTTTATTAATAATTATGCAATATTGTATGTATAATTATAAATTTAAAAAATTAATATTTATGCAAAATGTCTAATAAAAATAAATAACACTATTTATAAATAATAATTTTACAAAAAAACAAGCAAAAAAAACACTCCACATTCTTTTTTGTAGAGTGTTTTTTTTATTTAAACATAATTAAATTTCTTTATTATTACTTATAATATCAATAATAAAGTCATAAGCTTTTTCCACATCAACCATTGATGTTTCGCCAGTTTTTCTAATCTTAACTTCAACTTGATTGTTTTGTAAGCTTCTTGGACTTACTACTACTCTAATTGGCATACCGATTAAGTCTGCATCTGCAAATTTTACACCAGGCATTGAATCTCTATCATCAATAATAGTTTCTATTTTATTAGTTTTTAATTTTTCATATAATCTAGACGAAATGTTTTTTACATTTTCATCATCAAATCTCAATGGAACAATATGAACTTTATATGGAGCTATTGACAATGGCATACATATACCCTTTTCATCATAGTTTTCTTCAATAACACAAGCTAAGTTTCTACCTACACCTATTCCATAGCAACCCATAATTGGGTTTATTTCTTTTTCTTCTTTTGTTTTTACAAGCATATTCATACTTTTTGTATACTTTGTTCCCAATTGAAAGATATTGCCAATCTCAACACCATTTGAAATCTTAACTTTATTTTTCTTACAGTGTGGACATAATTGACCTTCTTGAACTTTTGATAAGTCATAATAATCAACCTTACCATAATCTCTTTCAATATTAAAGTTAACTAAGTGAAATTTTTCTTTATTTGCACCTGTCACCATGTTATATGTATCTTTTAAACTTAAGTCAAAATACACACTACAATTGTTAACATTTAGATCTTTTGGTCCAATATTTCCTGCACAAAAACCACTTTCATTTGCAGCATCAAAGGAACTA
>SVIA01000023.1 GCA_015055535.1 Clostridiales bacterium
ACAAAATAACATTAAAGAACCTAAAAGAAGGCGAATACGAAATAAAATTAACAAGCTTATATGGAATAGAGTTAGACACATCGAATGTAACAACAATAACACTAAACGAAACACAAGGTGAAAAAACGACAGTAAGAATTCAAATAAACAAAACAACAAACAACGCCTACTACGGCAACGTTATTTTGTAAAAAATAAAAGATATATTATATATTATATAAATAAAACTTAATATATTTAAAAGGTAATTAGCTCAAACTAATTGCCTTTTTTTGTTAATTAGATTAATTTCTTTTAAAAAATACAAAAAAAATTAAAAAAAATTTAAAAAGTTGGCATAAAATGTTTGACAATGCTCATAATATGATTTATACTAGTGCTAGCAGTCTTAAAAAGAGAGTGCTAAATTCAAAGGAGAGAGAATTGGAAAATTTTAATCTTTCAAAAAGGCGAGAAGAAATACTTTTTAAAAGTGTTGAAGATTATATAAAACTTGCTTCACCAATTACAAGTATGTCTATACATACCAGGCATTTAAGCAATATAAGTACTGCAACACTTAGAAATGAACTTAACACTTTAGAGGCTATGGGATATTTAAAACAATTACATACTTCTAGTGGAAGAATTCCTACAAGCAAAGCTTATAGAGTTTATGTTGATAGTATTATGAAAGAAAATAAGTTTAATAAAAAAGATTTAACTTTAATTAAAAACTTATTTAATAAAAGAAGCAATTTGCTTAGCGAAATTGTTTCTAATATTGCAAATACCGTAAGCGAAGTAACTAATTATCCTACAGTTGTTTTATTAAATGGTTTTAACAATTTAATTATTAAGAATATAAAAATAATTCCTTTAATAGATAGATCATTGCTATTATTAATTTCTACATCTACAGGAATTATTAATAATAATATTAAAATAACTCAAGATATTAGTGAACAAAATTGTATGGACGCTAGTAATTTCTTAACAAATAGGTTTAGTGGTAAAACTATATCAGTTATGATTACTGATATGAAAGAACTAGTTAATAGTTTTAATTCAGAAATTAAAGAGTATGAAAGCATATTTAATGTATTGATTAATGGTCTTATAGATTTAACTGAAAAAAGCAGTAAAGAATTTTCGGTTAAAGGTGCTACAAAACTACTTCAAAATCCAGAATACAATAATATTGAGAATGCAAAAAAAGTTTTAGATGTGTTAGAAGATAATAACAAATTAGAAACTATATTTGATACAGATAGTATGGGCGAAATCACTTTTTCTATAGGAAATGAAAATGCAAACGAAGATTTAAGTAATTGTTCAGTTATTAAAGCAAATTATAGTGTAGATGGTGAAAACATTGCTCAAATTGGAGTAATTGGTCCAGAAAGAATGGATTATGCTAAAATTGCTGGAGCATTAAAATATATAGTTGATGAAATGAAAAATTTAACAAAACTTGATAAAGGAGAGTAAATATGGATAAAAAATGTAATGGTGAATGCACTAATTGTGGACAATGCAATTGTGATAATGATGAAGAATAATTAAAGGAGAAATTATGGCTAAAAGAAGCAAAAATTTAGAAGAATTAGAAAAATCTACTTGCAATTGTGGTTGTAATCACGAAGATTGCAAATGTGATGAAAACTGTGAATGCGAACATGAAGAATGTAACTGTGGTGAAAATTGCGAATGTGATAAAAACAGTGACAAACATGAATGTCATTGTCATGAATGTGATTGTGAAGAGCATGTAGAAAATGATTGCAGAGAAGAAGAATTTAAAGAAATTTTACAAAGAGTTCAAGCAGAATTTGAAAATTATAGAAGAAGAACAGAAAGTAGTATGGATAGAGTGAAAGAAGATGGAGTTATTCATGCTATTAATAAATTGCTTCCAGTTTTAGATAGTTTTAAAAGCGCAAAAGCACTAGTAAAAGATGAAGAATTTTTAAAAAGTTTAGAATTAATTGAAAAACAATTTATTGACGGATTAAATGCTTTAAATATAACTAAAATTGATGCTGAAAATCAAGAATTTAATCCAAGTCTTCACAATGCAGTGTTAACTGGAAGTGATGCGGAAAAACCAGAAGATACAATTTTAGAGGTTTATCAAGATGGTTACAAATTAAAAGATAGAGTAATTCGTTATTCTGTTGTTAAAATTAACAAGGTGCTTTAAGCACAAAAAAAATTTGCTACGGCAAAAATCAAATAAAAAATAGAAGTGCAAAAAGCACAAAAAGGAGATTTAAAAATATGGGAAAAGTTATTGGTATTGACTTAGGAACAACAAATAGTTGTGTAGCAGTTATGGAGGGTGGTAAACCTACTGTTATTGCTAATGCTGAAGGAGATAGAACTACACCAAGTGTTGTAGGTTTTACTAAAGATGGTGAAAGACTAGTTGGTCAAGTAGCAAAACGTCAAGCTGTAGCTAATAGTGATAATACAGTTCTTTCTATTAAAAGAGAAATGGGTACAAATTATAAAGTAAAATTACAAGGTAAAGAATATTCACCTCAAGAAGTTTCTGCTATGATACTTCAAAAATTAAAACAAGATGCTGAAAGTTATTTGGGCGCTAGTGTAACAGATGCTGTTATTACAGTACCAGCTTACTTTACAGATAGCCAACGTCAAGCAACAAAAGATGCTGGTAAAATTGCTGGTCTTAACGTTTTAAGAATTATTAATGAACCAACTGCAGCAGCTTTAGCTTACGGCTTAGATAAAGGCGAAAATGCTAACCAAAAAATATTAGTTTACGACCTAGGTGGTGGTACATTCGACGTATCTATTCTAGAAATTGGTGACGGTGTATTTGAGGTTTTAGCAACTAATGGTAATAACAAATTAGGTGGAGATGATTTTGATAATAAAATTATCAATCTTTTAGTTGAAGATTTTAAATCTAAATATAATATTGATTTAAGAAACGATAAAATGGCAATGCAAAGATTAAAAGAAGCTGCTGAAAAAGCTAAAATTGATTTATCTGCAAGCACTAAAACTAACATTAATTTACCTTATATTACAGCTGATAGCACTGGCCCTAAACACTTAGAATACGATTTAACAAGAGCAAAATTTGACCAAATTACAGAAGATTTAGTTAATTCTACAATTGATAAAATGACTGCAGCATTAAATGATGCAAAATTAAGTAAAAGCGAAGTAAATAAAGTAATTCTTGTTGGTGGTTCTACTAGAATTCCAGCAGTTATTGAAAAAGTTAAAAACTTTATGGGTACTGAACCATTTAAAGGTATTAACCCAGATGAATGTGTAGCTATTGGAGCAGCTATTCAAGGTGGCGTTTTAGCTGGTGAAGTTAAAGATGTACTACTTCTAGATGTTACACCACTAAGTTTAGGTATTGAAACACTAGGCGGAGTATTTACAAAATTAATTGAAAGAAACACTACAATTCCTACTAAAAAGAGTCAAGTATTCTCAACAGCAGTAGACAATCAACCAGGTGTTGATATTCATGTACTTCAAGGTGAAAGAGAATTTGCTTCTGGTAACAAAACATTAGGAAGATTTAGTTTGGTAGATATTCCACCAGCTCCTCGTGGTGTTCCTCAAATTGAAGTAACATTTGATATTGATGCAAACGGTATTGTTAAAGTTTCTGCTAAAGATTTAGGTACAAATAAAGAACAAAATATTACAATTACAGCATCAACTAACTTAAAAGAAGAAGATATTGAAAAAGCTATTAAAGAAGCAGAACAATTTGCTGAAGAAGATAAAAAAAGAAGAGAGTTAGTTGACACTAAAAACCAAGCAGACAATTTTGTTTTCCAATTAGAAAAAATGTTAAAAGAAAATGGCGAAAAAATTAGCGAAGAAGATAAAACAAAATTAAATGGTGAAATTGAAGAAGCTAAAAAAGTTTTTGCTGGTGAAGATATTGAAGAAATTAAAAAAGAATTAGATAAATTAACTCAAGTTTCTAACGAAGTGTTTAGTAAACTATATCAAAACGCTAACCCTAATGGAAATACTGGAGCTGATGCTGGCTCAAATGCTGGAAATGACGGTGACAATATTAACGTTAACGATGGTGATTATAAAACTGAATAGGATTAATTATGGCAAAAAATTATTATGATATATTAGGAGTAAGCAAAAGTGCTAGCGCAGACGAAATAAAGTCTGCGTATAGACGCTTAGCTAAACAGTATCATCCCGATTTAAATAAAGGTGAAGATGCTGCAGCTAAATTTAAAGAAATCAACGAAGCCTATGAATGTTTAAGTGATCCACAAAAAAAATCTAATTATGACCAGTTCGGTTCTGCCGAAGGTCCTCAAGGTTTTGGTGGTTCGGGAGGTGGTTTCTCTGGTTTTGGTGGTTTTGAAGACATTTTTAATATGTTTTCTGGCTTTGGCGGTGGTTCAAGACAAAATATGCGTCAAGACGGTGAAGACATAAATATTAGGGTAAATTTATCGTTTAAAGAGGCCTGCAATGGCGGTAGTAAATCGGTAAATATTAACAGATACGAAAAATGTGTTGACTGTAAGGGAACAGGAGCTAAGAACGGAACAGAATACACTACTTGTGCTACTTGTGGTGGTAGTGGTCAAGTAAAACAAGTACAAAATACATTATTTGGTCAAATGGTAAACGTGGGTACTTGTAAAGCGTGTGGTGGAACAGGTAAAATTGTTAAAGAAAAATGTTCGGGTTGTGGTGGAAAAGGCTATAATAAACGCGCTAGAACTATTACGATTAACATTCCAGCGGGAATTAATGATGGACAAATTTTAACACTAAAAGGCGAAGGAAATAGTAGTTTAAATGGTGGTAATAATGGTAACTTAAATGTTATTATTTCTGTATCTAATCATGAACTACTTACTCGTAAAGAATTTAACCTATATATTAATGTTCCAATTCCATTTACAACAGCAATGTTAGGTGGAAAAATTAAAGTTCCAACAGTTAATGAAATAATAGAACTTACAATTCCAGAATTAACACAAACTGGAACAGTGTTTAAAATAAAAGGAAAGGGAGTTAAATATCTACGCAGGGAAATGTATGGCGACTTGTTTGTAACAGTTACAACAGAGTTCCCTAAAAATTTAGATAAAAAACTAAAAGAAGAACTTTTAAAAGTAACAGAAAATGTTAAAGATGGTGAATATACAAAATATAGAGATTATTTAATCAAATTAAATAAAAGTGCATAAATTGCACTTTTTTTTGTGCTATTTTGCGGTGCCATTGACAATTTTTCTTTTTATTGGTTTTAAATTTTTTAAATTAAAAATATATTTTAGTAAGTTTAATTAAAAAAGATGCTCAAAGCATCTTATATTTTTTATGTTTTTTTTAATATGATCAAACTTATAATATTATTTTAAGTTAGCTATAAATACTTAAATTTATATAATAAATTGGTTAATATTATAATAAAATTAACATTTTTGATTGCAAAAAAAATAGACTTATGA
>SVIA01000024.1 GCA_015055535.1 Clostridiales bacterium
TTTTTATTTTTATCTTAAATAAAAATTTATTGCTTTTATTTTAAAAAAAGAATATACTATTACTACTTGCTGATGTAGCACAGTTGATAGTGCAATCGATTCGTAATCGATAGGTCATGGGTTTGAGTCCCATCATCAGCTCCAATCATAAATTTTTAAATAGGAACTTTATATGGAAATAAAACTTATTCTCCCAACAAAAAAATATAAAGAAAAAATAGAACTATACAAACAAGGATTTTTAAATGCAAGTTCAGAAATGATAGGTTGTGGATCACTTGAGCATGATGATGTAGATACTTGGCTAAAAAAATGTATAGATTATAAAAAAGGTAAAAATTTGCCTGATGGTTTTGTTCCTGTTACCCAATATATTTGTGTAAGAAAAAATGATGATAAAATTATTGGAATGTTACAAATTAGACATTATCTTTCGGAATATTTATTAAATTTTGGTGGCCATATTGGAAATAGTATTGCAGTAGATGAAAGAAATAAAGGATATAGCAAAACAATGCTTGCACTAGGAATTAAAAAATGTAAATCTATGGGAATTAATAAAATATTAATTACATGTAAAGATACAAATACCGCTTCTAAAAAAAGCATTTTAGCAAATGGTGGCATATATGAAAACTCAAAAAAATTAAACACAAATAAAACAGTTGAGAGATATTGGATAAATTTATAATTAAAATATAGGTGTTTATGAAAATATATTTAATGAGACATGGTCAAACTATTTGGAATGAAAAAGGAATAACTCAAGGCCAAACACAAAATCATTTGAGTAAAAAAGGAATTGAGTCTGTTAATTTAGCAAGTGAAAATTTAAAAAATAAGAAGTTAGATGTTATTATTTGTTCTCCACTTAAAAGAGCTATTCAAACAGCAACTATTATGAATAAATATCATAACATTGAAATTATAAAAGATAATAATTTAATAGATACTAACCAAGGCATTTTTACTGGACGAAAATATAAGAAATTAACAACAGAAGAAATAAAATTAAAACAGTTAAGATCACCAAAGACTAAAATGGAAAGTTATGATAGCGTTAATTTAAGAGTACGAAATTTTGCAAATACTTTAAAAGAAAAATATAATTACAAAAATATTTTAATAATAACTCATACTTATATTGCATCTTCTTTAGAAATTATTTTTAATAATAAAACTGAAAATTTAAACAATGACCAAATTATTAAAAATTTTAATAATGCAGAAATTAAAGAATTTAATATTTAGTTTAAAATTTTAAGTTAAACAAAAATTTTATTTTGCTATAGATAAAAAATCATAAAACTAACTATTAGTATAAAAAATCACGAAAAATTAATTAATTTCGTGATTTTTTTTATTATTTTAAAATTGCTTTTATTCTTCTAACACCACTACTTGATGCTTCTTCTTTTGTTATTTTAAATTCTCCAAGTTCACCAGTTTTCTTAACATGCGGACCAGTACAAATTTCTTTACTAGCATTTTCGATTGTATAAACAGATACAACATCTGGGTATCTTTCTATAAATTGATGTTCGGCACCACTTTCTACAGCTTTTTCTTTACTCATTTCTTCGCAAGAAACCGTTAAGTCTTGTTTAATCCAGTTATTTACAATTTCTTCTACCTTATTTATTTCTTCTGGTGTTAATTTGTGATCACAAGCAAAGTCAAAACGAAGTCTTTCTTCAGTTATATTAGAACCCATTTGATGGCTAGTTTCTCCTATAACCAATTTTAAAGCTGCATTTAATAAGTGAGTAGCTGTATGATATTTAGTTGTCATTTCACCAGAATTTTCTAACCCACTTTTAAATTCACCTTTTTGTACTGCTTTAGATTTTTCTTGATGAATTTTGAATGCTTCGTTAAAGCCTTCGCTATCTACACTATAGCCTTTTTCTTCAGCAATTTCAATTGTAAGTTCTAATGGGAAACCGAAAGTATCGTAAAGTCTAAAAGCCGATTTTCCATTAATTTCATTTTTAACAATTTCACCAGTTTTTTGTGCAAATTCTTTATGTCTTTCTATTCCATTAATTACTTTGTCAAATTCTTTTAGCCCTTGCTCTAAAGCTTTATTGAATTTTTCAATTTCTTTTTGAATTTCACTAATAATATATTCTTCTTTTCCTAATAAAAGCGGATAAGCCTGATTGTAAACTTCTTCAATAAATATTTTGGCAATATCACATAAAGCATTTAAATTTAAATCAATTTTTCTAGCATGACGAATTGCTCTTCTCATTATTCTTCTTAAAATATATCCAGCACCAACATTGCTTGGAACAATTCCATTAATATCACCAATAAGCATTACAGTTGTTCTCATATGATCAGCAATAATTCTCATAGATTTTGTTGTGTTTTCATCTTCTAAATATTTTACATTTAAAGTATTTTCCATGAATTTAATTACTTTATCAAATAAATCTGTTACATAGACATCTTTAACGCCATTTAAAAACATTAACATTCTTTCAAAACCAAAGCCAGTATCAACGTTTTTATTCTTTAATGGTCTATAACCATTTTCTAGTTTTTCATATTGCATATAAACGTCATTTCCAATTTCAACATAACGACCGCATTTACAATTAATATCACAACTATCACAGCATTTTTCATCTGTTAAAGGATAAAACCATTCATTGTCTGGGCCACACGGAGTACCAACTGTTCCATCAAGCTCCCACCAATTATCTTCTTTTGGCTCAAAAAAAATATTTTCCTTTTTAATCCCTAATTCTAACAAATAATTAGCTGTTTCATCATCTTTAGGTGCACTTTCGTTCCCTTCAAAAACTGTTGAACAAATTTTATTTTTATCTAACTTAAATTCTTTTGTCAAAAGTTCAAACGTCCAAGCTGTTTTTTCTTTTTTAAAATAATCTCCCAAGCTCCAGTTTCCCATCATTTCAAAAAAAGTACAGTGACTAGGATCACCAACGCTTTCAATATCAATAGTTCTTATGCACCCTTGAACATTGCAAAGTCTTGTTCCTTTTGGATGTTTTTCGCCTAACAAATATGGCATTAATGGTTGCATACCAGCAACATTAAACATAACTCCAGTAGTTCCATCCCCAATTAAAGAAACTGCACCAATATCTTCATGTCCTCTTTCTTTATAAAAATTTAACCATTTTTCTCTTAATTCTTTACTTGTAATTTTCATAATTTCTCCTAACCAATTTTTTCGTCTAAATAAGTTGCCATAACGTCCGACAAGTGAAATAGTAATGCTATTGGATATTTATAAAAAGCTCCACTTAAACTATAACTACCGCCCATAACACGAGAATCAAATCCTCCCATATGCCAATTTATTGCCATACTTTCTTCTCTTGTAAGTTTCATAAAACCTGAAATCATGTAAACAGATTTTTCACCATGACCATAAGGAAGATTGTCTTCTACTGTAAAATATGGAACTTGAACCCACGCGCCATCTACTTTCGTGTTTCTCATTTCTACCTTGTAAGTATTAACTTTGCAAATATCGTGAAGTAACGCAATAATTGCAATACTTTCATCACTTATTTTGTCAGTATAATTTTCACCATATTCATTTATTATATTTTTTTTAAATCTATAATAACAATTAACAGAATGTTCTAAAAGTCCACCTTCATGACAAGAATGAAATTTCGAACTCGCCGGAGCAGTACAAAAATCTGAGGACATTAAAAAATCTAATAATTCTTTAGCGCCTTCTCTTTTTATATTTTTATTATAAATTTCAATAAACTCATCTCTTATATTCATTTTTTCTCCTTAGTTATAAAATTCTATTCTAGCATTTAAAAGTCTATAAAATTTTATTGCTTTAAATTTCATTTTTCTTCGTTCAAAAGCAATGCTTTCAACCAGTCTCCAAACAAAAACCCACGCTATAATTAATAAAATTTCACTTATTATTTCATTAACTATATCAATTTTAAAAATAAGTTTACATGCAACATAAGAAAGTAATGTCAATAAACTTATTAAAAATAAAACAATACATTCAATTTTGTTTTTGTGTAGTTTTTCATTTATATCATTAACTTTATTTGCAAAATGATTTCTAATAGAAAGTTTAACTTTATTTTTTTCTTCATTATTAAATTGTTTTGAGTTATTTATTTTTATATTAACAGGATAATTTATACTTAAATTTTCATTTTTGTCTTCAAGAAAACTTGAAAGCTCACTATTAATTGTTAAATCATCTCCGCTACTATATTTAGAAATAATATCACTAGCACTATCGCAGTTAACATAAATTAATGCTTCATTGTTTTCATTTAATAACTGTTCTTCTTGAACTTCTAGCTCATTGCTATCATCTTTTAATTGCTTTAATAACCTAATTTTCTTAAACATAATTACTTCCTATTAATAATTAAAAGTATAATAAAACATATTTTAAAAGTCAAGCAATTTAATCTTACACTATTTAATAAAACAAAAAAGGCAATTAGTTTGAGCTAATTACCTTTTAAATATATTAAGTTTTATTTATATAATATATAATATATCTTTATAACCTTTTACAAAATAACGTTGCCGTAGTAGGCGTTGTTTGTTGTTTTGCTTATTTGAATTCTTACTGTTGTTTTTTCACCTTGTGTTTCGTTTAGTGTTATTGTTGTTACATTCGATGTGTCTAACTCTATTCCATATAAGCTTGTTAATTTTATTTCGTATTCGCCTTCTTTTAGGTTCTTTAATGTTATTTTGT
>SVIA01000025.1 GCA_015055535.1 Clostridiales bacterium
TATCCCATAGCATAAGCTAGTAAGGACCCTTGTAGACAACAAGGTTGATAGGTTGGGTGTGGAAGCGCAGTAATGTGTGTAGCTGACCAATACTAATAGTCCGAGGGCTTGATCACATAATTAAGTGAAATACAACAGATTATAAGTTCTACTAAATATGTAGTTGTGAGTGTGCTTTGAAACACTTAACCATTGTTGGTGATTCTAGCGTAGAGGTCCACCTGTTCTCATCCCGAACACAGAAGTTAAGCTCTACAGCGGTGAAAATACTTGGCTGGTGACGGCCCGGGAAAATAGCTCATTGCCAACTTCAAATCAAACCGAGAGTAATCTCGGTTTTTTTTCGTTTAATTTCTGTGTTGGTGTATTTGCCTCTCAAATACACCAAAATATAACTATGTAGTATGCTAAATTTTATTTAACCGAAGAAAGTTTTAGAGTGGTGAAAACATTTAGCTGGTGACGGCTTGGGAAAATAGCTAATAGTGAGATTAGTATCAACCACTCAAACAAATGGTTTTTTATTTTAAATAATAAAAAAAGGAAGAAAATAATTCTTCCTTTTTAATTTTATTTATAAATTTTTTAAATTATTTTTTAAACATATATAATTGTTTGTCTTTTTCAACCAAATAAACTTCACTATTAGTTTCGAAATATGCATCATATGTTCCTATTATAGTTTGGCTTAATAATTTTAAATCGGTTTTATCTTCTTTAAACTCAACAATGCTCTTTACACAATATCCACCATCATTAAAATATATTGTAACTTGTAAAGGATTATCAGGATTAAAATAACCAGTCAAATTTTTTCCATGGCCAATTTCAATATAATTTGAACTAGCAAAGCCAAAATAAACTTTTCCTTGTAAAGATGAAAATAAAAGTGCTCTTTGTATTGTTGTATCAAATGTAGATAAATCATTAATAATAACACTTTCTGAAGGATAACCTCTTTCAATCGAATAAGTTGTTTTCATAAACTCACCTATAGTTGTAAAACAACAGTTTCTAGGATCTAGTTCACTTGTAAAAATAGTTGTTCCCCAATGTGCAGCAGTTTTATTAAAGAAACCAAAATTACAAGTTAAAACAGGTACAGTGGAATCAAGTTGAAAATTATATCCGTTTGAATAATTAGATGTAAATTTATTAGATAAATCGACATAACCTTTTATAGGTGCTAAAGAAATTTCATTATTTAAATATTTGCCAAAATCATAACAAAGTGCATAATCTTTAATATTTTCTACGTCGAGAGTAAATTCTTGTTTTATTAAATCGGGAGTTAAAGCTTGCTTGTTGTTTAAAATTAAATAATAGCCATTATTATTTTCAACTTTGGTTATAATTACTTTATCTCGTGCATTTGTTACTTTATATTTAGTTTGTTTTGGAAGTATTAAAATATTTTCTCCAAACAGTTCAATTTTTATATGATGAATTGTAATATTACTAGTGGTTGAAAAATTAAAAATTATTCTATTATTTACTATATTTATATCTGTTCCAGAACGAGTTATTGTATGTGTTCCAGCGGCATAGTTAATAGTTTCGCTGTTAAAGTTGGTTAAAAACTTCAAATTTCTAGAGCCAGTATTAGTAAAAGTCATTTCAAAATTATAACTAAAAGTAGTGCCTGTTGAGTGTGCTAAAATGTTAAAAAAGTGGTTTTTTGTTGTAAATTCTTTTGTTATTTCATAAAAGTCATAATTACTAGGATTACGATTAGTTTCTATTTTGCCAGAATATGGTAAAGATAATTTAAAAGGATCTTCTTCAAATGTATCAATGCCTTGAATTGTTTTGACGCTTTTTAATATTTCATCTAATTTTTGAGTAATTTCATTATCAAAAGCTTTTTTAGGCAAATTTTCTTGTATTGTGTTTATATTTGATTGAATACTTGAAACATTTTGTTTTATTGTTGCTACGTTGCTATTAGTTGTAGTAATATCACTTGAAAGATCGGATATATTTAAATTTATATTAGAAACATCGGTATCAATACTTGTAATGTTTTCTGATAAGGTTGTTAAATTGGTTTGTAAATTATCTATTTTTTCTTCAATATTACCAAAATCTACTGTAGTTCCACCTGGTTCATTTTCTAAAACTAAATCTAGTTTAGATATAATAGTATCGGTATCATCTTTAATTTCGTTAGTTAAATCTTTAAGTGAAGTTGAACTTTCTGGTTTACTGTCTGTAACCATATCTAAAATTTCGTTCACTTTTTTATCAATATCATTAACCATAGAATAAGTTAATTCTGTTGCTTGTTCAATTTCCATATATTTCTCCTATTTTTATCATTTTTGCATAAGTTTATCATACAAAAACATATAATTACAAAGTTTAGTGCCATTTTTTATTTGATGAAATATTTTGCAAAAATATTTAAAAAGGGTCTTTTCAAATTTAAAATAGTATGATATAATACTAGCAAGGAGAATAAAATGAGCATTTTATTAACAAATATATTATCAACTTTTCAGATTATTGCTACAATTTTATATATTATAGGTTTAATATTTTTAATTGTAGAGGTGTTTATTCCGGGTTTTGGCTTTTTTGGAATAAGTGGTATTAGTTTGCTAGTAATTTCAATTATAGTTAAAATTTGTTTGGGAGATAGTGTAACACATATTTTGCTAAGTATTTTAATTGCTTTTGCAATTATTATCGTTCTGTTAATATGGATAATTATTTCTGCAAAAAAGGGTTTAATTAGTAAAAGTTCATTAATCTCTAATGGTACGTCTATTCCAACATTTTACAATGATGACAATTTAAAAGTTTTTATAGATAAAGAAGGTGAAACTGTTACTACTTGTAAACCAGTTGGTAAAGTTAGAATAGATGACGAAATTTATGATGTACAAAGTTTAGATGGATTTTTGGAGATTGGAACAAAAGTCAAAGTAATAGAAGTAAACGATAATATGTTAAAAATTAGTAAAATAAAAGGAGAAGAAAAATAATGAGTATAAGTTTATTAAATTCAGCTGTGGGTTGGATTATTGCTGGTGGAATTTTAATTGTAATATTTGCAGTACTGTTAGCTTTACTTCCAATTAAACATTGGTTTAGATGTTTAGTTAGTGGAACATATCTTTCTATGATTAAAATTTTTGGTATGAAATTAAGAGGTATTAATTTAGATGTAATTATAGATAGCTATATTAATGCAAAAAAAGCTGGGCTAGATTTGAATATTAACGACCTTGAAAACCATATGCTTGCTGGTGGTAATATTAATAAAGTTGTTATGGCTTTAATTTCAAGTCATAGTGCTAAAATTAATTTAACAACAGAACAAGCAAAAGCTATTGACCTTGCTGGTCGTGATGTTTTACAAGCTGTAAAAGAAAGTGTTACACCAAAAATTATTCAAACACCAAAAATTTCTACAATTGCTAAAGATGGTATTGAATTAATTATTACAGCAAAAGTTACTGTTAAAACAAACTTACAACGTTTAGTTGGTGGTGCGGGCGAAGAAACAATTATTTCTCGTGTTGGTGAAGGTATTGTTACAACAGTAGGTTCTACAGAAAGTCATACAGAAGTTTTAGAAAATCCAGATGAAATTTCTAGAACAGTTTTATTAAAAGGTTTATCTAGCGGTACTGCTTATGAAATTTTATCAGTGGATATTGCTGATATTGACGTTGGTAGAAATGTTGGTGCTGAACTTAAGAAAAAACAAGCTCAAGCAGACAAAGAAATTGCTCAAGCAAAAGCAGAAGAAAGAAAATCTATGGCTTTAGCTGAAGAACAAGAAATGAAGGCAAGAACACAAGCTAAGAAAGCGCAAGTTGTAGAAGCTGAAGCTGAAGTTCCAAAAGCTATGGCAGAAGCATTTAAAGAAGGAAAACTAGGAGTATTTGATTATTATAAAATGCAAAACATAATGGCTGATACTTCTATGCGTCAATCTTTCTCACAAGATACAGATAATGATAAGGAATAATTATGAATATATATGAAATTCTAGTTTTAATTTTATTTGCAATTATTTTCTTGGTTATTTTTATAACTTATCTTTTTCATGGCAGAAAATTAACAAAAAAAATTAAAGTTGAAAAAGAAAAACCCAAAGTTATAGAAGAAAAACCTAAGGAAGAAAAAATTGTTGAACAACAAAGAGTTGCAGTTGGAATAGTTAGAGAAGAAAAAAAACAAGTTGAAGTTAAAGAAGAAATTAATATTGAAGATATTGCTCCCTTTAAAGAAACTGTAATAAAAAATGAAAATAAAGAAAGTAATAAACAAACTATTCAAGATGAAATTAAAAACTTAAGTCCTGAAATGAAAAAAATTATTATGACAGATATTTTAAAACCAAAATTTTAGTGCCGTTTGGCACTTTTTTTATTAAGTTATTTTATTTTTATTAAATTTATAATAAAAAATAAATAAAATTACTTTTTTAAATTTGTGACATATTTTATTCTATTACTTTTAAGTAAAATAAATATCTAAAATAATGTTTTAAAGAATAAAAAAACAACTCTTTTGCATATATTTATTATGTT
>SVIA01000011.1 GCA_015055535.1 Clostridiales bacterium
TATTTCTTTCTCCATATCAAGTCGCTTGTTTTGGTCTATATTTGTTAATGTTTTCTTTTCATTAAGCGGTATATCTCTGGTAATTTCTAGTATATAAGGTTTGCACATTGTAGCACACTTCTTCCGAGCTATGTGCAATTAATCTTCTACTAAGTATCAATGGATCAATTCCACTATCAATTAATTTATTTGCATAAAATAGCGCGCTATCGGCGTCACTACCTCTAATACTTTTACAATAAGCACTAAGCATATCGTAAAAAATATCTTCATTTAAACTAAGTTTGAAATTTTGAGCTATTTGTTTAATTGTATCGCTATCTATAGCAATTTTTTCTTCATTATAATTTGTATTAACACAATATTCTAAAATATTTAATGATTTTCTAATATCCCCACCAGAAAAAGATGCAATTAAATTTAAATTTTCTTTACTTATTTCTATATTTAAATTACCATAACCTCTTTCTTTGTTAATAATAGCACCTGTTAAAGCCTCAACTACATTTTGATTAGTCAGTGGTTTAAATTCATATACAAAACTTCGAGATACAAGCGCTCTTGTCATTGAAGTATAAGGGTTTTCTGTAGTCGATCCAATAAAAATAATGCTTCCTTCTTCTATGGCCTCTAATAGACTATCACTCTGAGCCTTACTCCACCTGTGACATTCATCTAATAATAAATATGTTCGTTTATTAAGTAATCGCAAATTTGCCCTTGCTTCTTTTATTATTTGCTTAGCATCGCTCACGCCACTACTAATAGCATTTAATTTCTTAAAAATTCCATCACAACTAGACGCAATAATGCTAGCAAGTGTGGTTTTACCCGTTCCCGGTGGTCCATAAAAAATAGAACTACCCACTCTTTTATTCTTTATTGCTTTAAATAGTGGAGAGTTATTGTTTATAATATGTTCTTGCCCAATAAATTCTTCTATTTTAGTTGGTCTCATTTTATCCGCTAGTGGCGAAAATTTTTTATCATCTACATAGTTATCCATATTATTATTATAGCATAATTTACCATTAATTACAACTTATAGCAAAAATAAAATTTATAATTAAATAATAAATAAAAAACTTATATAAACAAAACAATAAAATGCTTTTGACACAAAAAAACACAAACCGTAGTTTGTGTTTTTGAATTTTATTAAGTTTGGAATTATTTTAATTCTACTGTACAACCAGCTTCAGCAAGTTGAGCTTTTAATTCTTCTGCGCTAGCTTTAGAAACGTTTTCTTTAACAGTTGCAGGAGCACTTTCTACCATAGCTTTAGCTTCGCCAAGGCCAAGTCCTGTAATTTCTCTAACTGCTTTAATTGCAGCAATTTTTTTGCTTGCATCAACAGCTGTAATAACAACGTTGAATTCAGTTTTTTCTTCTGCTGCTTCAGCTACTGCTGGACCAGCTACTACTGTAGCTGCTGCTGCGCTAACACCAAATTCTTCTTCTAACATTTTTACTAAATCGCTTACTTCTACTAAGCTTAAAGTTTTAATTTCTTCTACAATTTTACTTAAATCTGCCATTTTAATTTTCTCCTTTAAATTTCAATTATTTTTTAATTAAGCTTGTTCTTTATCAACAACAGCTTTTAATGTGCAAGCTAAATTTCTTGCTGGACCATTTAATACACATAGTAATTGTGCAATTAAAGTTTCCTTGTTTGGTAAATTTCCTAATTTTTCAACTTCGGCCTTATCCATAAATTTACCATTCATAATACCACATTTAACAACTAGGTTTTTGTTTGTTTTAGCTGTTTCTGTAACAACTTTAGCAGCTGAAACTTCATCTTCATAACCAAAAGCAAATGCAGTTGTGCCTTCTAAGTAACTATCAAAACCAGTGTATCCAAGTTCATTTAAAGCTCTTAACATTAAACGATTTTTATAAACTTTGTAGTCATCATTATTTTTTCTAAATTCACTTCTAAGTTTAGTATCATCTACAACGTTAATACCTTTATAATCTACAAATACAACAGTTTTTGCTTTACTTAGTTTGTCTTTAATTTCAGTAACTAAATTAGCTTTGTTTTGTAAATTTTCTTTCATAAGTCCCTCCTAATAAAATTCATTAAAAAACTCGAGCCATAATAAGACCCGAGCAAATTTTAAAACAAAAGAACTCTTAATCTTACCTCGGCAAGCATTAATTATAATTTACGCTTTCGCACTTGCTGTCTATGGCTATAAACTTTTTTAACGTTGTTATTATACATCTTTTATTTTACTTTGTCAACAATTTTTTTAAACTTTTTTAAATATTTTTTTAGCTTTTATGTTGTTTTTTATTATATTTTAATAATATTCAAAAACTGCATATTTATGCACGCATTATATTATTAAGTATTAAGTGTATTAAATACACTTAATACTGATCGCTTTATATTTGTGTATAATTATTTTAATTTGCGTATAATTATGCTTATTTATACAAACTCATCGCCACACTTTATTTTTCTTGCCAGCTTATAATTTTCATTACTTTTACTAATTTCTAGTCTCTCTATTTTTCCATTATTATTACAAAGTTCCAGTGAAACTACTTTTGGTCTATAGATTGGATGTCTTAGTACTCTAGATTTTGCCATAGTTTTTTCATTTTTTGAAAACACTAAATACGTAAACTTTTCATCTTCAAAAGGGCTCTCTGCATCTTTTAAATTTTTATGAATTTTTATTCTACTAATTCTACATGTAAAATGACACCAATTATTATTTTCAACAGGACAAGCTTTTGCGTGAGGACACGGCGCAATTAAATTTGCTCCTTTTTGTAGTAAATATTCTCTAATTTCTTTCATTTGTTTAAAATTTGATGGTGTTCCTGGTTCAATAATTACAAATAAATTATTGGTAGCTTCCCACATTTTATCTACTGCAAGAAAAAGACTTTCTTTTGGTAACTCGTTAAGCATATATGCCGTTGTTACCAAATCCGCCTTTTTTTTAATATTATTCTTTAATATATCAAAATTTTCCCAATTAACTTTATTATTTAATTCATTATTATAAAAAATTAATTTTTTGCCCAAGTTTATCATTTCATTTTGATATTCAAAACATGTAATAGTATCAACATTAAATACATTATTAATAGCAAAAGAACAGGCCCCAGTACCCGCACCAAAATCAAAAACCGTTTTAGGCGTTTTTTGTATTAAATTTTTTAAATTTTCTAATACAGTATAACTAGAAGCATATGTAGCTGGCATTCTAGATAGCGCATAAGCTAGAACATCGTCTTTACTAGTAATAGATTTTTTATTTATATTTCTATAATTTTCACTTATACTTTTTGAACTGTTTTTTATATTTTTAAAATTTATTTTTTGGCTTTCATTATTTAACGCCAATTTTAAGTAAGTATCTAATTCCATAATCTTTCCTAAACTAAAACCAAAGTTATTCCACTATTATAATTTAAATCCGATGTTAAAAGTAACTCAGGGCAAATACGAGATAACTCAATTATTTTTTGTTTGGTTATAGTTTCACCTTTAAAATAATCTTTTATTTGATGTTCTCTTTTTAGCTTGTTTAATAATTGCTCTAACGCTTTTTTTATCTCTCCACCTTTTCCATGACTTCCATAGCCAGTTATAACCTTTAAAATTTTTATATCAGAAAATTTAGCTCTATCTAATTCAACCAAAAATTCACCAAGAGCTTGGCTTACAGTTTGATTTAAACTTTTTATATTAATTTCGATTAAATTTTCCATTATTATCCTTACTATATTTTCAATTATAACATTTTAAATATTTATTAATTATTCTGCATAATTATTTGTTATTTTGCATAATCATTCAAAACGGTTAAATATATTGAACCGTATTTTTTATGTTTTATAATATTATAATGTTCAATTTTTTCTAGTTTTCCTTTATCATGTTCCCAACATATTAAACCATTTTCATTTAATAAGTTATTATCCAAAATAAAATCAATTGCTTTTTCTGCTAAATCCAATTTATATGGTGGATCAATAAATATAACATCAAATTTTAGATTTTTAGATTTATAACCTTTTAACGCTTTTAAATAATCACACCTTAAAACATTAACACTATTTTTTTCTACACCTACATTTTGAAAGTTTTTAACTAGTATTTTATAAATATCTAAATTTTGTTCTACAAAATAACAAAATTTTGCACCTCTACTTAACGCTTCTAATCCCAAAGCTCCAGTACCCGCAAAAAGATCTAGACAAGTTGTATCATCTAAATCGCCTAAAATATCAAATAAAGATTCTTTTACTTTATCACTAGTAGGTCTAGTTGTTGGAACATTAAATTCAAATAATCTTTTATACTTATATTTACCTGCAATAATTCTCATATATTAATTATACCATATTTTTAAAGATTTTTATATAAAAACATTAAAAAAAACTAATTATTTTATAGTTTTTTTATGTTTTTTTGTAATTTTTACTTTAATTGTTTAATATACCATAAAAAATACTATAAATAAATTTTGTCTTTTTACAAATTGTTTACTAAACAAAAAAAGCACTTAAAGTGCTTCTAATATATTTAAATTAAATCGGTTATGATTTAAATTTGTTACAATCTCATAACTTATAGTATTTACATTTTTTGAAATAAAGCTTACTGAATTTAATTTTTTATTATCATTTGAAATTACCGTTACAACATCTCCCACTTTACTATTCACATTAGTAATATCAACTAAAATCATATCCATACAAACATTTATAATTTTACAAGGTTTATCGTTTACATATACATAATTGTTTTTATAATTTCTAAGTATTCCATCTGCATATCCAAGCGGAAGTATTGCAACACGTCCATCTCTTTCTATTATAGTTTTACCATAGCCAACATATTCTTCTTCGTTAACCTTTTGAATCTCAATTATTTGTGATTTTACAGAAAGTACTGGTTTTAATTTTTCATTTTCAATCTCTAGTCCATATAAACTAATACCAACCCTTACCATATTGCAAATATTCAAATAATCAACATTATTAAAAAGCCCTCTTGAATTTTCAAAATGAATATTTATACAATTTAAGTTTTTAATATTTTTAATAAAGTTTATAAATTTTAAATATTGACTATTAGATAATTCTTTACTTTCAGAATTAAACAAATGCGAAAACACGCCTTCTAAAATTAAATAATTATTGTTTTTATTAATAAAATTTAACATAACTTTTAAAGACTTTATATTTTTAATTCCAAGTCTATTCATTCCAGTATTAATTTTAATATGCAAATATGCCTTTTCTTTAACAATTTTACATTCTTTTAATATCTCTTTTAATTGAAAAAACGAAAATACCGTTAAACTAATTTTATTTAAAATTAAATTTTTAAGTTTATCTTTGTTATAAGCTCCGCAAAGCAATATTTTGTTTTTGTAAGCATAATTTCTTATCTTTAACGCTTCTTCTGTATTTGCAACGCCAAAAAAATCTACATTGTTTTTTAAAGTTAAAACTACAGTTTTTAAATCGTGCCCATAAGCATTAGCTTTAACCATTGCACAAATCTTTTTGTTTTTGGCTTTGTTTTTTATTGTTTTTAAGTTATCTATTAAATTTTTTTTATTAATTTCTATACTATTAAAAAAATCCATATAAAACTTATATGAATTTCTTTATTTTTATGCTACACGCCCGTAAGGTGTTTTTTGCGTTTTTATTTAAAACAATTTTTATATTTATATATAGAGCATATATTAATCAAGTACATAATGATATTACAAAAAAATAAAAATTTAAATAAAATAAGGGCACAAAAAAAACGGCAACATGTGCCGTTAATTTTTTTTGATTATTGAGGTAATGTTACACCCAACCAACCTGGAATGTAAGTAACAAATACATTTAATAGAACAATTAATAAAATTGTTACAGCTAAAGCAATTACAAAGTTAATAATTCTCTTTTTAGCTTCTTCCCTTTTGCTAGCATCTTCTGCTCTTGCCATGTTTACGCCAAGTACAACAGCATAAATTGTACCAGCAGTAGCAACAACGATTAACACGTAAGGTAATAATGTTTTTAAGAAATTAACAAGATCTCTTACCCAGTTCCATTCACCATTAGCGCCCCAATTGTTTGCAGTATTATTTGCAGTAGTTGCTAACATTGCCAACTTAAATAAAAAGTTTTTCATTTTAATTCCCCCATAAAAATATGAATTTTATTAAGTTGGCATACTTAGCCAACCTTATTTACACAAATTTTAACACAACTTTTAATATAAATCAAACAATTTCAACATTTTTTTTATTTTTTTTTATTTTTTTTAAAATTAATTATTTTTTTAAAAAATGATTAATAAATTTGATTTTTTATTTTATGTTATGGTAAAATTACAAAGAAACTATTATTTATGAATTTCTTTTATGTTTATAAATAGTATAACAAATTTTAAATATTTTATTTATAAAAGAGGGCATTATGGAAAAAAGACAAAAATTTTCTTTTAAAGTTGTGTTAGTTTTAACAGTAATTGGCTACATTTTAGGTTGTGTAATTACTTACTTTACTCCTCCAGCAAAAGAATTTGGAGTTGCAATTTTTACAAATGTTATAAGTTTTGTAGGTGCTGGGCTTGGATTATTACTTGGAATAGTTACCGAACTTAATAAAACAATGCGTTATGTTGGTATGAGTGGAGACAAAACAAAAGTTAAAACAACTGACGGAAAAGAAGACAAACAATATTTTAACTCTCGTTTTATTACTGAAAGCGAACTTAAAACAGATAAACGTTTTAAATTCCATCTTTGGCAAGATTTAAAAAGATGTAATAGTGAAGGTATTGTTATAAGAGCTGAACTTAAAAATAGACAACTTTTAGTTAATATGTATAAACCTATTCATACATTGGTTATTGGTACAACTGGTAGTGGTAAAACTCAAGGTTTTGTTATTCCCACTATTCAAATTTTAAGTGAAACAGCTAGTAAACCAAGTATGGTTATTGCCGACCCAAAAGGCGAACTTTACTTAAGAAATAAAGTTAAATTAGAAAATTCTAACTACGACGTTAAAGTTGTAGACCTAAGAGAACCAAATAACTCTGATAGATGGAACCCACTTGACAGAGCTTTTGACAACTTTCAAAGAGCAAACAACTTACTTAAAGAAGTTAAAGTTTATAAAGATGTTTCTCCAAGCAAACTTCCTAACGTTCAAATTATAAAAGGTTCTACTTATTATAATGAATGGTACGAGTTTGAAGGTGTTGCTTATCCTAGCAAAGAAGCTTTAAATAATGATATTAAAGCTTTAAAAGACAAGCTTACTAGTGAAGCTTATGAAGATATTCAAGATATCTGTGCTCAACTTTGTCCTCCAACCGGACAAGATCCTCAATGGGCACAAGGAGCTCAAGACTTTATTCGTGGTACTCTTCTTGCTATGCTTGAAGATAGTTTATACCCAGAGCTAAAACTTACTAAAGATAAATTTATTTTCTATAACTTATATAAAATTACAATGTTTAGAGACCCAGATTCAGATGCTCCAGTAAAAACACTTCAAAACTACTTTAGAGGAAGACCTAAAAACAGTGAATGTGTTGACCTTGCTAATGGTGTTATTAATAACGCAACCAATACAATGCGTGGTTATATGGGACACGTAGCAACTGCACTTAATATGTTTAGTGATTTGGGTATTAGTTACTTAACAAGTGGAACAGATATTGATTTTAATGGTTTTACCGATAAACCAACTGCGCTGTTTATTATTATTCCAGATGAAAAAGACTCTCGTTACCCATTAGCTAATATTTATATTACTCAACTTTATAAAATTTTAATTGACAAAGCTAGTAAAAACAAACCAAGCCTAGAACTTGATAGAACTGTTTACTTTATTTTGGATGAGTTTGGTAACCTTCCAAAAATTGAAAAAATCAAACCATTTATTACCGCTGGTAGAAGTAGAAGATTATTCTTAATGTTAATTGTTCAAGATTACAACCAATTGACAAGTAGATACGGCGAAAACGATGCTCAAACTATTAAAAACAACTGTAATATTCAAATTTTCATTGGTACTAAAGATATTAAAACTAAAGAAGAATTTAGTAAAAACTGTGGTAATAAAACATTAATTCAAACAAATACTAGTGAAAGCCGTAGCAGCGATATTAAGTCTGGAAGACAAACTAGTACAAGTGAACAAATTTTATCAACAGCTTTAATTCCACCTGAAGAACTTGACCACTTAAAAGAAGGCGAAGTTATTGTTAATATGTTTAAAGAATTCTCTTTAAGAAGCACGTTTACTTTTGCTCATAAAAACCCTTATTACAACTTAACTCCAGCAAAAGAAGAATATAGACCTGGTCACTCTCTTGATAAAGATAAAGTTTCTTATGATATTCAAGAAAGAAATAAATTAGTATTTAAAAATAATGACGATGATGATGACGATGATGATTTTGCTAATTTTATGAAAAAATTTAAAAAATAAAGCCAAAACGGCTTTATTTTTTTTGTAAATTTTTGCCAACACACTAAGTAAATATTAAAAAATTATTAATATATAATAATTTATATATATAAATATATTTATAAATATCTTTATTTTTGTTTGATTTAAAATATGTTAATGTGATAAAATATTCATGATTAAAATATTAGGAGTAATTTTATGAGTAAATTAAGAAAAATATCATTTGTGTTAATTTTAATTCTTGTGGCTTTTTTACCACTAACTGTATTTAATTTTAACACATCAAAAATTTATGCCGAAAATAATTATATTGAACTTGGAGCTTTAAAAGTTAGCTATCAAAATAGCAATATTAAAGATTCTAACAACAATACAAAAAAGCTTGGAGCTTATACAAGCAAAGAATTGTATGATAATTACAATGAAATTGTTAATACAAAACTGACAACTGTTGATAATAACGATGTTATTAGTTTAGATTTTTCTAACAACGAGGCAGTTTTAGTAACATTAATGCCAAAAGCAAATAGTAGCGCATACATAAAAATGCTTAGCGCAAGTTTAATGGTAAATGGTGTTAGCGTTGTACCTGAAATTTATAAGCCAGGAGAAAATGAACAATATATTTTTATTATGGCTTTTGATAATACCACACCTTTAGATGTTAATTACGCGGGTAAATATGATTTGGCTTTTTCTTACTCTTATGTTACAAATGCCGGAACTTTTTCAGATACAAATTACTACTCTTTTTATATTATTGACAACACTGAATACTTTGAAAACCAAAATCAACCAGTTATTGAAAATGTAAACAGTTCAAACCTAAATGCTACAACCAATATAAATACATCATCTTTTAATTACTCAACAGAAAATAAACCTAATTTAAAATATAATCCTTACAAATTTAATCCTATTATTAATTTTACTTATAATGAAACAATTGCAACAATTACTTCTGCTTTAGTTACTGAAAATGATGGTGATTATGTATTATTTACAAGTACTAATCAATCAGTATATAAGGATACAAAAATTAAAGTTAACTCAAATTATAATGTTGAATTACAATTAAACACTCTTGGAAAATATGATATTACATACAATATTGTAATACAAAATGGTGAAAACTCTTATGAAGTTATACCAAACGAACAAACTACTAAATTAAAAAATTTAAAAAGTGATGTTTTATACATTTTTGGTTTTGAAACATTTTATAAACACTACCCTGACACTAATCCACAAAATGCATATTATACTCAACTTTATAACGAAAACTTTTATAGCGATTTTTCTTATTTAAATAAAGATGCAACAACAAATCTTCCTTACACTAACATAAACAACTTTCTTGCAAATCTTTCTAATGACAACAAAAACCTAATATTATCAAAAATTGCAGTGACTAACCAAGCTCCTGTTAAATTAAATGGATATATTACTTCTTTAGATGAAAATGATGATATAAACGATTATCGTAAAGCTGAATATTGTAATATTGATAACGACTTTAATATAATTGCCGATTCAACTCATCCTTTTACAACAAGCACAAGATTTGAAAAAGCTGGTACTTATTTAGTATTTATTCCTTACAATTTTTCTAATTTAGACACTGCTAACACAGCTACTAAATATTATCAAGTTCTAATATTTAAAATAGCAAATGATACTCCTACTTTAGAGATTAAAACAGTTGAAAATAGTATTGAAAATCAAATTGCAACAAATAATTATACTAATAAAAATGTTAGAGTTAAATGGAGCAACTTTGTTAAAACACCTTTTACTGTTCAACCCAAAATAACTTTCTATAAACAAGAAAATGTATCTTCTAGTTCAGCTCAATTAAACATTCCAAATGAAATGATTAAACTAGATACTACTACAAATCAAAATTTTATAGACTTTACAGATAGTGGAGAATATTTAGTTAAAATAGAATATGGTATTAACTATTCTACAAATGTTACTAAATATTTTACAATAGATAAAACTCCAATTGACTTCAAAGTTTATTCTGTTGTAAACGGAAATATTTTAGGTAGTGTAAACAATTTTGAAGATAATATTATTAAAACAAATAAACCTTTCTCTATTTTTGCACTAAATAAAAACATAACAAATCAAATTAGTGTTAATTATGAAAGTTTATATTTAAATAAAGAAGAAACTACTATTATAGATTATAAAATTGAAAATGACAAATTAAATATTTATAACAACTGGTACTTAGAAACATACTATAGTGATTTATTATATATTAATTCTAAATTGAATAATTTAGTAGATTACGACAGTTTGTCTAATTATGCTTTTGACAATAATGAAAATGCTATTATTTCAAACGCTGGTTTATATAAATTTACAATTTCAGATTTAGCTGGAAATTCAAAAACTTTTTATGTTTTATTAGACAACACCGATCCAATAGTTTTACATACTAATGCAGTTAAAGAAGAAAACACAGAGTTATTAAATTTCTTAGAAAATAATACCTTATCAGTTAAACAAGCTGGAGAAAATTTAGTTTCTAATGCTTATTCAGTAATATTTGGAAATAATAAAGCTATTAAATTTAAAATTAATGATAAAAACTTAGATTTTGCTAAAACTTATTTTAATAACAATAGTTTAATAGATTCTTCTGAAGATCAATATATTATAACTCCATATACTAATATAAGCGTTAATGCTAAAGCTTATTACCCAAGCAACTATGATACTACTAAAACATATTCTCAATATAATATGTTTAATATTTTAAGTATCACTCCTCCTGATAAAGAAGAAATAAATATTTTATTTGATGTAAAATACAATGTTAATAATACAAATTATGCAATTAGTTTTACTTTAAATACAGATAAAAATCAAATTTTAATTTATGGTTATGATAACAAATACTATAATATTCAAAGAGAAAGTGTAACTAACTCTAAACAAGTTTATGTAAGATATTTAAATGAAAGTATAGATGAAGAATATAAACTAAGTAGTTTAATATTAAAATACTATCCTTTCGTAGAAAATTCTAACAATTTAACTTTTACTGAAAATTTCAAAGATTCTTTCGATTTATTAAAAATGTCAAATAATAACACAATTGAAGAATCAGATCAAAATACAAATAATAGTGTTTTAAGTGGCGGATTTATTTCAAATTTAATTAATCCTACTTATTTAAATGGAGAAACTATTACAGCTCCTGGTAAATACACCTTAACAAAAACATATGTTAACGGTCAAACTTCTGATAACACTATTACATTCTATGTAGATAGATACTCTCCTATTGAAATATATTCTTCTTCTACATTAATTGGTAAAAATATTAAATTTAATTTAGCAAATAGCACCTTAAGTGCAGAAAATATTTTATATTATATTCAAAACAATCAAGATATTACAACAAATAAATTACCTATTACTACAAACTTAAATAATACAGTTTATAAATACTTGTTTGAAAATGATGAATTTAAATTATATTATCAAGTAATAAATAATAATGTTGTAGTTTACGATTCTAAAACAAGTACTTCTAATTATTATTTTAATAACCGTCAAAACTATGTAATTAGAATTTATGATAATAGCGGTTATAAATATGACGGCAATACTAATATTAATCCAAATTTCATTGATTTTAGAATAAATTTAACAGACACAGCTCCAGATGGCTATTATATTATTGATGGCAATAAAGAAATTACTGAAGCAGAATATAGCACAAATTCAAATTCATTAAGTTTTATTTTCCAAGACAGTACAAGTGATTATTTATATGATATAGATTTAAATAACATAGTTTTAAAAATGAATAATTCTATAATATTCCAAACTCAATCTATACCTACTTCAAATTTCTTTACCTTTGGATCAGAAAAAATCTATTATATTTCTAATTATAATCTAACGTTAACAAGAACTAGACTTACAACAAGTAAAATTCCAAGTAATAAGTTAAGATATAAATATACATTAACTATACTAGATCCTAATAATATGAATGGATTATTTGACGAAAATGGCATGTCTTTAGAAGCCACTTATGAATTAACATTAAATTACTTAATTGAAAATAATTATAGCATTTTAAACAATAATTCAAGTAAAACTTTCAAAATGACAGTTGACCACACTGCTCCATTTGTAAATGTAAATAAATATATTGATAATGATAAATTCTTAACAGCTGAAGAAAAGGAAATTTTAAAACAAAGCGTTGCTAATAAAGATAGAACTAGTAAATTGAATTTTGATAATTATGCAATAGTTATAACTGAAACTCCTACTTTTGTTTCTAATCAAGATACATCTAGTATTTACATTAGAAAATATAATAAATACTCAGATATTACTAATGCTTGTCAACAAAGTTTAGTTATTGGAGATGAAGAATATAATAATTTAACAACTACTAGATATAAATTTGATATTAACGCATTAGACAGTGATAGAAATAAAATATATACTTCTAAAGAATATAACAAATTAGATAATACAATAAATAATAAAACTTTAAATGATTTCTTTGAAAATGAAGGTTTTTATGAAATTATTGAAATTGACCAAGCAAATAACTATACAATATATACTGTTTTATATTTAACTGATTATTCACTTTCAGCTAACTATACTTCTACTACAAATAGTAATATTGAAGTTGAAAATGTTGAAGTTGTTAATGATGTTAATTTTGAATTAACTAATATTTCAAATAAATATTATGATTATTTAAATGTTAAAGTTTCTATAAATGGAACAAATCACGATTTAAGATACTTCCCAGTAAGCGTTGAAAATGATACCATTACTTACTTTAATTCTATTAGCGATATTATAAGCTATGTAAACAACCTAATTTTAAGCGATACCACTGTAAATAAACTAGGCTGTAAATATACAATTGATATTTCAAATAGAAACGGAAATACTATTTCTATTACTATTAACACTCCTAACGAATTATTAGATATTTCTATTATTGATTATGAAGATAGATTTATATTAACGATACCAGACAATAATATTGCTACATATGTTCAATCTTTAACTGTATCTGCTGTAGTTTATGATGAAACTACTAAAACTTATCTTTATAAACCACTTAAATATGATAGTAATCAAACTGCTTTAAACTCAAATCCTAATAGCTCATTTGTATTCTCGCACATTGCTTATCTTGGAGAATCTATTTCTAATTTAGCTCCTATTACAGTATCTATTTATAAAATAGAATGGAAAGATAACTTTAATAGAGAACAAAATAAAGTTAAAATTATTGGTGTTGAAGATAAAAAAGTTATTGATTTTGGCAATAATCCATATGAAACAATAAACGGAGTAGATTATACTGCTGATAAAGATAATGTAAAATTAATTTATCAATCTCATTTATATAACTTAAATGTTTATTATTCAATTTTACCAAATACAAATCTTAACCAATTAACTTTCCCAACTTCAAATAACATTTATGACATAACATATGGTGATGGAATTAGAGAAATAAACTTAATAAAAATTTTAGCAAAAGAATATGATGAAGATGCAAAAATTTTAGCAACTTATGATTGGCAAATTAAATTTACAATTGAACTTACAGATTTAACAACAATAGGCGAAACTCCTAATATTTATACTTTAAGTTATATTTACTACCCTGACATGCCAAGTATTGACTTTACAGATAGTTCAAGCAACAATTTAGAAATTAAACCAATTAAAAGCACTGCAGATTTTACTATTAGTACTTCTAAAAATGTAACTTTAAGTTATTTAAACAGTACATTATTCCCTATTACTATAAATGCTAAAAGAACTTATGTTACAAATTTAAATGAAGAAATAACAGAAAACATAAATGACATTACTAGCGACTATACATTTACTCAACTTGGAGATTACGAAATAGTTGTTAAAAATTCATTGAATAATCAAAACATATATAAATTTAGCATTAAACAAGCAAGTAATAAAACTTATGCCGTTTATACTAACGAGCCTAATATGACAAATTTTGAATTATTTGCAAGCAAAAATGTTCAAACTTACATTATTGGTGCAAAAACAATAACTTGTGATACATATTATTCTATTTATAATGCAATTATTGAAGTAAATAGTGACTTTAATTTAATTGTTGAAGAAGTTGAAGTTAATCAAACAGAATATCCAAATACAACTTTCCATTTAATATCTAAAGTGAATAATGGTACTTCTACACCTTATAAATATATTGCAATTACGAAAATTGAATATAATAGTAATTTCTTAAATGTTTCTACTGAAGAATCAAAACTAGAAATTTATGAAGGTGAATTTTCAACAGAAAATCTTGCTGAAAATATTAAAACTTATTATTTAAAAGTTACTGATAAAAAACTAACAATTACCCTTCCTTTATATAATGAAGTTAATGCCAACTTAACTGGCAATACTATTAATGTTAAACTTTATTTAAACAACGAACAAATAAGTTTAAATGAAAATATTTATCAAATAAATGAAGAAACAAAAACTCAAACTATTATATTAAATAATGTTCCTGCTGGTGTTTATAATTTCTATTTTGAAGATCTAGCTGGAAATGTTCAATATTTTAGCGGAAATTCATTCTTAAGTATTATTTTACTTACTGAAGTTATCGTTTCTATAAACAATGAAAACCCAATTGAATATCAAATTTATAATAATGCTGTAAATGTTAAAATAGAACAAGAAAGACAATATAATACTGGTTCTTTAACAATTAATGCTTTTATTAACGGTAAGAAAATTAATAAACTTAATAGAAATTCTAATGGAGAATATGTTTTTACTGATTATGGTTTATATACTATAGAATTAAATGCTATAATCGATTCTAAAAATATTAACAAAACTATTCACTTTACTATTTTAAATTCTAAAGTGGCTTATAAAGAATTTAGTTATATTGGATTAAATGGTCAAGTTATTTCTAAAATAATTAGAGATGGAAAAGATATAACTAGTGAACTTACTAAATTTATTAGTGTAGGCAATGATCCAAATATTCCAGTAGATAATTATAAAAATAATTATTTATATAAAATTAATTTAGCTAGCACTATTAAATATGCACATATTGATCCTAACACAGGCGAGATTAAATTAGATGACGAGGGCAACCAACTTATCGATACATATAATGGTAGTGGCTTATATGAAATCTATGTTAAAAATGAAAATACAATTTTATCTTCACAAAATTTCTCATTTAATGTTTGGATTAGAGATAATGATGCAAAAGCAATTATTAAATCTTCTGTTAAAGAAGGTGGCAGTACTACTAACGCAATAACATTTACTTATAACCCTTATCTAATTTATTCTCAAATTGGTGAATGTGGCTTATACATAAATAACGAAAAAGTTGTAGATATTACTAATGAAAGTTTAAATGAAGTAAATACTTATACAATTGAAAGAACCCAAAAAGGTACATTTGTTGTACAAGTTAAATCAGATGATGGAAATACTGAATTAAGCTTTGTTGTATATAAAAAGGAACCACTATCTACTACTTCTATTATCGTTATTGTTGTTTCTTCAATAGTTATTGCAGCAATTGTAGTTGTATTTATTAAATTAAGAACTAGAATGAAAGTTAAATAGTTTTAAAACAAAAAATAGGAAATTTAAATTTCCTATTTTTTTATTCTTATTTTATTAAATTTTCACTTTATTAATCAATTCTTTATATTTAACAATTTCAGGTTTTGTTAATATTTTATCTAAATTCGAAGTATAAGAATTTTCATAATCTAAAAAATAATCAAACCCTTTTTTAGTATATGAAATTACATTATTAAAAATGCCACTAAAACGATTTTCAAAATTGTTTTTATAGTTTTCAAAATTGGCATTTGAAATAATAGTTAAACTACCATTACCAGTAAATTTACCTGATAAAACAAGTTTTTTAATATAATCATAAGCATAAATACTAGAAGTTTCTATAGTGTTTTTTTCTAATACAAATAAATTTAATAAATAGTTGTAAAGTTTAGAAATATCATTTATAAATAAAACTACATCTTCCCCATTTTCAACTTGTCTTAAAAGTTTTTCAAACTTAACTTCAATTTCAAGTTTTAAATTTTCACCTTTACTATAATTATTGCTTAAAATTTCCACTTTATCTTTAATGTTTGAAAGTTCAAAATAATTTTCAGGCACTTCGTCTATTAAAACAGCTAAACCTTTCAAGTTATTCTCAGAAGAACTTAATCTATTTAAAATCTTAAAACTTAAAAAATTATCATTTTTATTTAAAAATAAAATTCTTTGTCCTTTTGCTAAAGGATTTAAAATATCAACAAAATTAAATATTTCATCGTTTTCTTTATAAATATTTAATTTTAATTTATCTTTAGAAAATAATGCTGGTAAATTTGAAAAATCTATGTTTCTACTAAAATTTTCTGTAAAAGCAACTTCATTTATAGAGTAAATTTCTTTTAAAATTAAAGGTTTTTCACTATCTAAAAATAAATATTTCCCTGTTATTTCATCTCCAGATTTTAATTTATAAAATTGTACTTGAGACTTATTTATAAATACTACATTTTCTTTATCTTCTTTATACAATTTAATAAAAGCTAAAGCATAGTCTAAATTATCATAAGTTTTTATTAATGCTTTAAAATATGTTTCATTTGTTCCTACAATATTAACATCTATACTTTCATTTAAATCATTAAAATAGCATTCGTTTAAATTTTTAGGAGTATTTTCAAATATTTTTGAAGGGACAATAACATCCATTAACTGATTAATACTATTAATACTTTTTGGTGGACGACCTTGTTTTGTTTTTTTAACATAAGGTTTTTCTATTCCATTAACAATATTTGTAATTTTTTCAATAAGTGTTTCTTTTTTTATAGTTGTTGGAGAATATACGCCTACCTCTCTAGCAATATTTCTTATTTCAAAAATCCCCAATTCTTTCAATTTTTCGACATTTATCTTTTCCATATCGTTATTATATAATATTTTTTTACAAAAGTAAAGTTTTTTACAAAATATTTACATCATTAAATTTCCATCTAAAGTATCAATAACTCTCAAAATATTTTCTTGTTTTAATGTGTCTGCATTTATATAAACATAATAAATATAATTGTTGTAGGTACATTTAAACTCATAGCATAAAATTTGTTTATTATATTCTAGCGGTATTATTGCTTTTTTTTCAGTTTCTATTGTTAACAATTTAGAAATTTTTTCTCTAGCGCTACTTGCAGTTTGCGAAGGCATAGTATTATTTCTTTCTTCTTTATTATAAGCATAACTTCTGGCTTCCCAACCCATAATTTCTCCAGTTTCACAACTTATTTTAACTTTTATCATTTCTGGATAAACAATTGTATCATTAATAACTGTACATAAATTAATATAAGCAATATTATTTAATTTTGTACTCCATACAGCTTTTATATTTTCTAATTCTAACATTTTAGCAAAATCTTCTGCTTTTTGCTCACATTCAGTTAATTCTAAATTATCGGCGGTACTTTTTTGATAGCTACTTATTGTTAAAATAATTCCACCACGTTTAGCCACTTGCAAATAATATTCATGACCATTATTTAGTGTCATATTAAAATTAAATGTTGAAATAGTTCCTTGTGTTTCATCTTTATAATCTATTCTTTTAACATCATAATCTTTAAAAAGTTCTTCTAACATATTGCTAACTTGTTCCAAATTCCATTCTTCTTTTGTTAATCCTTTAATTTCAGGATACATTACAGAATCTGAAAATGGACCATCATAAATTAATGTTGGATATTCTAATCCCGTTTCTTGCATAGAAGTAAAAGTAGTATTAATTTGTCCATCTTTTAAATTTGCATCTTTTAAAATGTTATAATTATTTTGTATTTGATAAGCATATTCATTTAAAATTTGTTGAATAGATACACACATAACATATAGTTCATTTAAACTAGATAAGTCTGCTTCACTTAAACTTTCACCGTTATTTAATTTATCAAATAAATAATAACTAAATCCACCCATTTGATTTATAAATTTTGTGGTTTGTAAAATAGATTCATGATTAACTGGCAATCTACTTAAATTACTTTGACCCAAATTACATTGCTCATATAATTTATAATAAAGTTTTTTTAATTGTGTTGAGTCATTACTAACCAAACTTTTACTCAACGTTACTTCAATATCGTTTACATCACTAACCAATTCATATAAATTTCTTTCATATACACTTTGAAGATTTCCACTAACATTAGCTAAATTATTAGTAGTTGTAACAAAACCAACAGTCAATAATCCAACTAAAATTGAAAATACTACAACCAAAGCTACAACTTGTCTTGTTTTCATAATTCCTCCTATATTGCGAACACATGGTTACCAATAGTAACAACAGTCGTTCTTGTAAAAATCCAACTGCTTGTAGCAGTTACGGGATTATAGTAATAAATACTACCATAACTAGGATCCCAACCATTTAATGCGTCCTGTGCGGCTTGATATGACGTTGAATTTGGTTCTAATTGAAATTGTCCATCGTGAAGTGCTGTAAAAGCCCAAGGCTGATAAATAACCCCTTCTAGAGTGTTTGGAAAACCAGGATCTTTAACTCTATTTAAAACAACTGCGCCTACCGCTACTTGTCCAGCATAAGGTTCTCCTCTTGCCTCTGAGTGAATTAATTTGGCAAGCAAATATAAATCACTATTTGTTTGAGCAGAACTTGATACTCCTAAACTTGCTGTAGTTGTGCTATCTAATACTCCAGTAACATTTAAACCTTTAGCATTTTGATAATCTTTTATTGCTAAAATTGTTTTATCGTCATATAGCCCATTAATTTTTCCGTCATAAAAGCCCATATCAAATAGTTTAGCTTGAACAATTCGGGTTTGCATCATATTGGATGATATATTTAAATTTTTGGTTTGCAAATTTCCCCCAATAAAAGCCGAAAAAGTTATATATGCCATTATAATAACAAAAATTGAGCATAAAGATATTATTTTTTTGATGTTCTGTTTTTTCATAATTACCTCTTAAAAAATTTATTTATTATTTCTAACACTTTGCTTTTATAAGTAATATTACCAAAATTTGAACTTTCATACATAAAACAAAGTGGTGGATAAGCAACACACCACCAATTATTTCCTTCTGCTTTACCTAGTTTTATTATAATAGCGTCATATATACCACTTTCTAAGGTAACTCCATTATATGTTCTAGTTGGGAAATATTCACTAGTTAATGTTATGTTGCTTATGTAACCAAATCCATTTTCTAATAAAACATTGTTAATATAATTTTCTAAAGTTTTTTCTTTTTCTTTAAAATAATTTTCAATGGTAATTTTACTAGTAAAAGTTTGCGCATCGCTATTAATAAAATTTAAAACTTCAGATTTTACCAAGTATTTAACTTTCTGATCGTCTTCGTTATTGCTATTTGCTCTAATATGAAGTCTTAAATAATCTGCAGAAGAAATGTTAGAACTTTTATTTTTATCAAAGCAAAAACACCCTATTACAAAAACACAAATCAATATACTCAAAAAAATGATACCTAAATTTTTCATAAACACAATTATTAACAAAAATCAAATATTTAAAACATATATTTTAATATTCAAACAAAAAAGTGCCAATAGGCACTTTTTTAATTATTTTGATTTTTAAAATATACAATTTTCTCGTCGTTTTCTAAAGGTAAATTAATGTTAGGATTTTGTTCTAAAATTTGTTCCGGTTTACATTGTAAACCTTTTGAAATATCCCATAAAGAATTTCCTTTTTTAGCAAAATAAATTTGAAGACAAGCTTCCTTAGGCGTTAAAAGTTCGCCTTCTGAAATATTTGTTAAAGCCATTTCTTCAAAGGTACTAAAAGCATTAAGTAAAATACAAAGTTCCAAATCTATGTTTATTTCTTTACCTTTTTTACATTTTACATCAACGTCTTTAATCATTGCACATGCTGTTATTTCATCATCTAAATTTAATTCTTCAATGCGATTTTCAATGCTAAACGGAACTTCTACAATAACAGAATTTAGTGTCTCATTTTCATCATCTTCAAGATAAACAACACTAACACTAGCCACGCCTTCTAAAATTAATTTATCATTATCAACAAAACTATTAGTAATAGTTACATTTTCTCCACAATAACTAACAGTTTTAATAATTCTAGGCGCTTCATCATCTATAACAAATTGTCCGTCAATTTTTTCATAAAGAGTTTTTGATAAATTTTTATCCATTACTTTAAAGCTTTCTATATTTAAATTAATTTTATTTTTTAAACTATATGCGTCTACAATTACTTCGCTTGTGTAAGGCAATAAATGGGCATAATTAACGTTAATTGGCAAAACCAAGCTTATGCTGTAATCTTTTTCATTTTGGCTCAATTCAGCCTTAATTTCACAATTGTTTATAAACGCATTAACCATTAACAAGCCATCTTTTTTTATTCCATCTTTTTCTAATTCTTCTTTAAATTTTATACATTTAGTATAATTACAAAGCTGCTTAACATCGTCATTTGTCTCATAACCTATATTAATACAAACTTCACCTTCAACAGTAAAATAATCTGTTCCTAAACTATAATCTAAAATTTTAACATTAGCACATGTAAATAAAATTTTATTAATACTTTTCTTTGTTTCAAAGCTTTCATCTAAATCAAATTTTAATTTACCATTAGAAGAAAGAGTATAAAAGTTTACAAAATTACTATTTGTTACAATTTTATCATCTGTATTAACATAATAATTTAATGTATCCGTAAATAATCCATCTATATTAGTTTCAATTGTGCTAGAAAGCTTTACTTCATCACTTGTAGAATCAACTTTAAGTTCAATAGTTTCAACATTAAACATTGGGACAAAGTTTATGTTAATATTTTCGTTTTCAATTTTATTGCTAAAACCTTCACTTCCAGAAAGAGTAAAAAATTCGCCAAGTTCATTTGTGTAAGTTACACAAAAACAAACTAAACCATTAAATTTTAGTTCTCCATTTAACGATTCGTAGTTTGTAATAACTGCGCTAGCTTTACTACATAAAATTTTTGCAATATTATTTTCTGCTTGCAATTCAGTTGATACATTATTTTGAATAGTACCCAATTTTTTCCTATACGTGCTATTAATTAAATTTGTTTGTTCCATTAAATAAACCCCCTATAATCTATAATATTTTATAGCGGGTTTTTTCGTTTTAGAACTAATTTAAATTTCTTTTATAAAATAACTCTATAATTTTAGTGGTAATCTTATAAAAATTTTACATGACCACATAAAACTTCTGTATAAGAATAAGTTGCTACACCATTTCCATCAATCAAATTAACGGTAAAAACGCTTGGATATAAATTTTCTATAACACCTTCTAATTTTTCAAGTTTTTTTCTACCCCTATTAACAAGCATACTAATATTTTTACCCTTTAATTTATCAATTTGTTCTTTAATTTCACTTAATGTTAAATTGTTTCTCATAAAATAAATTATTACCAATAAAAACTTTTTAAACAATTTTTTCAAACAAAAAAAACTGCAAAAATTGCAGTTTTTATTTAATCATCATCCTCGTCATCATCAAAATCGTCGTCATCATCAAAATCATCATCAAAATCATCTATTTCGTCTATTTCATCCATATCATCTAAATCTGCAACATCTAGACCATCTTCATCATCTAAATCGCCAAGATCAAGTTCACTGGTTTCCATTTCTTCATCATCAAGTGAATCTGTAATTGAAGACATTTCACCAATTTCATCCTCTTCATTCTCTTCATCATCATGTTCTACATACATTCTCCAATTATCGTCAGAATCGTAATCGCCAACTAAACTATCTTCATAGTTTTTTTCTTCAGCACAAAAAGAGCACATATCTTCAGTATCATTAATATAATTTGCTTTACAAATAGGGCAAATTTGCATTCCCTCTAATTCTGAACCATGTCCAAGACTAGCAATTTCTGCTTGACAAACCTTACAAAGTTTATCTTTTTTTAAAATGTAATTTAACTCACATCTTGGGCATCTAATGTATTCCACTTTTTCCATAAAAATATCTCCCTTTTTTTAAAAGTTCTATCTTGCTTAATTATATATATTTATTATGTAAAAGTCTAGCAATTTATACAAATTTTTATAATTTTTTAAACACCCTCTAAAAGCATTTTATCTGCAACTAAAGCAATAAACTCTCCATTGGTAGGTTTTTCATTATTTGCATAAACTTTAATGCCAAATAAAGTATTAATATTTTCAATTTTTCCTCTATTCCACGCAACTTCAATAGCGTGCCTAATAGCTCTTTCAACTTTACTTGCACTAGTTTCAAATTTTTCAGCAATAGATGGATATAATTTTTTAGTAATACTATTAATTATATCAGGATTATCAATAGCCATTTTAATTGCCTCTCTTAAAAATTGATAACCTTTAATATGAGCAGGAATTCCAACAGTTATAAAAATATTTGTAATTTTTTCTTCTAGATTTCGATTTTTACCAATAACTTGAATATTAGCTTTAGGTTTGTTATCGTTTAAAACATCTAATACTCTACTTTTTAATACTTCCATGTTAAAAGGTTTAATCATATAATAACTAACGCCTAAATTTAAAGCTTTAGTAATAAAACCTTCTAAACTTAAACTTGAAACAACAATAATTTTAGTTTCAATATTTAATGTGTTAATACTTTCTATTAAACTAAACCCATCTACACCAGATAATACTACATCCATAATAATAACATCTGGTTTTTCTTTTTTAATTTCTTCAAGTGCAATTATACCGTTTGATTTGGCCCCGACAACCTCAAACCCATCACTTGAAAAATTCTCCTTTAGTAATTTTAATGTTTGCTCGTTTTCATCAATCAACATAATTTTGATGTTTTTGTTTTTTTCCATAAATTTCTCCTTTAAAATAATCTTTTTTCTTCCTGTTCTTTCATTGAACAAAAAAAATATTATCACAATTTATTTTAATTTTCAAAGAAATAAAAGAAAAAAGTTTGCAATAATATTCTAAAAAAGACGTAAATTATTATAAAATGTCGAAAATTTTTGGGTATTTACTTTTTTGCTCCAACAATGTATAAATATTAGAATAAATAATTTATTTTAAAATAATTTTCAAATATTTAAAAATAATTATAAAAAAACAAAAAAAAATATGGCAAAATGCCATATTTTTAATTATTCTTGAATATTATGCTCTTTTAAAAGCACACCAACTAATTCAGTTTCTTTATCTTGTTGATTAATATAAGTTCTATTTAAATAGTAACCACTAGCATCAGAACTACCAGTATATTTAACATAATAATAAATATAACCATTTTCGTAGTCGAAATTTACTTTCATGCTAGAATCTACTTCTACGCCAGATACTAAAACTTCAATATCTTTTGTTTGAACATTAACTCTTACAATATTATTATCATTATCTAATCCGTAAATATTTTCACCATAAATGCCGAAAATTGTAAATTTTGCGTCATACAAATTAATAATATTTTCTAAGTTTTCTATTCCAGTTAAAAACTGTAATTTATCATTTTCATTAACAATAACACCGTTAGTGTAACCTTCTCCTAAATCAAAAATATATTGATTTGAAGTATAGCTTACCGCTGTATATTGTTTTTCGCTTCCAGTATTTAAATTATTTAAATCTTGAGAATAAATATAAGCATTAGTTGTTAAAGAATTAGTTCTAGTATAATATAATTTATTATTTTTAATTTCTTTTAATGAATACGTATTATAATTATCTTTTATTACAACACTTTCTATTGCATCACTTAAATTTGCTTTTGCTAAAACGTTACCAGTAACACTGTTTTCTCCTTCATTAAAACTTCTTGTATAATAAACAAAACCACTATCTTTATCAACAACAAATTCTGAAGCTTTGTCTGTTACTTTTATATTACTTTGAACGTTTCCACCAGAAATTTTTGCAACATATAAATTACTTTCATTAATATAAGTTAAATATAATTTATTATCAATTTCTGTAAAATCAAAATCATTAACACTATCTACATTTAAAGCGTTTACCAGCTTTTTAGGACTTCCACCTTTTAAAGAAACAGCATAAATGTTAGTTAAATCAAAACGAATTGTACCAGTTGTATCTTTTTCAGTGTTAGGACTTGTAAAATATAATGTGTTTCCAAAAATATACAGATTTGTATATTCAAAACCAGCAACCATTGGTACCATTAATTCTACATTAGTTAATGTTTTAATTTCTTCGCCGTCTTCATCTTCTGTAGTTTCATACATTAACTTACCGTTTTCTAGTTTTGCTCTATAAATAGCTCCATTTCTAGCAACACCATAATTATTATCACTACCAGTTAAAGAAGAATTTGAAACATATCCATTTACAAAATATAAATAATCACCTTTTCTAACACTCATAGAACCATTGCCAGTAACTATATCAGTCGCACTAGGACCACCAGATAATGTTACCCCACAACCTGCAAAAGTAAAGATTGATAATATTGCAAAGCAAAATGCTATAATACTAAATATTTTTTTCTTCATAATCACTCCAAACTAATTATTTCTTGCATAAAAAAATTTAAACAAAATAGTTTAAGTAAATTTTACCAAATAAAATAAAAATAGTCAATAAAATTAAAGTAATATTGACTATTTTTTTACTAATTAATAATCATCTCAACTTGTTCGCCCGTTTCAGCTTCTTGATAAATTAAATAATAACCATATCCCATTGGATTTTCTTTACTTAAGGGCAAAAACTGATAATAATTTGCATACTCATCTTCGGGTTTTATATTATATTCTCCTGGAAGACCATAAACAATATATTTAATTATATCATTTTCATATATTACCCCAAAAATATAATAGTTTCCGTTTTTTTCTAAATCTACTTTAACAAATTTTGAAAAAGGAATTAACTCCTCTAATGCATATTCTTCTTCATAAGTATTTAACAATTCATTTATTTGAGTTTCTACCGATAATAAAAATTCACTTTTATTCGACAATTTTTCTTTTAGCGTAAAATTTTCTTCATCACTTTTATTTAAATACATCTCTTCATTAGCTATCTCTTCATGTTTTTCAGATTGAATATATGCATTATTAACCAACTCTTCAATATATTCATCACTTTCATAATCATCATTTTTTACTTCTTTGTATATATCTGATATAAATTTATTGGCTTTTTCATCTTCATTATTTAGTTGTTTTTCTTGTTCTTTTTGATTTTTTTCTATAGCATTATTTTCTTCAAAATCCATATTATTTAAAATGGAATTTTGCCAAACTCTATTTGTTTCATTACTTCCCCAAAGTACAATATCGGTTTTATTGTTGTTAATTTCAAGCATAACAACACTAATTTTATTATTTAAATTAAGTTTTTCTTTTATAATAAAGTGTTCGTCCGTTTTAACTTCAACTTTATATAAATTATTATCAATAATAAGTCCTAAAATTCTTTTATTAGATGATTGCGGTAAATTATAAGTTTTAAATTTTATTAAAGTTTCGTTATTCGTGTTTTCAACACTTATTATTCCCCTATAATTTTTATCATCAATTGCACTAGTTAATATAATATTTTTAATCATTTTCACCTCTAATATAATTATATTAAATTTATATGTGTGAAAATTATAAAAAGATAAAAATTCTTATCTTATTTTGTCAAATAAAATTTTAAATAAAAAAGGTGCTTAAGCACCTAAAATATTAAATAATTCAACTAATTTTTCTATACTAATTTGTTCGCTTCTAATATTTTCATTTAATGTTAATTTGTTTAAAGCCTTTATTAATTTTTCTTTTTCAACATAACTTTTTAAATTGTTTACTAAAGTTTTTCTTCTCATAGAAAAACATTGCTTAATAAATTCTCTATACTTTTCTTTATTAGTAATATTATATTTATTAAAATCTAAATCTATTTTAACCAAACAAGAATCTACATTGGGGCTTGGAGTAAACATTTTTCTGTTAATTTGTCTAACAACCTTGCAATTAGCATATGTTTGAAGCATAACAGATAATATTCCATAATCTTTACTATTTTCTTTGCTACAAATTCTCTCTCCAACCTCTTTTTGTACCATAATAGTTAAACTTTCTAAATTAAAATTTCCTTCTAAAAATTTAAAAATTATAGGTGTTGTAATATAGTATGGAAGATTTGCAACAATTTTAAAGTTTTTATTAAAATGCGTTTTTATTTCAGCATTATCTACTTCTAAAATATCATTAAAAATTAAAGTATGATTATTAAATTCTTTCAAATTTTCTTTAATATGCTTTTCTAAAGATTTATCAATCTCATAACTAACAACTTTTTTGGCTTTTTTACAAATTTCCTTGGTTAAACTACCTACTCCGACACCAATTTCTAATACTTCATCATCATTAGTTACCATTGCATCTTCTACAATTGCTTTTAACAAATTGGTATCGTATATAAAATTTTGGCCGAATTGTTTTTTATAATTAACTTTTTCCATTAAATTTTAAAAAATTTCCTTGTATTTTCTCTTAATATTTCATCTAATTTTTCTTTATCTATATTTTTGATTTCTGCAATTTTTTCAAAAACAAGATTAACAAATTTAGGCTCATTTAACTGACTTCTAAACGGCTCAGGACACAAATAAGGACAATCGGTTTCTATCATTATTCTATCTAGTGGCACTTCTTTAATAACTTCTAAACTTTTTTTTGCATTTTTAAAGGTAATAACACCAGTAAAAGAAATATATAGTCCAAGCTTTAATAATTCTTTAGCATATTCTACACTGCCACTATAGCAATGAACAACCGCACCATAAATTAAATACTCTTTATATTCTTTTAAAATATTTAACATATCTTCATAAGCATCTCTTAAATGTATAATAATAGGTAATTTGTTTAAATAAGCAAATTTTATTTGTTTAATAAAACACTCTTTTTGTTCAATTTTATTAATATTTTCGTAATGATAATCAAGTCCAATTTCTCCAACTGCAACAATTTTACTATTAAGCTTAATTTCGTTTAAAAAATCTAAATTTTCAAAAGAATTTGATGGATGTACACCAATAGACATGTAAATACCATTAAATTTATTACAAATTTCTAAATTTCTAAAACAACTTTCTTTATCGTAAGAAACTGTTATAACTTTTTCAATATTATTATCTTTTAAATTATTAATAATTTCGTTGAGCTTTTCATTATTGTATCTACCATCGTTTAAATGAGCATGTGTATCTATTAGCATTTTAACAAACTTCTACTCCACTTTCCATTTCTTTTTCAGGAGTTACAAAACACAAATTTTCTTCAGTTTCATCACAAGCGTATAAAATCATACCCTTACTTTCAATTCCTCTAATTTTTCTAGGTTTTAAATTTACAACAACTACTACAGATTTATTTACCATGTATTCTGGAGTATAATAAGGAGCAACCCCACTAATAATTGTTCTTTCTTCATCTCCTATTTTAACTTTAAATTTCAAAAGTCTATCTGCACCTTCTACTTTTTCTGCTTCTAAAATTTTTCCAACTCTAAACTCACATTTATCAAAATCATCATAAGTAATTTCAGGTTTACCTTTAATTTCTTTTACTTCTTCTTTAATTTCTTCTTTTACATCTACTTTAACTTCTTCCATTTTCTTTTCTCCGCTTAATAAAAATTCTATTTCTTTGTTAACATCAAGTCTAGCAAATAATGCCTCACCTTTAAATGTTTGATTTCCAGCTATTTTTAAATTAAATTCATTTGTTATATTTTCAAATACTGCATTATTACTATCCATTCCTAGTTGATTTAAAATTTTTTCACTAGTTTGTGGTAAAAATGCTTTTAAAAATGTTGCAACACTAAACAACGCAAAATATAAGTTATGAAGAACAACAGCTAATCTTTCTTTATTTTCTTTTAATTTCCAAGGTGTTGTTTCATCAATATATTTATTAGCACTTCTTACAATTTTAAATATTTCATTTACGGCTAAATTTATATCTAAACTATTAATGTATTTTTCAACATTTTCATAAGCAGATTCAATAACATTAATTAAATTACTATCGAACTCATTTTCTTTTGTATTAGCAACTTTTGGCAATACACCTTCAAAATTTTGTGCTAGCATTGCAGTTGTTCTACTTAATAAATTACCAAGTTCATTACATAAATCGCTATTTATAGTATTTAAAAACAATTCATTATCATATGGTGCATCTTGCATAATAGGTCCATTTTTAATTAAAAAATATCTAACGCTATCTACCCCATATCTTTCACATAAAACATAAGGATTAAAACCATTTCCTAAACTTTTACCCATTTTAGTTCCAGCTTTTGTTAACCATCCATGAGCATGAATTTGTTTTGGAAGTGGTAAATTTAATGCCATTAAAATAGCAGGCCAAATAATAATATGAAATCTTACAATTTCTTTCGCCATAATGTGAAAATCTGCAGGCCAAAACTTTTTAAATAAACTATCATCTTCTTGTAAATATCCAAGAGCTGTAATGTAATTTGTTAATGCATCTATCCAAACATAAACAACATGGTTTTTATCAAATTCAACCGGAACACCCCATTTAAAACTTGTTCTGCTTACACACAAATCTTGAAGTCCTGGTTTAATAAATCCATTAACCATTTCTTTTCTTGTAGCATCAAGTCTTATAAAATCAGGGTGATTTTCATAATAATCTTCTATTTGTTTTTGATATTTGCTTAGTTTAAAAAAGTATGCTTCTTCTTTAGTTTTAACAACTTCTCTACCACAATCTGGACATTTTCCATCAATTAACTGACTTTCTGTAAAAAAACTTTCACAAGGTGTACAATATAATCCCTCGTATTCTCCCTTATAAATATCACCGTTTTCGTAAAGTTTTGTAAAAATTTTTTGAACAGTTTTTACGTGGTTTTCATCAGTTGTACGAATATATTTATCATAACTAATATTTAATAATTTCCACAAATCTTTAAATTTTAAATCTAATTTATCTACATATTCTTGTGGGTTCATTCCAGCTTCTTTTGCTTTTTGCTCAACTTTTTGTCCATGCTCATCACTACCTGTTAAAAACATAACATCAAAATTACTCATTCTTTTAAAGCGAGCAATAGTATCTACATAAACACTAGTAACACAGTGCCCCAAATGCAAATCTCCACTAGCATAATAAATTGGTGTTGTAATATAAAATGGTTTTTTCATAATCTCTCCTATAATCTACAAATTGTATTATAACAAAATACAAAAAAAAAGTAAACTAAATGTAATTTATTTATTATAACATCATATAAATTATTATGAATAAAATATTTAGTTTTATTTTTATTTTATCTATATCAATAATGCTTTTTACATCACCTAATAACATTTTAAATGTTATATTTTCAGCAACAGAAAAAGCAGTGACTCTTTCAATATCGTTAATATCAATCTATGCATTTTGGCTTGGAATATTAGAAATTTGTGAAAAAACAGGTTTGAATAAAAAACTAGCAAACTTTCTATCGCCAATAATTGATAAATTTTTTGACAAACCAAACTTAGAAACAAAAAAACAGATTGCAATAAACATCTCTTCAAATATGCTAGGTATGGGTAATGCTGCAACTCCTAGTGGTATAAAAGGAATGCAAGGATTAGATCCTGGAAATGGAAATATAACAAAAGCCATGATATTGTTTATGCTTTTAAATACAAGTTCAATTCAAATATTTCCAACTACAATAATTGGGCTTAGAATAACACATTTAAGTACTAACGCAACAAGCATTGTTCTACCCACTATATTTGCCAGCATTCTATCAACTTCTTTAGGAATTTTATTATTATTTTTAATTGAAAAACTTAAAAAGAAAGGCAAGAAAAAATGAATTATGTTATCCCTGTTCTTTTAATATTATTATTTAGTTATAGCTTAATAAAAAAAGAAGATAACTACTCTTCTTTTGTTAATGGAGCACAAAAAAGTTTAACTTTAATTTTTGATATTTTTGCAAACATTGTAGCAATTTTTATTTTAATAGAACTATTTAAAGTAAGCGGAATAAGTGATTTTTTATATAAGTATATTTCTCCCGTTTTTAAATTAATTGGTATACCAAAAGAACTTTGTGAACTTATTGTTTTAAAACCTTTTTCAGGTAGTGGAAGTTTAGCATTATTATCAAACATTTTTAACACTTATGGTGTAGATAGTTATATTGGTAGATGTGCTAGCGTAATAGTTGCCAGTAGTGAAACTGTTTTTTATGTAACAAGTGTTTATTTTTCAAAAACAAAAGTAAAAAATTTAAGTTATGCCATTCCATTAGCTTTATTTGTTACCATTTTAAGCTCAGTTTTTGCATGTTTATTTTGCAAAATATTATAAAAGCAACATCTATAAACTATAATTTAAAAAAAATTTATTAATAATAATTTAATTTACTATAATTTAAAAAATGCCAATACATAAAAAAAGTGCAAATTGCACTTTTTTGTTAAATTTAATTAATGAATAAAAGCTGTCATATACGCAATTAATTTTTCTAAAAACGCCAAAAATATTGGCATAAAAAGAAAACTAAATATATAACAAACAACATCTAAAATTACAGATACCAATGCGCCAATTCCAGCCATTTTACTATTTCCCGGATTTTCATTTTTCCAAACCAAAAATAAAACTAAACCCGCAACTGGCACAAAAAATCCAAGTACAGCCCAGCCAAAATTTCCTTTTCCTTGTTTTTTATGTTGAGTGTCAGAAATAGTTGAGGTTTGTTCATTTTTTACTTCTCCATCATTTACAACTACTACTTTTTCAGGTTCAACTTCGATTATTTTTTCTTTTTCTTCCATAAATCCCCCCTATAAATTAATATTCAATAAATCAATAAAAATTCTCATTAGTGCAAGTAATTTTATCAAAAGATTTTTTAATTTCATCAAAATTTTTAATATTAATCAAAAGATTTTCTTTGATATCTAAAATTTCTTTATCTATTAATAAATTTTTATACTCAAATTCATCTACTAGTTTATATAATGCATATTTGTTTGGACAATTGATAAATGTTTTTAGATTTTTTTTATAATCTTTATTTAACTTATTCTTATTCTTTTGTAATTCTTTTATTTTGTTTTGTACTAATTTTGTTAAATTAGATTTATCAAAATTAAGTTGAGAAAAAACTTCTTTTAAATATTTGTTTTTATACTTATTAAATAAAAATAATTTCCATTCATCAGATAAATCTTTGCCGTTATTTTCATCTAAAACTTTAAAAGTGTAAAGATTAACTTTTATATTTATATCTTTATTTAAGTTTTTACTTTGTAAAAATTCTTTAACTTCTTTAATTTCAAAATGTTTCATGATACTTTCCTTTAATATAATTATACATATTTAATTAAATTTGTCAAGATATAGTATTGTTTTTTATACTGCAATTATCCAATTGCATTTTACATATTTAAAAATATTAAAATTAATGCAATACAAAGTTCCAAAGTACAAACATTTAAAATATAATTTCCAAAAATAAAATGATATTAACATACTATAATTTCTGTGGCACAAAAAAAACCATAGATCTCTCTATGGCTTTTAAAATGTATAACTAATAGGAATTCGTACTTTCTTGTTCAATTCCACCTTCTCAAGTATTTCTACTTGATATCGACT
>SVIA01000012.1 GCA_015055535.1 Clostridiales bacterium
CTTTTATTAAAAATTTTGTAAATTAAATTATATTTGTTATAATAAAAATATGAATAATCATGTAGTTGGAATTTTAGGTGAAAAATTAGCCGTAAAATATTTAAAAAAGAATGGTTATAAAATATTAGAAAATAATTATAAAAATAAAATTGGCGAAATAGATATAATTTGTTTGGATAAAATTTCAAAAGAAACAGTTTTTATAGAAGTTAAATCAAGAGAAACGTTAGCTTATGGATTGCCTAGCGAAGCAGTGGATTTTAAAAAACAAAAGAAAATTAGAGATGTTGCAAGTTTATATTTATTAATTAACAAAAAATATGATGATAAAGTTAGGTTTGATGTTTTAGAAATTGTTGATAAAAAAATTTATAATCATATAAAATATGCATTTTAGTAAAAATTACACTTTATTAATTATAAATTTCAATTTATATAAATTTTTATAATATTATTGTAAAATAAAGTGCTTAATGCACACATAAGGAGATACAGTTATTTTAGGAGTAGTTACAAAAACAAATAATAATACTTTTGTTGTTTATAGTAATAAAGAGTACTATAATTGTTTTTCTCAAAAAAAAGTTAAAAACAAATCGGTGGTTTTTGTTGGTGATAATGTAGAGTTTGAAAAAGTACAAAACGAATATTTAATTACAAAAATTATGCCTAGAAAAAACAAATTAATTAGGCCGTTCGTAACAAATGTAACTCAAATTTTTATTTTGCTTTCTATTATTCCTGAACCTGATTTGGTATTAATAGATAAATTAATTATCAATGCTAAACAAAACAATATTATTCCAGTTTTATTAGTAAGTAAATGCGACTTAGGAATAGAATTTTTTAATAAAATAAAAGAAGAATATGAAAAATCAAATATAGAAGTTATTAATGTTTCAGTAAAAGATAATATTAATTTAAATTTAGTAAAAGAAAAATTAAATAACAATATTACAGTTTTAGCTGGTCAAAGTGCAACTGGAAAAACTAGTTTGTTAAATAGTATTTGTAACACTAATAACAAGGTAAATTCGGTTAGTGAAAAAACTCAGAGAGGTAAAAATACAACAACTAATGCCGAACTTTTGGTTATAGATAGTTCATCGTTTTTATTAGATACCGCTGGGTTTTCTAGACTTGAATTTTCTAGTTTAAATCCTGATGAAATTAAAAATTATTATGATGAATTTTCTGATAATAACTGTACCTATAAAAATTGTAATCATGTTTTTGAGGGTAATAAGTGTGGAATTATAAAAAATCTTAATAGTAAAAACAGTCAAATTGATAAAAATAGATATGATAGATATAAGCAAATTTATTTAGAATGTTTAGAATTTTGGAGAAGAAGATATGATTAAAGTGTCAGTTTCAAGCTTAATTTATAATGATAATATTTTAGAAATGTTAAATACAATTATAGACAGTGGTGCTGATTTTTTACATTTAGATATAATGGATGGAAGTTTAACTGAAAATAAAACTTTTTTAGCAGATACTGTTAAACAAATCAATAAAAATTCAACGTTCTTTTTAGATTGTCATTTAATGATAAATGAACCTAAGGATATAGTAAAAGATTATGTAAAAGCTGGAGCTAATATTGTAACTGTTCATTTTGAAGCTTTTGAAAATAAGCAAGATTTATTGGAAACTTTACAATATTTAAAAAACAAAAATGTAATAGTGGGTTTAAGTATATATCCAACAACAAAAATAGAAGATATAATATTGTTTGAAAATTATTTTGATTTGCTTTTAATTATGAGTGTTGAAATAGGAAAATACGGTCAAAATTTTATCAATTCAACATTAGACAAAATTATTGAGGCAAAAACAAAACTTAAATATAAACTAATTGAGGTTGATGGGGGAATAAATTTAAACAACATAGAATTAATTAAAAATGCTGGGGCAGATATTGTTGTAGTTGGTTCTAGTTTTAAAAATGCTGAAGAAAAAAATGAATTTATAACCAATTTAAAAAAATAATCATATAATAAAACAAAGGAGAAAGTTATGATTATTTGCATTAAAGCACCAAAGTTATTATCGCCATTACTTAAATTAATATTTCGTTCTAAGTTAAATAAAGACTAATTATGAATATTCCTTTTTTATTAACTAGTTTATTTCTTGTGGCGGGGATGATTATTATAGCAATTTAAAAAAAAACACGAATTATGTTTTCGTGTTTTTTTTGTATAGTTATTAATTTTATAATTAAAAAAGCGGAAATTTCCGCTTTAATTAACCTTTAATTGTTTTTAAACATTTAGTACAAACGTATGCATTTTTGCTAGTTCCGTTATCATCAATTTTAACTTTTTGAACATTAGCGTTATAATGTTTATTTGTTTTGATGTTGCTGTGGCTAACAAGATTGCCTTTCATTTTACCTTTTCCACAAATACTACAAACTCTGCTCATATATAAACTCCTTTAATAGATTTATCAAAATTAACTTTGTAATTTTATCATATATAAAAACTTTTTGCAAGTGTTTTTTATAAAATAACTTTTTTTTTAATTTTTTTTAAAATTTGCTAAAAATCATTGATTTTAAATTAAAAATTGTGTAATATATTTATATTAATAAAAAGTCTTTTTTTATTAATGAAAAAAAGAAGGAGTATTTATGTCTGTAAACACATCAAATTCTTACGGTAAAATTTCTATAACAGATGAAGCATTAGAGAGCGTTTGCGCAAAAATTGCTTTAGAATGTTATGGCGTAATAGATTTGGTCGCTAAAAAATTTAGCGATAATTTACACGAACTTTTTAAAAAGAAAAGTGTAAATAAGGGCGTAAAAGTGCTTACTGTAGATAATAAAATATATATTGACTTATATGTTATATTAAAATATGGCGTATCTATAAATGCTGTAGCTGAATCTTTAAAAAGCTCAATTAAATATTCTGTAGAGAAATTTACAGGTATGATTGTTGACACTGTTAACGTTAATGTGCTTGGAGTAAGGGTTTAGTCTTTTTTGTTTTATAAAATTTAGGGGGATAATTTTTGCATATGCAAAAGAATATAAATGGTGCTACCTTTAGAAAAATGATTTTAGCGGGTGGCAAAATACTAGAAGATAATAGAAACTATGTTGATAGTTTAAATGTTTTTCCGGTACCAGATGGTGATACTGGAACTAATATGAGTTTAACACTTAATAGCGCTTGTAAAGAAGTAAGCGCTTGTCCTAATAATAATTTAGATAGTCTTTGTGAAGCGGTTCAAAAAGGTGCCTTAAGGGGTGCTAGAGGTAATAGTGGTGTAATACTTTCTCAAATTTTAAAAGGAATGTGTACAGTACTATCTACTGAAAAAGAAATTAATGTTAAAAACTTTGCTAAAGCCATTAATAGTGGGGCAGAAGTTGCTTATAATGCTGTTACAAAACCAAAAGAAGGAACTATTTTAACTGTTATTAGAATGATGAGTGAAGCAGCTACAAAACTTAGTAAAAAGAATTTAAGTTTTGAAGATTTCTTTAAAGGAGTATTAGCTGAAGGGGAACAAGCTTTACAAATGACACCAGAACTACTACCAGTACTTAAAAAAGCTGGAGTTGTTGATAGTGGTGGACAAGGTTTAATGCTTATTTTTAACGGCTTTTATAAATTGGTTATTGGTGATGAAAGCGTGGATATAAAACTAGAAGAAAATCCTACACCTGTAATTAAAAGTAATGCTGAAATCAATTTAATGGACTTAGAAGATATTGAATTTGCTTATTGTACTGAATTTATGGTTATTCAAATGCATAAAAAGACAACACTTAGTGATATTGACAGATTAAGAGAAAAATTAATGCAAATTGGTGATTCTGTTATTTGTATTGGAGACTTAAGTTTAGTTAAAGTTCATGTTCATACAAATGAACCTAATAAAGCCTTGGCTTATGGATTAGAGCTTGGCGAACTTTTCAATTTGAAAATTGAAAATATGTTAGAAGAAAATAGAGAACTTAAAAAACAAAAAATGCTTGAAGAAATGAAAGAATATGGCTTAATATCTGTTTGTGCTGGTACTGGTCTTGTTTCTATATTTAAAGATGTAGGTGTAGACTATGTTCTAGAGGGTGGTCAAACAATGAATCCAAGTGCTGACGATATTTTAAAAGCGGTAGATAGTGTAAATGCTAAAAACATATTTATACTTCCTAACAATAAGAATATAATATTAGCATGTGAACAAGCTAAACAATTAACAAATAAAAATTTAATAGTTATTCCATCTAAAAATATTCCAGAAGGTATGAGTGCATGTTTGGCATTTAATCCAGAAGCAGGAATAGAAGATAATGAAGAAACAATGACTGATAGTCTTCAAGCAGTTTATTCAGCAAGTGTAACATATGCGGTAAGAAACACAAATGTAGATGGTTTACAACTTTCTAAAGGTGATATTATTGGTTTAACTGATAGTAGCATTTTAGCAAAAGGAAGTAGTGTAGATGAAACTGTTGTAAGTTTATTAGATAAAATAGTAACCGAAGACATTATTAATATTTCATTATTTTATGGAAACGATTTAACCGAAGAAGAGGCTGTTAAACTTCAAGAAAAACTTCAAGAAATTTATCCAGATAAAGAAATTAGTTGTTTATTTGGTGGTCAACCAGTTTATTACTACTTAATTTCATTAGAATAAAATTTATAAAATAAAAAACAGAAAATAATTAATTTTTCAGCTATTTTTAGTATTTTAGTTGACAAATTAATTATTTTTTTATATAATAAGGAAGATTTGTAAACAAAAGGCGGGTGAATAAGTTGTCAGTAGTTAAAGTTGGTGAAAACGAAAGCGTAGAAAGCGCTATTAAAAGATTTAAAAGAAAATGCCAAAAAGACGGTATTATTGGTGATTTAAGAAAAAAAGAATTCTATGAAAAACCAAGCGTTAAAAGAAAAAAGAAAGCTGAAAATGCTAGAAAAAGAAATGTTAAATAATTAAAATTTAGTTTTTATAAATTTTTAAACTAGTATATTTTTTAAAACATTTATATTTGTTGCAAATATAAATGTTTTTTTGTTATTATATTTCTATATGAAAACTAATAGAATAGAATTTATAAAAAATTTAATTATCATATTTGCTACAATATTAATTTCATTTGTTTTAGGAATAATATTTAATGATTATATTTGGGGTTCGCTAACCTTAATATTTGGCTTTTTAAACGCCTATTATATGGCAATTGGTAAGTGGCAAAATTACATTTTTGGAATTTTATTTACTTTAACTTATACATACATATGTACAATAAATGGACTTTATGGATGGTTGATTTTTAGTTTTATTTTTTATTTACCTGTTCAAATTTATGGAATAATAAATTGGTTTAAAAATACGATTAATAAAGAAGTAGAAACCAAAGGTTTTACTTTAAAAAATTCTATTATTATATGTTCATCAATAATTATAGGTAGTACTGTTTTGGGATTTTTATTATCTTTAATTCCTAATCAAAACTTAGCTTTTTTAGATAGTACAAGTCAAATTATTAATATTTGCGGGGTAATTCTTATTTCTATAAGATTTAAAGAATGTTGGTATGTTTGGCTTGCTAATAATGTAATTGATCTTATTATTTGGATTATTAATGTAATTAGGGGAACAATTAATTCTGAAATGGCATTAATTGTATCTGTTATGTATCTTATTATGAATATAATTGGTTTAATAGAGTGGATTAAAATAGAAAAAAGACAAAAAAGTATTAATATTATTAATAAAAGTGAAACTCTAAACAATTAGTTGTTTTTATCACTTTATTAATTTAATAATAACAAATAACTATATTAATAATAATTTTACTTAAAAAATAAGAAACGATGCTTGTGATAATACACACATATTTCGTTTCTTTTATTTTTTATATTCTTTTTATTTTTATTTATTTGTGTTTTTTATTTTAATGATGTATAATTTAAATATGAAAAAAATATTATTTGTCTGTAATGCTAACACTTGTCGTTCGCCAATGGCAGTAAGCATTTTAAAAAGTAGAATAAATAAAACAAATTTAAAAAATAAATTAATAATTCATTCTGCTGGAATTAGTGCAAAAAATAATATGCCAATGAATGACAATGCAATAAAAGCATTAAAAACTTTTTCTGTGCCCGTTTCAAAACATTCTTCTATGCTTTTAGATGAAAAAAGTATTGTGGAATCTGATATTGTTATAACAATGACTAATGAGCAAAAAGAATTTTTATCTAATTATAAAAATGTATATTCAATTAAAGAATTGACAGGTGTTGAGGATATTTTAGATCCATTTGGAGAAGGATTTGAAGTATATTTAAAAGTTTGTAAAAATTTAATAAAAAGTATGGATATTTTAACAAATAAAATGGTGGAAAAAGATGATATATATAGCAAGTGATCATGGTGGATATAAAATAAAAGAAAAAATAAAAAAATATTTAACCAGAAAAAGTTTGGATTTTGTAGATTTAGGCACAAACTCAACAAATAGTGTAAGTTATGTAAATTTTGCAAAATTGCTTTGCAAAAATGTATTAGAAAACCCTGAAAATAAGGGCATTTTAATATGTAAAAGTGGCATTGGAATGAGTATTGTGGCAAATAGACACAAAGGCATTAGAGCTGGGCTATGCTATAATAAAAAAGCAAGTATCATGTGTAGAAAACATAACGATTGTAATGTTTTAGTACTAAATGGAAAAACAATAAACTATAAAGCTATTGTAAAAAGTTTTTTAACCACTTCTTTTGAAGGTGGTAGACATTTAGATAGAATTAATTCTATAGATGCTGAGTAATTTAAAAAAGTATTAAGATTATATTAATAAAATATAATCTTTTTTATTAATTTTAAAAAATCTATTTAAAAAAATTGCATAATGTGATATAATAAAATTATGGAAAAAATTGAACTTTTGTCACCAGCGGGTGATATGGAAAAATTAAAAACAGCCTTATATTTTGGGGCAGATGCTTGTTATTTAGCTGGAAAAAATTTTGGGCTAAGGGCTTTTTCAAGCAATTTTACTCAAGAAGAACTAATAGAAGCAGTAACACTAGCTCACGAAAAAGGCAAAAAAATTTATGTTACGCTAAATATTTTAGCTCATAACATAGATTTTGAAGGCTTAGAAGAATATGTAAAATTTTTAGATAAAATAAAAATTGATGCGGTTATAATTTCTGATATCGGCATTTTAAGTGTGGTTAAAAAAGCAGCACCAAATTTAGAAATACATATTTCTACTCAAGCTAGTATTACAAACAAATATTCTGCATTAGAGTATGTTAAAATGGGCGCTAAAAGATTAGTTTTAGCTCGTGAATTAAGTTTAGAAGAAATTAAAGAAATAAGAGATTATTTGCCAGAAGATATTGTTTTAGAAACATTTATTCATGGGGCTATGTGTATTTCTTATTCTGGTAGATGTTTGCTTTCAAATTATTTAACAAATAGGGATAGTAATCGTGGAGCATGTGTTCAAGCTTGTCGTTGGGAATATTGTATTAGAGAAAAAAATCGTGAAGACTACTACGAAATACAAGAAGATAATAGGGGAACTTATATTTTAAACTCTAAAGATTTAAATATGATTGAATATATAAAAGAGTTATATAACGCTGGTGTTACCAGTTTTAAAATAGAAGGAAGAATGAAAAGTCCTTACTATGTTGCGACAGTTACAAATGCATATAGACGAGCTATTGATGATTTTTATGATAATAGGGAATTGAATAAATCTTTATTAGAAGAATTAGATAAAACTAGTCACAGAAAATATACAACAGGCTTTTATCATAAAAATAATAATAAAGAAAACTTAGAAAGCTCAAACCCAACTCAAACACACGAATTTATAGCAAAAGTTAAAGAAGATAGCAAAAACGGTTATGTATTAATTGAGCAACGAAATCGTTTTAAAGTAGGAGACACTTTAGAAGTTCTAAGCCCAAATGATAACTTTAATAAACAAATTGTTGTAGAAGAATTGTTAAACACAGAAGGGGCACAAGTTTTAGATGCTAATCGCGTACAACAACCACTTTATTTAAAAACTAATTTAAATTTAAAAGCAAATGATATTTTAAGAAAAAAGGTTGACTAATCAATCTTTTTTTGTTTTAAAATTTATTTTTTAATGTAAAACAATGTTATGTTTTGTCAAAAATTGTTGAATTTTGTACAAAATTAAATTTTTATTTAAAAAAATGGGATTTTTTTCCAAAAAACGCTTGATTTTTTTATAGATCCTGTTGTATAATTTGATAGTAACAATTGTTACAAAAATATAAAAAAGGTTAAATTAACAGTGGAATTCCACTGTTTTTTATTTAAAAATTAATTTAATTATGTTATAATTTAAACATGAAAGAATTAAGTTTATATATTCATATACCTTTTTGTGAAAGTAAATGTCATTATTGTAATTTTGTTTCAGTAAAAGGTAAAAACAGTGAAAAAGAAAAATATATTAGTGCGTTAATTAAAGAAATAGAACTTAATAAAAATAATACAGACATTGTAAAAACAATTTTTATTGGTGGGGGAACGCCAAGTTCATTAAATGATGGTGACATTTTAAAAATTAGTAATGCCATTTATGATAACTTTATTGTCAATGAAAATGTAGAATTTTCAATAGAAGTTAACCCTAATTCTTTTACTTTAAATAAAGCAAAAGAATACAAAAAAGCAAAAGTTAATAGAATAAGTTTTGGGCTTCAAAGTGGTAGTGATAAAATTTTAAAATCAATTAACCGAATTCACAATAAAAATGATTTTATAAACAGTATAAAAATAGCAAAACAAGAGGGCTTTACAAACTTAAATACAGATATTTTAATTGGTCTTCCTAGTCAAAAATTAAAAGATGTAAAAAGTACATTAAAATTACTTTTAAAATTAAAAATTCCGCATATTTCTTGTTACAGTTTAATTTTAGAAGAAAATACGCCTTTATATAAGTTAATAAATTCTAAAAAATTAAAATTACCTAGTGAAGAAACAACTTTAAAAATGTATGATTTTGTGGTAAAAAAACTAAATAAAAATAAAATTTTTAGATACGAAGTATCTAATTTTGCCAAATTAAATAGTGAGTGTAAACATAATTTAACTTATTGGAATTTAAAAAATTATTTAGGTTTAGGACTAAATAGTCATAGTAAAATTGACGATGTTAGACTAGAAAATTATTCAGATTTTGCTAGTTACTATAATTCTTTAGAAAATAATAAAAAACCAATTAAAGAAGTTATTAAATTAAGTAAGCAAGATAATAAAGAAGAATATGTAATGTTAAAATTAAGAACAAGGGAAGGAATAAACTTAAGCGAATATAAAACACTTTTTAATGAAAATTTAGAAATAGTTAAAGCAAAAGAAATTAATTTTTTATTAAAAAATGGTTTTGTTAAAATTACAAATTCACATTTATCTGCTACTAATTTAGGGTTTTCTGTTTTAAATTCAATTATTATAAAATTAATTTAAATTTTTTATCATAAACTGATAAATTTTATAAAACTTTATCAGTTTTTTTATTAAAATTAAGTATTAAAGATTATTATTAATATTTTTTTTGTTTTTTAAATTAAAAACAATTTTTTAAAATTAATATACAAAATTAATAATAATTTAATATATTTTTTTCTAATTTTGCTATTATAACTTATGTTGTCTTAAAATAATTTATACTCTTTAAAAATATAAACAAAATTAAGGAGAAAAAATTATGAAAAAGAAAAACAAGAGTGTATTAAAAGAATTAATTATGAGCGCTAAAGAGAGGTTAAAACACCGAGATTACGGAAGTGCTACATATAATAGAGAGAGTAAAAAACAAGACAAAATTAAAACAAATCAGGTTTTAAGATTTTTAGCAAATGCTGAGTACAAACAAGCAGATATTACTTTTAAAAATTTATCTACCATTGAAGATGAAAAATTAAACAAAAGAGTAATTGAACTACTTGATAATAACCCTAACACTATAACACCTATTGCTGATATTATAGATATTGAAAAATATAAAACACTTAATGATATAGAAAAACAAAATTATATTTTAAACATTAGTGAAAAATTTTGTAAAATTAAAGAAGAATATTATAAAAAGCAAACTTCTATATAAACAAAAAAAGATTTGAATTTTCAAATCTTTTTTTAATTAATCTTTTAAACTAAGTAAAATATCAGCACTAACATATAAAGCATGACATAATGCTTTTAAATTATCATAACCAGGTTTACTTTTTCCGCTTAACTATTTACTAACTTGACTTTGTTTTATACCACACAGTTTTGCTAAACTACTTTGTTTAAATTTCTTTCTATCATCAAATCTTTTAATATTTCGTTAAATTCCATATAATTATTTTATAGAAAAATCTATAATTATACTCGACATATAGAAAATTCTATACCAATATTTAAATATTATGAATAGTAAAAAGTTTATTTTAAAAAGAGATGAAGAATTTTTTAGTAATTTTTAATTTATCTATTCTTTTGTTTGAAGAAAAAACTTTATTATGATATAATAAAGAAATGGAAAATTTTGTTGGATTTAATTTAAATGATGTGCAAAAAAGAGCAGTTTTAAGCGATAGTAAAAATATATTAGTTACAGCGGGTGCGGGTAGCGGAAAAACAAGAGTTTTAACTGAAAGAATATTAAATTTAATTAATTGTAAATTTGTTAATCCTAACAATATTTTAGCAATTACTTTTACTAATAAAGCAAGTAATGTTATGAAAGAAAGATTAACCGAAAAAGGTTTATATACTTTTAATATGTGGATAAGCAATTTTCATAGTATTTGTGTTAGAATTTTAAGAGAAAATGCAAGATTTTTAGAGGGTTACAATTCTAATTTTACGATTTACGATGAAAGTGATAAAAATAAACTTATTGCTGATATTTTAAAGGAAAATGATAATAGCGAAGATGGTTTTAAGAAAAAATTATCTTTTCATATATCTAAATTTAAAAATAAAATGCAAAGTCTAGAAAAATATGAAGAAGATAATTTTTTTGATGCCGATATTGAAGATATTGTAAAGTATATTAAAATTTATGAAGAAAAAATGAAAAATAATAACGCTTTTGACTTTGACGATTTACTACAAAAAACATTAGTTTTACTAACTAATAATCCAAAAGTTTTAGAATATTATCAAAACAAATTTAAACATATTTTAGTTGATGAATTTCAAGATACAAACGAAATTCAATATGATTTAGTAACTTTGCTTGCAGGTAGTGATAATAGCGTTTTTGTTGTTGGTGACGAAGACCAATGTATCTATTCTTGGAGAGGAGCAAACTATCAAAACATTTCAAACTTTATTAGAGATTTTAACAATGTTGAAGTTATAAAGTTAGAGCAAAATTATAGAAGTAGTAAAAAAATAATTTCAGCTGCTAACAAAATAATTTCGAAAAACGTACAAAGAATTGATAAAAAACTTTGGACAGATAATGATGAGGGAGTTAAAATTGATTATAAAAAATGTTACGACGAACAAGAAGAAGCGGACTATATTGCAAGCACTATTTATAGTTTAAACGCTTATAGTGGCTATAGTTATAAAGATATTGCAGTTTTAGTTAGAGTAAACTCACTTACTAGAAATATTGAAGAAAAACTATTAAATTATGGCATAAATTACAAAGTTTATGGCGGTATGAAATTCTATGATAGACTTGAGATAAAAAGTTTTTTAGCATATTTAAAAGTTTTAAGTAACGTAAAAGATGATGTTAGTTTTTCTAAAATTGCCAACTGGCCAAAGCGTGGAATAGGTGACGCTAGTTTGGAAAAATTAAAAAGCATAAATTATGCCAATTCAATGCTTGAAAATTTATTGGTTCTTGATAAAAATTCGGGTTTAACTAGTGCAACTTTTAATAAACTTTTGGGTTTAAAAACTTTATTTACAGAACTAATAAGTAAAAAAGATGAATTAGATTTAGTTGAATTTGTACATTTAGTTGTTGATAAATTAAATTTAAAAGAAACTTTAAATATTGAAGAGGAAGATAAAAACCGATTACTTAACATTGAACAATTAGTGTTGTCTATAGAAGAATTTGCAAAAAATAACGAAAATGCAACGCTAAACGATTATCTTCAAAGTGTAACACTTGTTAGTGACATTGATAGTTACAATGAGGAAAATGATTGCGTAACAATAGCAACAGTGCATGCAAGCAAAGGGCTAGAATTTAAATGTGTATTTGTAATTGGTTTAGAAGAAGGAATTTTTCCATTAATTAGACAAAGTGAAGACTGCGATTATGAAGAAGAACGAAGACTTATGTATGTAGCAGTAACTAGAGCTATGGAAAGACTTTATTTGACAAGTGCAAAATCTAGATTTTTGTATGGATATCGTAGACCGCAAGTAATTTCTACTTATGTTAAAGATTTAGATTTTGAAAAACCAATTGTTAGAAATGATAGTTTTACAAGCAGATATTCTGCAAGTTATAGTAATAGCTTTAATAGTGGGCATAATTATTCTAGCGAAGAGTATACGCCATCGTCAAATACTTTTGTTAAATCGGCTACTCAAATAAATACAATTAAAGTTAGTGATAGTGACTATAATGTAGGTGATAGAGTAAATCATACAAAATATGGTGAAGGTGTAATTGTTTCAATTAATGGAGATGTGGGCAAAATTGCATTTAAAGGAGTGGGCGTTAAAGAATTAATGTTAAATTTAGCTCCAATAAAGAAAATTTAGAGGTTTTATGGATAGAATGACTGAACTTGTTGAGAAACTCAACAATTATAACTACAATTATTATGTTTTAGATAATCCTATTATTAGTGATAAAGAGTGGGATAAGCTTTATGATGAACTTTTGAAATTAGAAAAAGAAACTGGTATAATACTTGAAAATTCTCCTAGTCAAAAAGTGGGAGGAGAAGTTCTATCTAAATTTAATAAAGTTACACACAAAGTGCAATTATATAGCTTAGAAAAAGTTAACGATTATAAAGATTTAGAAAAATGGGTTAGTGATATTAAAAGCAAGGTTAAAAATGCAAGTTTCTCTTTAGATTATAAATATGATGGTTTAACAGTTGTTTTAACTTATAAAAATGGAATTTTAACTAGTGCAGCTACGCGTGGCAACGGACAAGTAGGAGAGGAAATTTTAGCACAAGTTAAAACAATTAGAACAGTTCCATTAACAATAGATTATAAAGGTGAAGTTATCATTCAAGGTGAATGTATAATGAAGTTAAGTGAGTTAGAAAAATATAATAAAAAAGCAGATGAACCACTTAAAAATGCTCGAAATGCAGCAGCTGGAGCTTTAAGAAACTTAGATCCAAAAGTAACAAAAAGTCGTAATTTAGATGTAATAGGTTATAACGTTTGTTACATTGAGGGTAAAGAATTTAAAACACAAATGGAAATGCAAGAGTTTTTAATAAAAAACAAATTTTATGTTGTTAATAATTTTGCAATTCAAACCGAGTTTAAAAATATAGAAGATGTTTTTAAAAATATTGATGTAAATCGTAAAAACTTAGATTTTTTAATTGATGGAGCAGTTTTAAAATTAAATAATGTAGATAAAAGAGACGAAATTGGCTATACAATTAAATTTCCAAAATGGGCAATAGCTTTCAAATTTGAAGCAGAAGAAACCTCAACTACATTACTTGATATTATATGGACGGTTGGTAGAACTGGTAAAATTACTCCAGGAGCGGTTTTAGAGCCAGTTGAACTTTGTGGAGCAACAATAACTAGAGCAACTCTTAATAATTATGAAGACATTTTAAGAAAAAAAGTAATGTTAAATTCAAGAGTGTTTTTAAGAAGAAGTAATGAAGTTATTCCTGAAATTTTAGGTTTGGCTGAAAAGTATGAAAACAGTAAAAAAGTTGAAAAAATAGAATATTGTCCTAGTTGTAATAGCAAATTAGTAGATATTGGACCAAATTTATTTTGTTTAAACACTTATAATTGTCCTGAGCAAATTAAAGAGAGAATAATTCATTATGCTAGTCGTGATGCAATGAATATTGACGGAATTAGTGATAAAACAATTGATTTATTTTATGAAAAATTAAATTTAAGAAGTGTTGCTGATCTTTACGACTTAACATATGATGACTTATTCAATTTAGAAGGGTTTAAAAATAAAAAGACAGAAAATATGTTAAAAGCAATAGAAAATAGCAAAAATGTAAGTTTGGCAAAATTTATTTATGCTATTGGTATTTTAAATGTTGGCAAAAAAACGGCCTTAGATTTAAGTAAAAAATTTAAAAACTTAAATAATTTAATTAATGCTAGCATGGAAGATTTAATTAATATTAAAGATGTTGGTGAAATTGTAGCAAATTCTATTATAGATTATTTTAAAAATGAAAAAAATATAGATTTAATTAACTTAATTTTACAAAAAGGTGTTAAAATTATTGATAGTGAAGAAGTTGAGATAAAAGATAACTTTTTTAAAGATAAAAAAGTGGTTTTAACAGGAAGTTTAATAAATTATAAAAGAGATAAATTATCTGAAATTTTACAAAATTTAGGTGCTGAAGTTGTTAGTAGTGTTAGTAAAAACACAGACTTAGTAATTGTTGGTAGCGATGCCGGTAGTAAATTAGATAAAGCAACAAAACTTGGAATTAAGATTATGAATGAAGAAGAACTTATAAAAACACTAGATAATTGTTTGGAATAATATTTAAAAAATGTTACAATAAAAGTTAGGAGAAATTATGGAAATTACAATAGACTTAGTAAAACACTTGGCTAATCTTTCAAGATTAAATTTTAGTGATGATGAATTAGAAAATTTTAAAAATGAATTTGTACAAACTTTAAATCAAATAGATGAATTACAATCTGTAGATACTGATAATGTGGTTCCTTATAGTAATTTAATTGATGCAGAAGATTTACGAGAAGATACTATAAAACCAAGTTTATCTAATGAAGAAGTGTTAAAAAATGCACCAAAGAAAAGTCGCGGAGCAATTGTTGTTCCAAAGGTGGTGGAATAATGAATTATACAGAGTTAAGTTTATATGAAGTAAGCAAATTGCTTAAAGAAAGAAAAGTTACGAGTGTAGAATTAACAAAACAATGTTTAGAAAACATTAAGAAAAATAGTCACTTAAACGCTGTTTTAAGTGTGAGAGAAGAAGAGGCATTACTTGATGCTGAAAAAGCTGATAAAATTTTAGATGAGGGCAACGGTACATATCTTACTGGTGTTCCAATTTTAATTAAAGATAATATTAATATGTTAGGAACAATTACTACATGTGCTAGTCGTTTTTTAGAAAATTATGAAAGCGTTTACGACGCTTGCGTTGTAGAAAAATTAAAAAGTGAAAATGCAGTAATAATTGGAAAAACCAACATGGATGAATTTGCTATGGGTAGTTCTAACGAAAATAGTGCATTTGGCACTTGTTTAAATCCGATTGATAATACCAGAGTTCCTGGTGGTTCTAGTGGTGGTAGTGCATGCTCTGTTAAAGCAAATTTATGTTTTGCTTCTTTAGGTAGCGATACTGGTGGAAGTATTCGTCAACCAGCTTCATTTTGTGGTGTGGTTGGAATGAAACCAACTTATGGTTTAGTTTCTCGTTATGGATTAATTGCTTATGCATCAAGTTTAGACCAAATTGGACCACTTACTAAAACTGTAAAAGATAGTATGATAATGCTTACAAGTATAATGGGGCATGATGATAGAGAATTTACAAGTGAAAAAATAGAAAAAATAGATTATTTAAACAATTTAAATTCTTCTGTTTTAGGCGTAAAAATTGGTGTTCCTACTAACTTTTTTGCAATGGGAATGGATAAGAACGTTAAAAAAGCAATAGATAGTGCTATTGAATTTTTTAAAGCTAATGGGGCTGAAATTGTTGAAATTAAATTAGATAAAATAGATAAATCGATACCTACTTATTATACTTTAGCTTGTGCTGAAGCTAGTAGTAATTTGGGTAGATTTGATGGTATACGTTACGGAAAAAGGGCAGAAAAATTTACTGATTTAGTAGATTTATATTATAAAAGTCGTACTGAAGGTTTTGGAAAAGAAGTTAAAAGAAGAATTATGCTAGGTAATTTTGTTTTATCTAGTGGTTATTATGATGCTTACTATAAAAAAGCTAAAAAGGTTCAACAAATTATAAAAAATGAATTTAATAAAGCTTTTAGTAAAGTAGATGTTATTTTAACACCAACTTCACCGTTTACAGCTTTTAAAATTGGCGAAAAAGTAAATGATCACATAAAAATGTATTTAAGTGATATTTTTACTGTGCCAGTAAATATTGCATCACTTCCAGCAATTAATATTCCTTGCGGAAAAGATGAAAACAAAATGCCAATTGGTATGCAATTAATTGGTAATAAATTTTCTGAACAAACTTTATTTAATGTTGCAGACTTTTTTGAAACTAACAAAGGGGGCGAAAATTAATGGAATTTGAAGCAGTTATAGGACTTGAGATTCATTGTGAATTAAAAACAAAAACAAAAAATTTTTGTAGTTGTAAAAATGAGTTCGGTTTTAATATGAATACTAATGTTTGCCCAGTTTGTTTGGGGCTTCCTGGGGCACTTCCTGTTCCTAATAAAACCGCGTTTGAATATTGTATTAAAGCAGGATTAAGTTTTGGGTGTGATATAAACGATATAGCAATTTTTGAAAGAAAAAATTATTTTTATCCAGATCTTCCTAAAGCTTACCAAATAAGTCAATTGGAAAAACCTATTTGTTTAAATGGATGTGTTGAATTTGAAGAAGAAGGTTTAGAAAAATCAATTAGATTAAACCGAATTCATTTAGAAGAAGATGCTGGTAAATCTATTCATGATAATTTAACTAACTCTAGTTTAATAGATTTAAATCGATCTAGTGTTCCTTTAATTGAAATTGTAACAGAGCCTGATATTAGAAGTAGTAGTGAAGCTGTTAAAGTTTTGGAGACTATTAAAGAAACTTTAAAATATATTGATGTATCTGATTGTAAAATGCAAGAAGGTAGTCTTCGTTGCGATGTTAATGTTTCAATTCGAGAAAAAGGTACAGATAAACTAAATACTCGAACTGAAATGAAAAATTTATCTAGTTTTAAAGCTGTTCAAAGAGCAATAGATTTCGAAATTCAAAGACAAATTGAAATGTTTAAAAATGGAGAAAAATTAACACAAGAAACATTAAGATGGGATGACGAAAAAGGGGTTAATTATAGTTTAAGAAGCAAAGAAGAAAGTAATGATTATAAATATTTTCCAGACCCAGATTTGTTGCCTATTAAAATTGAAAGAGATTATGTAAGTAAAATTAAAAACAATCTACCAAGACTTCCAAAAACAAGAAGAAAACAGTATATTGAAGAGTTTAATCTTCCTGAATATGATGCAAAAGTTTTAACTAACGATAAACAAATCTCAGATTTTTTTGAAGAAACTTTAAAACAATTTAATAATCCTAAACAAGTTAGTAATTTAATAATGAGTGATATTTTAAGATTGATTAAACAAAATGAATTAAATTTAGAAGAAAAATTGCCTTTTTCTATTGACAATTTTGTAAAATTGCTTAAAATGTTAGATAGTAAAGAAATTACTAGAACATCTTGTACTACAATATTAGAAAATATCTTTATTACTAATGAAGATGCTATTAAATGTGCTGAAAGATTGAATTTAAAAGTTAACGATAATGAAGACGAAATTTTACAAATTGTATTAGAAGTTATTAAAAATAATCCAAATGCGGTACAAGATTATAAAAATGGTAACGAAAGAACTTTAACATTCTTTATGGGACAAGTTATGAAAGCAAGTAGAGGAAGAGCTAAACCAGATACCGTTACAAAATTAATTAAAGAAAATTTAAAATAGTAAGGAGTAATTTATGTTATTAGAACCACCTGTAGAAGAATTAGTTGATATTGTAGGAAATAAATACAAATTATCAAATTTAGTTGCAAGAAGAGCAAATGATATTCAAAAGAAAAATTTATTAGATAGTACTGAATGTAAAGATAACGAAATTTCAATTGCTGCTAAAGAAGTTTATGAAGGAAAAATTGTTTCAACTAACTAATTATGTTTTGTGAAGTAATTGTAGATATATTAAACTCGCAAGTTGATAAAATTTTTGATTATATTTTGCCAGAAGAGCTAAAACTAAAAGTTGGACAAAGAGTTTTAGTTCCTTTTGCTAATAGAAAAATTGAAGGTTATATTTTAAAAATAAAAGAAGCAAGCGAACTAGATTCATCTAAACTAAAAAGTGTGATATGTAGTTTAGATGATTTTTCATATTTAAATGATGAAACCATTAATTTGATGGAGTTTTTAATTAAAACATATAACTTACGTTATGCTGATTGTTTGCGTCTTTTCGTTCCAAATGTAATTAGAAAAAATGTAAAAGAAAAATTTATTAAGTTAGTTTCATTAAATCCCGAAATTGAAAACTTAAGTTTAAAATTTAATGAAAAACAAAAAGAAATTATAGATTTTTTAAAAATAACTAATGTTATTGGTTTAAGTGAATTAAATGATAAATTTTCTCAAAGTTCAATAAAAACTTTAATAAATAAGAATGCTCTAAAAGTTTTTGAACAAAAAGAAAATAGAAAACCATATAATATAAAATTAGAAAATAAGCAAATTACATTAACAAGTCAACAACAAAATGCAATAAAAATTATAAAAGAAAATACTCCTAATAAATTTTTACTTTTTGGAGTTACCGCTAGTGGTAAAACTGAAGTTTATATTCAAGTTATAAAAGATGTTTTAAATCAAGGTAAAACTGCAATTTTACTTGTGCCTGAAATTGGTTTAACGCCACAACTTTTTAAGCGTTTTTCAAGTGTTTTTGGAGATAATATTGCAATATTACACAGTGGCTTAAGTCAAGGTGAGAAACTTGATGAATGGCTAAAAATAAAACGCGGCAAAAGCAGAGTTGTAATTGGTGCGAGAAGTGCTATTTTTGCGCCATTAGAGAATATTGGTGTAATAATATTAGATGAAGAACACGATACAAGTTATTATTCGGAAACAAATCCTAGATATTATGCTAAAGAAGTTGCTGAATTTAGAGCAAAATTTAACAAAGCAAATTTAATACTTGGAAGTGCTACGCCTAGTATAGAAACTTATTATAATGCTAAAAATAAAGACTATATTTTAATTGAAATGAAACAAAGGGCTTTAGCTCAAAAACTTCCAGAAGTTTTTATTGTAGATATGCTTAGTGAAATTCGAAGAGGTAATGCTAGCATGTTTTCAAAGCTTCTTCAAATGAAACTTATTGAATGTATAAACAGAAAAGAACAAGCATTAATATTTTTAAATAGACGCGGTTTTTCTTCATTTATTCGTTGTTTAGATTGTGGTTATATTCCAAAGTGTGAAGATTGTGATGTAAGTTTAGTTTATCATAAAGAAGACGAAAAACTAAAATGTCATTATTGCGGAAATCGATATAAAGTTATAAATAAATGTCCAGTTTGTGCTAGTAACAATATAAAACTAGGTGCAATTGGAACAGAACAAGTTGTTGAAAAATTAAAAGAAATTCTTCCGAATATTCCAGTTTTTAGAATGGATAATGATACTACAACAAATAAAAATTCTCACATAAAAATTATTGAAGATTTTAATAATACAAAACCAGCAATACTCGTTGGAACTCAAATGATAGCTAAAGGTCATAATTTTAATAATGTTAGTTTAGTTGGAATTATTGATGCTGATTTAAGTTTGCATTATTCTGATTTTAGAGCAACAGATAGAGCATTTAATTTGTTAACTCAAGTATCTGGTAGAGCAGGTAGAACTAATTTAGAGGGTGAAGTAGTACTTCAAACATACACGCCTAAACATTTTGCTTATAATTGTGTTAGTACATATGATTATGAAAAGTTTTATGCAAAAGAAATTAATTTAAGAAAAGTTACATCATTTCCACCATTTAGTAAAATTGTAAGAGTGCTAGCAAGCAGTGAAGAAGAACTTGCAGTTAGGGAATTTATAACCGAGTTTTATAAAAAAGTTTTAGAATTAAAAACTGAAAATTACACCGACTTTATTTATTTAGATGTTATGAAAAGTCCAGTAAAACGCGCCAAAAAACAATATCGCTACCAAATTTTAATGAGGTTAAACTTAAACACAAGCGAAAAAACAATAGAGAAACTTTTTGAAATTAGTAGAGAATTAAACAATAAATTAGTTCAATGTTTCGTTGAAATCGACCCACAAAATTTGTCGTAAAACATATAACAATTAAAATGTTTTAAAATTAATATAAAACAAACCAAATCTTAACCGGTTTGGTTTATTTCTTTAAATATTTTGCTTTTTATTTATTTTATTATATAATTTATTTAAGAAGCACAAATAAGGAGTACAAAATGGTAGGAAAATATAAAGTAATAACACTTTGTGGTAGTACGAAATTTAAAGATGATTTTTTAAAAGAACAAAAAAGATTGAGTTTAGAAGGTAATATTGTTATATCCGTTGGTCTGTTTGGTCATAGCGGTGATAGTGAAGTATGGGAAGGGATGGATGAAAATACACTTACTAAAACAAAATTAATGCTTGATGATATGCATAAAAGAAAAATAGATATGGCTGATGAAATTTTTGTTATAAATAAAAATGGTTATATTGGTGAAAGTACAAAATCAGAAATAGAATATGCAATAAAAACAAATAAAAAAGTTAATTATTTAGAGTAAATAAAATAAACACAATTAATTTCAACTTGACTAATTTATTATAAAATAATATAATATTATTATGAGTGATAATTTAATTTTAAAGAAAAATGCAAAAATTGAAGAATGTAAAGCGTATTATCTTTTAAAAGATATATTATTTTTTGATAAAATAGTTGTTGTTGGAGATGATATTTCAAAAAATTTACCCGATGTTTATACAAAAGATTTATCAATTGGGGTTGAAGTTACAAGTTGTGAACATATTTCTCAGTTTTTAGTTGAAAATTATAATAAAACAAATAATAAAACTGCTCAGTTTATAATTGATGAGTATGAAAAATTAAGCTTGAAAGATAAAAATCTTTTATTTATGGAAGAATTTGAAAAGGTTTTAGAGAAAAAAATTAAAAAAATTCCGAATTATAAAAGTTGCGAGAGTTTAAATTTAATTATTGTATCAGATAATGAAAATAAAAATTATTTAAGACGAGATAGTTTGGCTGAAATTTATGAAAATTTAAGTAAAAAGCATAATAAAAAATATAATAATTTATTTTTGTATTATAATGATACGTTATATGTAGAAATAAATTATACTTTTGTAAAATTAAAAAAAGTAAAATTAGATAAATTAAAATTTGATAAAAGTAGGTGTTTATAATGGCATTAAGAAATATTGTTTATAGCAGTGAACCTTTAATTAGAAAAAAAAGTAAAGTGATTACAGATTTTGATGAAAGACTTGATATCCTTTTAGAAGATATGAAAGAAACAATGCGTAAAAATGAGGGTGTAGGTCTTGCTGCGGTTCAAGTTGGTGTATTAAAAAGAGCTGTTGTTATAGAGGCTTGTGGTCAATACTTTGAATTAATAAATCCAGTAATATTAAATAGTGAAGGCACTCAAACTGGTCCAGAGGGTTGTTTAAGTGTTAAAAATGTTTCTGGTGATGTTGTTAGACCATACAAAGTTACCATTAACGCTCAAACACGTTATGGGGATAACATGGTTTTAACATTAGAAGGTATGCTTGCGGTAGTTGCTTGTCATGAAATTGACCATTTAGATGGGATATTGTTTATTGATAAAATGATTGAAAAGAGAGATTAAAATGAATATAGTTTATTTCGGTACACCTGATTTTTCAGCAAAAGTTTTAGCCAGTTTAATAAATTCAGAACATAAAGTTGTAGCTGTTGTCACTCAAACTGATAAAAAGGTCGGTAGAAAACAAATTTTAACAGAATGTCCTGTTAAAATTTTAGCTAAACAATATAATATACCAGTTTTTCAATTTGAAAAAATTAGAAAAGAAGGTTTTGAACCATTATCTAAATTAAATGCTGACGTTTTTATTACATGTGCTTATGGACAAATTATAAGTAAAGAAATTTTAGAAATTTCAAAATTTGGTACTATTAATATTCATTTTTCTTTACTTCCAAATTATCGTGGCGCATCACCTGTTCAATGGGCATTAATAAATGGTGAAAAAGAGATTGGTGTAACCATTATGAGAACCGACGAAGGTATAGATACTGGTGATATTATTTTGAGCGATAGCATAAAAGTAGAAAATGAAGATAACGCTGAAACTATGCTAAATAAACTTGCAGATTTATCTGTTCCACTAGTTTTAAAAGTTTTTAAACAATTAGAAGATAATACGATAAAATATATAAAACAAGGGGATAATTTTACATATTATCCTATGTTAAAAAAAGAAGATGGAAAAATAGATTTTAATAAAACAAGTCGTGATATTGTTGGTTTAATTAAAGGTTTATATTTGTGGCCAAATGCATATTTTTATTTTAATGACAAACAAGTTAAAGTTTTTAAAGCAGAAAGTGTAGATTTTATCGGTGGAAACATTAATGGAGAAGTCGTTTGTGCTAATAAAACTGGGTTAATTATAAAATGTGGCGTTGGTTACTTAAAAGTTTTAGAACTTCAAATAGAGGGCGGAAAAAGGCTTGATTATAAAAGTTTTTTAAATGGAAATAAAATAGAAATTGGAAAGGTTTTAGTTTAAATGGAAACATTATTAAATTATAGTTTAGAAGAAATTGAAAATTTAATAGCAAAACAAAATGAACCAAAATTTAGAGCGGAGCAAATTTATAATGGACTATATTTAGGTAAAAGTTTTAATGAAATAACAACCATTAGCCAAAATTTAAAAATTTATTTACAACAAAATTTTACAAGTCAACCTTTATCTATTATAGATACAAAAATTTCAAAAGACGGCACAATTAAGTTTATTTTTAAACTTTTAGATAACAATGTTATTGAAAGTGTTTTAATGAAATATGAATATGGATATTCAATTTGTGTATCTAGTCAGGTTGGCTGTAACATGCGTTGTAAGTTTTGTGCAAGCGGCCTTGACGGTTTAGTGAGAAATTTATCTAGTGGAGAAATTTTAGCTCAAATAATACTAGCTAATAAGTTTTTAGATGGTAAACTTGGTGAAAAAAGAAAAATTACAAATATTGTTATAATGGGTAGTGGTGAACCACTTGATAATTATGATAATGTTACTAAATTTTTAAAGTTAGTAAGTCACCCAAAAGGTTTTAATATAAGTGAGAGAAATATATCTTTATCTACTTGCGGACTTGTTGATAAAATTTATAAGTTGGCAGATGATGGATTTAAAGTAACGCTTACAATAAGTTTGCATGCTACTAATGATCAAACAAGAAAATCTTTTATGCCAATAGCCAGAAGATATACAATTAAAGATATTTTATCTGCTTGTGAATATTACTATTTAAAAACAAAAAGACGAGTTGTGTTTGAATATACTTTAATTAAAGATGTTAACGATAGTTTAAACGAGGGAAATATAATTAAAAATTTATTTAAACGTTATAACATGAGCTATCACTTTAATATTATTGTTTTAAACGAAAATAGCGGTATATCTGGCTTAAAATCAACGGGTAGGGAGTTTGCTCGCAAATTTGTAAATAACTTAAATAAAAACGGAATTAGTGCCACGGTTAGAAGAACAATGGGGCAAGATATTGAAGGTGCGTGCGGAATGCTTAGAAAACGTTTTTTAGAAAATGAAAGTGATTATCGCAATGATGAAGAATAACTTTTTTATTTTAAATATTGACATTGTAAAGTGTTTATTATATAATAAAAGAAATAAATGTTTTTGGAGGAATTATGGAAATAACTGTTAAAAATGAAAATGATTTATTAAATTATAATATTAACGAAGTAACTTATATGATTGTGGCTAAAAATAAAAATAATGAGTATTGTATTAAAGTTGGTTTAAATAATTTTGAATTACCTTTAGAATTAAATGCAAGCAGTTGTGATACTGAATTTGTGGTTTTAAATAATTTTGCTTATTTTGAAAATTTTTTTGATAAAGGTTTTATGCCAAATAGATATGATAAAAATGTAATTATTAATTTTAAAAATGTTGAAGATTTATATTTAGATTTTAAAGAAGCAAATGGTGTTAAAAAATATTCTATGGAAGTAGAGTTTAAAAATGGTACTAAATTACACTTTACACCAGTAAAAGATCCTAAAAAATATATAAAGTATATTGAAGAGTTCAAAAATTATAATAAAATAGAAGATAAAGAATTAGTTAAATAAATTTAATATAAAAAAATATTTAACAAAATAATTAAAAAATTAAATATTGTTTAAACGGTTAAATATAAATAAAAAACTTCTAAGTTTAGTCACTGCATTTTGAAACTAGTGTAATAATTAAGAGAATTAGAAAAATATCTAGTTCTCTTTTTTCTTGGCTACTTTATGCCGTGAAAGGTATTTGACAAGAGAAGAAATGAAAACGCAATATAAAAAGGCAGAGAAACGAAAAAGGCAAAGCCATAAGCATAATTTTAGTTTCTCTGTCTTAACCAGCAAAAAGAAAAACTCATTTCAGAGACTCTTGTCAAGTACACCATGGAATAAATTAGCCATTATATATGACAGCAAAAAGCGAAAGTGTGTTACGTTCACCTACACTTTCGCTTTTTGTCTGATTTAATTTAGTTAATAGACGTGTGCTTGTATGTCGGAGCGAAGCGACGACACTTGTATCTAGACAAGCACACGTCTAAGTGCCAATTTTTTTGAAATTTTATATGAAAAGATTTAAATTTATAAAAAATATGTTATAATGGTTGCTAGGAGAAATACAAAATGATATTATGTGATGTAAATAATTTTAGGTTAACTGACCCAATAAACAATGCTGAAAAAAAACACTTTAAACAAGGAATAAACATATCAAAATTAAAACTGCAACATAATAAATTTATTAAAGTGTTGCATAAAAATAATATTAATCCAATAATTATAAAAAGTGATGCCAATTGCCCAGAACAAGTTTTTGTTAGGGATGTTGCATTTAAGATAGATAAAACTTGGTGTATTTGCAATATGGCAACCAAAATAAGAGAGCCAGAAATTAATCAATTTATTAATTATTTAAAAGCAAATAACAAAAGTTTTTATCAGTTTAAATCACATATTGAAGGTGGAGATGTTTTAATTTGGAATCAAACAATTTTTGTTGGTATTAGTAACCGAACCAATATTGATTCAGTTGAAGAAATTACTACTCTATTTCCAAATTATGATGTTGTTCCAATAAAATTATCACAAAACATATTGCATTTGGATTGTGTGTTAGGAATTATAGATAATACTGCTATTGTTTATAAGAAAGGCATGGATAAGGATTCTTATAATATATTAAATAAATTGTTTAATTTGATTGAAATAACATCCGAAGAACAAGAAAATTTGGCAACAAATTTTATTAAATTAGGAGATATTGTTTTTTGTGAAAAGAGTAATAAGCGGGTAAATTTATTAATTAAAAAACTAGGAGTAACAATTAAAGCGATAGAATTTCAAGAATTTCATAAATTGGGCGGTTCTTTAAGATGTTGCTGTTTAGATTATAGTATAAATGATTATGCATACAAAAAGTATCTGCATTATGAAAACAACCAACTATTTTATAAAGATATAAATCTTCATTCTCTGGTCTCAAAATATGGATGTCCGATAAAAGTGGGATATCCTGAAATGATTAAGGAAAAGATTAGATATTTAAAAAATATTTTTAATAAATATATCAAGATTTCAAATTATAATGGAAAGTATTTCTATGCAAACGCAAACAAAGCTTCTTATTATGCCGAAAATGTGATAACTGCGGGTAAATATGCGGATTTTTATGAAGTATCAAGTGTATCTGATTTGGCTATTGTTGAAAGAGTATTATCGAAAAAGATAGTTGAAAAAAAGAAAATAATTTGCAATGGAATTAAAGACAAAGAGTATCTTTCATTAATTTATAAACTTGTCGATAAAGGGTATAACATTTTAAACATTATAGACAGCATAGAAGAATTTAAAAACATTCTTAATTATCCTTTTAAACAGAATATTGAACTTGGAATTAGAGTAAAAGTTGAAGATATTTATAATAATAATCCTAAGTTTGCTAAATATAACAGATTTGGGTTATATCCAAATGAAGTGGATTATATTATTGAAACGTACAAAAACAACCCAAAATTAAAATTAACTACAATTCATTATCATCAAAGAGGTTCTACATTTAATAAAGAAAATTTTTTGGAAAATCTTTCTTCTGCCTTGGAACAATATGCAAAAGCTGTAAAAAAAGATAAAAATATTACATACTTTGATATAGGTGGAGGTTGTCCATATGATAAAATAGGAGAATATGATTATACTCAGTTTGTTAAAATGACGATAGATACAATAAAACAATTATCACTAAAATATAAAATTCCTGAACCTAACATTATACAGGAAAATGGTAGATATACAGTTTCAGATGCTTGTTTTAATATTTATAAAATAAATTGTGTTAAAAATGATGACAAGTTTTGGTATGTTGTTGATGATAGTTTTATGACAAGTTTACCTAATACTTGGGCTTTACAAGAAGATTTTCTTATTTTACCAATTAATTTAATTGAAAACAAAATGATACCTGTTAGATTAGCAGGAAATTCTTGTGATGGAGATGATGTTTATTACTATCAGTCAAAATCAGAGTTTATGCTACCAGAAATAAAAGAAGGACAAACTTTATATATTGGAATTTTTGGTATGGGCGCATATCAAGAAATTTTGTCTGGCATAGGAGGTATTCATCATTGTTTAAATAGAGAAGAACATGATTTAATTATATATAAAAAGAAAAATAAAAATTGTTTTTATTATGTTAGACCAGCTCAAACCCTTAAATATTTATTTAAAAGATTATTATATAAAAATAAAAGAACTATGAAAAAATTTAAATAATATTAAAAAAGAACTTTGTCAAAACTGATAAAGTTCTTTTTATTACGCTAGTTTCAAATTACCTAGACCTTAGAAGTTTTTTTTTATTTTATGTATAGTTTTTATAACAATTAATTAATATTCCATTTTAGCTCCTTAAATTTATAAAAATTATAACTTATATTTTTTTATATCAATATTAAATTTTTTTAAATTTTGTACAATTTACAATAAAGGCAATTTATAAACAAATTATCTTTTTTTTCTTTTATTTTATTATTGTAAAATATTTTCGGGTTTAAAATGATTGTTTACATAGAGCAAATTTTAATAGACAATTTTATAATTAATTTTTTTATACTATTATCGCTTCAAAGCATTTTTAAAGTAAAACTAAAAAAGTTAAATTTAGTATTATCTAGTTTGCTTGGAAGTATAGTTGCCGTTATTTTACCAATATTTAATTTCAGTTTTATTTTTAGCAGTATAATTAAAATTTTACTTAGTTTAACTATGGTGGCAATTATAAAAAAATATAAAAAAATTAAAGAGTTTTTCCTTTATTATTTATCATTTTTATTTTTAACCTTTATGTTTGGTGGCGCATGTATTTTTCTTCTTATGCTGTTCGATTCTAGCTTTAATGTAAACAATTATTACTCTTATAATTTGCCAATAGGGGCAATTGTTTTAATTATTTTCTTTCTATTTGTTATTCTAAAAAATATTTTTAAAAATATTTATTCACGAAAAACTGTTAACAATTTTGTTTTTAAAATTAAATTGTTTAATAAAAATAAAAGTGATGAACTTTTAGGATTTTTAGATAGTGGAAATTTTTTAATAGATAGTTTAACAAATAAACCAATTACAATAGTAGATTACAATAGTTTAAAAAACCTTTTAAGTAACATTAGCATAACCGATATTTTGTTAAATCGTACTGAGAAACTTAATAGTGAATTTAATAATGTACATATGCAAAATGTGTCTAGTATAAACAAAGGTAATAAAGTTATAGCGTTAGAAATTGAAAAATTGGTAATATATTTAGAAAACGAAAATAATATAATTATTAATAATGCAATTATTGGACTAACTATAAAAAGTTTTATAAATGATCTTGGATATAATGCATTGTTAAATCCGAGTTTGTTTTAGGAGTAAATATGAAAGTTCCATTTTTATTAAAAAAAATATTAAGTAAAATATTTGATTTTTCTTTAGATAGTGAACTAATTTACTATCTTTGTACTAGTGAGGCACTTCCTTCGCCACTTTCACTTGAGGATGAAGAATTTTATGCCAGAGAACTTTTGTTAATAGGTAATGAGTTTGAACAAAGGCGTGAAAATGCAAAAACTAAACTTATTGAACATAATTTAAGACTTGTTGTATACATTTCTAAAAAGTTTGAAAATACTGGTGAAAGTATTGAAGATTTAATTTCGGTAGGCTCTATTGGTTTAATTAAAGCTATTAATAATTTTAATATTGATAAAAATATAAAACTTGCAACATTTGCAAGCCGTTGTATAGAAAATGAAATTTTAATGCATTTAAGAAAAACTGTAAAAATAAAAAACGAAATAAGTTTAGATGAACCACTAAATATAGATAGTGATGGAAATGAATTAGTTTTAGCTGATGTTATTAGCATGGATAATGATAGTGTTACAAAAAATTTAGAAACTTCTTGTGAACAAAAAATTTTATTAGAACTTGTAAACAAATTAAATAAAAGAGAACAAGAAATTATAAATTTAAGATTTGGTTTAAATAATCAAGATGAAAAAACTCAAAAAGAAGTGGCAGATATGCTTGGAATTAGTCAAAGTTATATTTCTAGAATAGAAAAAAAGATAATTTCTAAATTAAAAAAGGAAATCATAAAAGTTATTTAAGTTGTAAATAATAAAAAAGCCAAATTAATTAGGCTTTTTTATTGTTTTTACTTTTTTTTATTAAATTACGCAAGGAATTATCTTTATAAAAATTTTTTAAATTGTTTTCACATTCGTTAAGTACTTTTTCTAAATTGTTTACTTGAATTTTATAGTGTTTAACAAGTGAATAAAGTATATTGTTTAATTTGAACGAGAAAAACAAATTTTCTTTTTCAAAATTTATAAAAACTTTATAAATTTCGCCGGCAAAACCGCATTCATATGTCGCATAAATATTAAGAGAATTATACGAGTATTCTTTATTATTCAATAAATCTTTTAATCCATTTTTAGTAAATTTAAAATCAATGTTATTAGCATAAAAAATATAATCTTCTTCTTTAAAATTATAGATTATTAAATTATCAAAATTTTTTTTGCTATATTTATTTTTAAAATATTTAATATCTAATTTTCTGACAATTGGGAAATAAATACAAAGAATTGTAAGAAAAATTACAACTAATGAAACATATAAGATAAAGTATATTAAGTAAAATCCTTCTAGTTTTTCACAAAAAAACAAAGGTATTGTTGCTAAAAATGAAAAGACTAAATATAATAAAATAAATATATCATATTTTCTTTTAGCTGGTGACATATTATTATTCATAACAAACTCCTATTTAATTAGTGTATCATAAATAAATTAAATGAGTATAGTATTTTTAAAATAAAATTGAAACGATTACGAAAATCTAATCTTGACAAAGTTTAATATACATAATATAATTAATCTAGATATTTAATCTGGGTTATTTTTTGGAGTTATATGAAAAACGAACTTGATATAATTAAAAAACTATGGGGAGAAAATTTTGCACATTTTTGTAGAAGTGTTTTTCCAACTGTTTTAGAAAAAGAAGGACTACTTTTAAGTTTAATAGAAGATAGTTTTGCACCATCTAAATTTTTATATGAAGATTTGAAAAAAAACAATTGCTTAGACAAATTTCAAACTTTTATTTATAGCTTTTTAGGTAAAGAACATCATAGAAAAAGAATTAAATATACACCAGAAGAACTTTTTGACAAGGCTGGTTATATTTTATATAAATGTGAAACCAATAAAGAAGTGCAAGCATTTAAAAAGTTTTATGAAAAGAAAGAAGAACTTTGCACCTTTCTTGATCCAAATAGGATAAGAACACATACAATATTTTTTGCAGTAAAGAAAAATGTTGATGAAATAAAAAGAGAAAACTTTATAAAACCAGAAAGACAAGATGAATATGGTACTAGTGTAATTAGTCTTCAATTTTCAAAAGGAGAACAAAGCATATTATCTATAAAAAACAGATATAACCATGCAGTTTTAAATCCTGATGCTACTTTTTCAAACGATTTAGAAAAAATTCATGAAGGTTTAACTCGTAGTTTTGAACAATATTATGGAATTAAATTATCTCTTGGAAAATATGGTTTTGAAATTCCAGGTTATGCAATTGGAAATGATGGTAAATTTTATAAATATAACTATGAAATTCATAATACTTATTTTTGTACTGATAATATTATTATTAAAAATGGAAAAGTTTATAAATTAGATAAGTCTAGATATGAAGTTTTAGATTATTTTGTTTTAGATAAAATAGAAAAAAATTTAACTCATTTTATGCCTAATATTACTACTATTGGTGATACGGTAGTTAATGATTTTGTTAATATTAAAAAAATTGATATAAAGAAAGATGAAAATAAAAATCGAATTTTTACTTTTATAACAAACGATGATAAAGAGTTTTATTTGGTAGTTAATAAGTATAATCAGATAATAGAATATGCTAATGATTTGGTAACACAGGTAGATGATAATTATTTGTATTATAATAGTTATATTAAAAAATTATCTTTAAATAATTTAAAGACAGCAAAAGATAGTTTTTTATGTTTAAATAATAGTATAAAAGAAATTAATGTTCCTAATTTAGTTTCTATAGATAGATACTTTTTATATTATAACAATTCTTTAAAATTTGTTGATTTTCCGTCTTTAATAAAAGCTGGTGAAGGTTTTTTTAGATACAATACTTCAATTGTACGAGGGAAATTTTCTAAACTGGAAAATTTAGGAGATAATAGTTTTCAATATAACGAAAACTTAAATCTTGGATATTTTCCAGTGTTAAAATATAGAGGTAGAGAAACTTTAAATGAACAAGAAAAAGAAAATAAAAACGAATTTACTTTAACTGATAACTATTTTGAAAGTTCTAGGTATAAATCAATTTACGATTTTATTAAATAATTAAAATTGTTAAATTTTGGTATATTTTATTTTTGTTAGGAAACCATAATTTAAACCTTTTGGTTTAGTTATGGAGGAATTATGGCAAATAAAGTCGAAATTTGTGGGCTTGATACTAGTAAATTACCAAAGCTTAAGAATAGTGAAATGGATGAACTAATGCTTAAAATTAAGCAGGGCGATGAAAATGCAAAGGAATTATTTGTTAGAGCAAATTTAAGATTAGTGTTATCGGTTGTTCACAGATTTGGAATGAGAAAAGAAAGTCCGGACGATTTATTTCAGGTGGGTGTAATAGGTTTAATTAAAGCAATTAATAACTTTGATACAACTTTAAATGTGCGTTTTTCTACCTATGCGGTTCCGATGATAATAGGAGAAATTCGAAGATTTTTGCGTGATAACAATGCTGTTAGAGTAAGTAGAAGCATTCGTGATACAGCTTATCAAATTTTACAAAGTAGAGAAAAACTTACATTATTAAACAATGAAGAGCCTAGTTTAGAAGAAATAGCAAAAGATTTAGATTTAAAGGTAAGAGAAGTAGCGTTTGCGTTAGATAGTATAACCGAACCTGTTAGTTTATATGACCCAATTTATGCTGATGGAAATGAAACGGTTAGAGTTATGGATCAAATTGGCGATAGTAAAAATAATCAAGATGAATGGGTAGAGAACTTTGCACTAAAAGATGCTTTAAAAAAATTAAATAAAAGAGAAAAACAAATTTTACTGCTAAGGTATTATCTTGGTAAAACTCAAATGGAAGTTAGTAACGAAGTTGGAATTAGTCAAGCTCAAGTTAGTAGATTAGAAAAAAATGCTATAGAAAGCATGAGAAAAAATGTTTAAAAGACAGTTTTTTAATAATATTATTTTTAATAGATAAAAACAAGTTAAAATATAACAATATTT
>SVIA01000013.1 GCA_015055535.1 Clostridiales bacterium
TATTAATGAATTTTTAAATGATTTAAACATAGAAACAAAATCAAAAACAATTGGTAAAAACTTTAAATATGTAAATTTTAATGGCGAAGTATTTTATTTCCAGAATTTTAAAGATATTTTAACCTTTTCAAGTGAAGAAGTAGTTTTAAAATTGTTTAATGGTGAAGCAAGTATAACTGGAGAAAATTTAAAAATAAAAGAAATTAGTCCTAATTTTATTTCACTTACAGGTAAAATTTTAAAAGTTGAGGTTTTAAATGTTTAAAAGTTTATTTAAAAATCGTGTTAAAATATTAATTGAAGGCGTTAATATTAAAAGACTTATTAAAACTTTAGTTAAAAATAAAATTGAGATATATGATTTAAATTTTATAAGTTATAAACAAATAGAAATTACAATTAAAGCAAATAAACAAAAACAAATAAAATCATTTTTAAAAAATTATAGATATAAAACTATAAAAAATTACGGGTTTTCTTTATTAAAAAAGTTTTCTTTATCAAATTTAGGAATTATTATTGGTTTATTTATTTTTTTTGCATGTGTTTTTTTAAATACAAATTTTGTATCTAAAATTTATATTAGTGGAAACGATAAAATACAAAGTAGTGAAATTATTAATTATTTAAAAACAAAAAATATTAAAACAAACACTTTTTTAACTATTTTAAATACTGAAAAATTAGAAAAAGATTTAGAAAACAATTTTAAAGATATAAGTTTGTGTAGTATTATAAGAAAAGGGACTAATATTATAATTAATATAAAAGAAAAATTATATGCAAGCGAAATATTGGAAAGTAAAGATTTAGTTTCTAAATTCAATGGCCAAATTTTAAAAATTGATTGTAAACAAGGAACACCTTTAGTAAAAGTTGGAGATAGTGTTCAAATTGGAGATATTTTAATTGCTGGTTTTTTAGAAAATAATTCTACAAAAGTTAATTGTATAGCCATTGGAGAAATTCAAATGAAAGTTTGGTATACAAATACTTTTAAATTTTTTAATGAAACAACAAATAAAGTGCGTACAGGTAAGTTGGTAACAAATTCATATTTTAAAATTTTTAATAAAAATATTACTATTAAAAAACCAAAAATAAATTTTGAAAAATATGAAAAAGAGACAAAAGAAAGCTATTTGTTTGAAAATAACATTGTTCCAATTAAGATTTTTAAAGAATATTTTTATGAAATTAAAGAAAATGTTGTAAAAAATGAGTTTTCTTCTGAAAAAGATGCTATAATAGATAAAACATTAACTGAAGCTTTGTCATTAGTTCCACAAAATGTAGAAGTTATAAATTCATTTACAGAAATTAGTGATACAGAGAATGGGAAGATAATAACAAGTTATGTTGAAACTATACAAAGTTTTACTTAAGGAGAAAATATGATTAATTTTATTGGTGAAGAATTAAACAAAAAAGAGTTAAAACAATTAAAAGCTATTTATAAGTATACTTTAAAAAAACTAGGTCAAAATCCTAGAATTTTAGAAACAAATGTTAAATTTGTTTTAAATGCCGAGATGCAAGAGTTAAATTTAAGAACTAGAGAAGTTGATTATGCAACCGACGTATTAAGTTTTCCTAATTTGACTAACATTTTTAACACTAAAATAAAAAGAAAAGATTTTCCGTTGGATATTAATCCAGAAAACAATAAAGTTTTTCTTGGAGATATTGTAATAAATTTAGATAAAGCTATAAGCCAAGCTTTAGAATTTGGACATACAACTGAAAGAGAAGTTTGTTATCTTTTTGTTCATGGTTTATTGCATTTGCTGGAATTTGACCATATAGATGATTTAGATAAAAATATTATGCGAATTCAGGAAGAAGAAATTTTATCTAAATTTAAATTAAAAAGGAGTTAATATGTTTAAATCTGGTTTTATTACAATAATTGGGAAGGCAAATGTTGGTAAAAGTACACTTTTAAATAGTTTAGTTAATCAAAAAGTTAGCATTACTAGCCCTAAACCTCAAACGACAAGAAATAAAATAAATGGAATTGTTACAACTAATAACTATCAATTAATTTTTACAGATACGCCAGGTATGCACAAAGTTAAAAATAAGCTGGATAGTTATATGGATGAAAGCATAAAATTAAGCTTAGAAGGTATTGATTGTTTAATTTATATGTTAGATGGTTTAAAACCTTTTGAAGAAGATGACCTAAAATTGATTGAAAAATATGCCGAAAAAATTCCCGTAATTGTTACTATTTCTAAAACTGATAAAACAAGTTTTGAAAAGTTATATCCAAAACTAACAAAATTAAATAATTTAAAAAAGGTTAAAGATATTATTCCTATTTCAAGTTTTAGAAAAAAGAATTTAGATGTTTTAATAGAAAGCATATTGAAATATATACCCGAAGGTCAAAAATTTTATGGGGATGATGAAGTAACCGATGTTAGTTTAAAGTTTTTATCAAGTGAAATTATAAGAGAGAAAGCGCTTTTATATTTGCAAGATGAAGTTCCTCATGGCTTAGCAGTTGTAATTGATACTTTTACTGAGGGTGAAAATTTATTGAAAATAAGTGCAACAATTTTCTGCGAAAAGCCCGCTCATAAGGTAATTATTATTGGTAAAAACGGCGAAATGCTTAAAAAAATAGGTCAATCAAGCCGAATTGAAATTGAAAGATTAACAAGTAGCAAGGTTTTTTTAGAGCTTTGGGTTAAAGTAAAAGAAAATTGGCGAAGCAATGATGTTCTTATAAATAACATGGGTTATAATAAGAAAAATATATAAAAATTTAAAAATATACAAAATTTTTTGTATATTTTTTTTAAATATTATATTTTTAATCAAATTTTAAAAAAATGAAAAAAATATAAAAATTTTATTGCAATTTATATAAAAGTTCTATATACTTTTTATAAATAAAAAACATAGTTTGCTAGAATTAGCATATACTATTAGTAAAGGAGGGAATATGAAATATAAAAGTGAATTTGCATTGCTTTGTAGAGAATTATTCTTTCAAACTGGTAATATAGGTTATTACATTTTAGCTAATAATGTGGAAAAAAGCTTAGAAAATGAAGATGCTTTAGAAAGATAAATATGGAAGAATTAAAAATAAAAGCGATAGTTTTATCGAGTACAGATTATAAAGAAAAAGACAAAATAGTTAATCTTTTTTCATTAGAACTTGGACAAATTTCATGTATATTAAAAAATTGTAGGACTAATAATTACAAATTATCTTTTGCTTATAGTCCTTTTTCTTTTGGTGAGTTCGAATTAATAAAAAGGGGCGAAATGTTGTTTATAAAAACAGCAACCTTAATTGAAAATTTTTATAACATATGTGAAAATTATAATAAATTTATTATAGGTAATAGCATTTTAGAAATTTTATTAAAATGTAATAAGCCGTTTGAAAATAATGAAGTGTTATTTATAAATACATTAAAAATTTTGAACAATTTAGCATTTACCGATCTAAATGAAAATATATTATTTTTAAAATTTTTATTAGGGACATTAAAGGTAAATGGTTTTAAATTAAATTTTAAGTATTGTAATAGCTGTAAAATTCCATACATAAATAAAATATATTTAAATTTAGAAACTGGAGATTTTGAATGTGGAGCTTGTAAAAGCAATTATTCAGTAATGATTGAAACTAATATTTTTAATTTGCTTTCAAAAATTAATAATAAACCGATAGAAGATTTAACAGAAATTATTGAAGCTGATAAAGTGATTTTAGAAAGTATAAAACTATTAGTTTTAAATATTGAAAATCGCTTTAATATAAAAATAAACTCAAAAAATTTTATTAGTATCTAATACGCTTTTAATTATATAATTGTTTTTGATAAATTACTATAACAAATATATTATTATAGTTTTTTAATATAAAGTGTAAATTGTAAACTGGAATAATAAATAATTTTAAGGAAAAAATAAAAAATAGCAAAATTGTTTGCTATTTTTTTGTTAAAAAAATATACTATTAAAGGAGGAATTTTATGGCAAAAAAATATGTATATTTATTTAGCGAAGGTAACGCTAATCAAAGAGAATTGTTGGGTGGTAAAGGAGCTAACCTTGCAGAAATGACAAATTTAGGACTTCCTGTTCCTGAAGGTTTTACAATTTGTACAGATGCTTGTAATAGCTACTATGAAAATAATGAAAGCTTAACTGAAGGCATTTTAGGAGAAATTGATAATGCTTTAGAAAGCTTAGAAAAACAAACAGGCAAAAAACTAGGTGGAGATAATCCTTTATTTGTTTCTGTTAGAAGTGGCGCAAGAGTATCTATGCCAGGTATGATGGATACAATTTTAAATCTTGGTTTGAATGATAAAACTGTTGAAATTTTAGCAAAACAAAGTAATAATTCTAGATTTGCTTATGATAGTTATAGAAGATTTGTTCAAATGTTCTCAAATGTTGCAATGGGAATGAATTTGAGAGATTTTGAAAGTGTAATTGATAAATTAAAAGAAAGTAAAGGTTATACAAAAGATTCAGATTTAACTTGTGAAGATTTAAAAGCAATACTTTCCAAATTTAAAGAAATTTACAAAAGCAATAAAGGGGAAGATTTCCCACAAGATACTAAAGTACAACTTTTAGAAGCTGTTAAAGCTGTGTTTAGAACTTGGAATAATCCAAGAGCAATAGTTTATAGAAGAATGAATGATATTCCAGCTTCTTGGGGTACAGCTGTTAATGTTCAAAGAATGGTTTTCGGTAACCTTGGAGAAACTAGTGGTACAGGTGTAGCGTTTAGTAGAAATCCTTCTACAGGTGAAAATGTTTTATATGGTGAATACCTAATGAATGCTCAAGGTGAAGATATTGTAGCAGGCGTTAGAACACCAAATCCAATATCACAATTAAAAGAACAATTGCCAGATGTTTATAAACAATATACAGATATTGTTAGTAAACTTGAAAAACATTATAAAGATATGCAAGATATGGAATTTACTATTGAAAATGGTAAACTTTATATGTTACAAACAAGAAACGGAAAAAGAACAGCAGCAGCTGCTATTAAAATTGCAGTAGATTTGGTTAACGAGGGTTTAAATACAGAAAAAGAAGCTTTAATGAAAATTGAAGTTAGAACTTTAGATACTTTACTTCATAACCAATTAGATAGTAAGGTGCTTAAAAATATAACACCAATTGCTACAGGTCTTCCTGCTAGTCCAGGTGCGGGCGTTGGTAAAATAGCTTTTACTAGTGAAAGAGCTGTAGAAATGGCTAAAAATGGTGATAAAGTTATTCTTGTTCGTTTAGAAACTTCAGCAGAAGACATTGAAGGTATGCACAATAGTCAAGGTATTATTACTTGCCGTGGCGGTATGACTTCACATGCAGCTGTTGTTGCTAGAGGACTTGGAACTCCTTGTGTTGCTGGGGTATCTAATATTACTATTAACGATGAAAATACACAAGTAGAAATGTCTGGTAAAATTTATAAAGAAGGCGATGTTGTATCTATTGATGGTGCAACTGGTAATGTTTATGATGGAGCTGTTCCTACAACTAGCCCAGAATTAAACGAAGACTTTAAAACAGTAATGGGTTGGGCAAAAAAATATAAAAAACTTGGTGTAAGAGCTAACGCTGACACTCCAAAAGATGCAAAAACAGCATTTGATTTTGGGGCTGAAGGAATAGGACTAGTTAGAACTGAACATATGTTCTTTGATGCAGATAGAATTTTGCCTATGAGAAAAATGATTGTAAGTACAACTGAAGAAGATAGAGTAAAAGCTTTAAACGAATTACTTCCAATGCAAAGAGAAGATTTTGTTAAATTGTTTGTTGCTATGAATGGTAATCCTGTAACTATTAGATATTTAGATCCACCTCTACATGAATTTTTGCCTAAAACAGAAAAAGATGAAATTGATTTAGCTGCTGCAACAAATGTAAGTTTAGATAAATTAAGAGAAATTATGAACTCACTTCACGAATTTAACCCAATGATGGGTCATCGTGGTTGTAGACTTTCTATTACTTATCCAGAAATTGCAAAAATGCAAACAAGAGCAGTAATAGAAGCAGCTATTAAAGTTTGTAAAGATGGTATAAATGTAAAACCCGAAATTATGATACCACTTGTATGTAGTAAAAACGAATTAGAATATGTTAAAAATATTGTTGATGAAACTGCTAAAGAAGTTATGAAAGAACAAAATTATAGCCTTGATTACTTGGTTGGCACAATGATTGAAATTCCTAGAGCTGCTGTTTTAGCTGATAGCATTGCTGAAGCCGCTGAATTCTTCAGTTTCGGGACAAACGATTTAACACAAATGACTTATGGATTTAGTCGTGATGATGCGGGTAAATTCTTAAACGAATATTACGATAAAAAAGTTTTTGAACAAGATCCATTTGTTCGTGTTGATGAAGATGGCGTTGGGGCTTTAGTTAAAATGGGTGTAGAAAAAGGAAGAAAAACAAAACCTAATTTAAAAACTGGTATTTGTGGCGAGCATGGTGGAGAACCTAGCAGTATAGAATTTTTCCATAAAGCTGGATTAAGTTATGTTTCTTGTTCACCTTACAGAATTCCAATTGCAATATTAGCTAGCGCTCAAGCAGCAATCAAAAACGATTAAACATTTTTTAAATAAATTCATAAAATAAAATAGCTTTAAAAAATAAAGTTATTTTATTTTTTTTATAATTTTTATTGGATATTTTGTTTTATTTTGTTATAATTAAAATGATAAAAGGAGAATTTATATGATAGAATTTATAAAATATGTTGTACAAAACCATTTATGGGCAGTTATTTTAGCTTGCGTATGTTTAATAGCTATTATTGTTTTATTTATTCTTATTAAAAGAGATGATAAAAAGATAAAAGAACAACAAGCAAAATTGGCAGAGTCTACTGAAAATAAAGAGCCTAAAGCTGAAGTTAAAGTGGAAGACGTTAAAACAGAAGAAGTTAAAGAAGAAAAAGATACTAAAAAATCAGCTACAAAAAAAGAAAAAGTTAATAAAGAAAATGTAGAAAAAGCCGAAAAAGCCGAAAAAACAGAAGAAAAGAAAGCTGTGAGAAAGCCAGCAAAAAAAGTAGTTAAAGAAGAAAATGCTGAAAAGGCGAAAGAACCACAAGTAGAAGAAAAAGTGGTAGAAAACGTACCAGCGGAAGAAAAAACTATAGAAGAAAAACCAAAAACAACAAAAAAAGCCGCTGCAAAAAAAGAAGTAAAAGCAAAAAAAGAGCCTAAAGCTGAAGTTAACAAAGAAAAAACTGAAACAAAAAAGGAAAACGAAAATTCTGAAGAAAAGAAAGAAGTAAAAAATGCTAAATATCGTTTAACTTATGATAAAGAAAACTTAAGCTGGACTATTAAAAAAGATGGCGCAGGAAGAGTAATTAGAAGAGTTAAAACAAAACAAGAAGCATTAAACATTTTAAAAGAAATGGAAGAAAAACATGAAGATTTAAAAGTTGTTGTACACAAAAAGAATGGAAAATTCCAAAAACGCTAAAATAATCAGCCTATTAGGCTGATTTTTTTGTGAAAAATGTAAAAGAAAATAAAAAAGCAAAAAACGATTTATAAAATATTTTAAAAAAATTATTTTAACAATTTAATTTTTATAAAGTTTATGGTATAATTTAACTAGGAGGCTGTTGTGCAATATATTTCACCAAGACAAAAACAAGATAAAAACACTAAAAAAATAATAGCTATTATTTTAATTGTTATTTCAAGTATAGGCTATTTTGCACTTTTTAGTGGAATATTAAAATTTTTAAAATATTTTATTATTGGATTTTTTGGGCTATTTGCTTATCCTTTATTTTTCTTTGGATATTCAATAAGCTATATGTTGTTTAAAGATAAAAAATTTGTTATGCCTAAAAAATTTATATTATATTGCGTACTAGCATTGTTTAGTTTGTTATGTATTTTTCACTTGGCATTTTCTCATCAAGTAACAACTGTAAGTTATGGGGCATATTTAAGCGAACTTTATAGTAGTCAATTATCAGTTGGTGGACTATTAATAGGCTTAATAACATATCCGTTAATTATAAGTATACAATATTTTGGGACTTATGTTTTGTTTGTTGTTTTATTAGTATTTTCGGCATATAAAATTATTGATTATTTTATTGCTAATAAAAACAGCAAAAATTTTGTGGGAACAAATAAACATCAAAAAATTAGAATAGAAGAAGTTAAAATTTCGTCATCTGCTTCTAATTATTTAAATGAACAATTATTTAATCAAGAAGAAAAACCTTCACCCAAAATAACAATAGATGCTGAAATTAAAGAAGAGCAGGATAAAAGAGAGATAGCTAGAAACAAATTGGGATTAGGTGATATTAGAAATAAGCCAACAGTAGATTATTCTAATAAGCAACTAGATACATTTAATAAAGTTTATAATAATCAAAATTTAAATCCAATTTTTAGTGATGAAAGTCAAACTGAAGAGGAAGTAGAAAAGAATTTATCTAATTTTAATCCGTTTAATAATGCATCATTTACAAATAGAAATAAAAAAGTTGAAGATAAAACTAAAAAAGAAAAAAATTTAGAATTTTTAAGAGCAACGCTAGATGTAAATTACAAAAGACCGTCTACAGAAGATATTGCAAGACAAAAAGCTCGTAATACTAATCTTGATGATAATTTGAAAAATTTGCCTATAAACGATTATATTACAGAAGTCAAACAAACAGAAAAAATCGATAATTCATTGGAAATAAAACAGCCAGAAGAATTGCCAAAACAAACGACTACTAGTGAGAAAATTAGTGATGTTAAAATAGACGATTTAATTAATAGGGTTAAGAAAATTGAACCAATAGACTCAATTGAGCCAGAGATAAAAAAATATAAACAAACAAATTTATTAGAACCTAAAAAAGAACCGACAAAAGCCACATATAAAAAACCAAGTAAGTATATAAGACCTAGCACTAATTTATTAAATTCAATATCTACTGATGTTAATAAATATTGTGAAAACGCTGAAGAAAAAGGTTTAATTATTGAAAGAACTTTAGAAAACTTTAAAGTTCCAGCAAAAGTTATTGGGGTTACTAGTGGGCCTAGTGTTACAAGATTTGAACTTGAAATGCCACCAGGAATTAGTGTTAATAAAATTACACAATACAGTAACGATATTGCAATGGCATTAGCTTCGCCTCATGGAGTGAGAATTGAAGCACCAATTCCAGGTAAAAGTGCAGTTGGTATTGAAGTTCCAAACGAAGAAATTGCAACAATTGGTTTAAAAGAAGTTTTAGATAGTAAAGAATTTTATGCTTCTAAAAATCAACTTGTTTTTGCTCTTGGTAAAGATATTAATGGAGCATCTAGAGTATGTAATATTGAAAAAATGCCACATTTATTAATAGCTGGTTCTACTGGTAGTGGTAAAAGTGTATGTTTAAATGTATTGCTAATTAGTTTACTTTATAAATGTAGTCCAGAAGAATTAAGGTTAATTTTAGTTGATCCAAAAAGAGTAGAATTTTCAATGTTTAATAATCTTCCACACATGTTAATTCCGGAAGTTATTTGTAATAGCGATAAAGCTATTAACGCATTGAACTATCTGATTAATGAAATGGAAAGAAGATATACTTTATTTGAAGAAATGTATGTTAAAAAACTAGAAGAATATAATCAATCAAGAGAAGTAGTAAGCGGCGAAAAAGAAAAATTGCCTTATATTGTAATGATTATAGATGAGATGAATGACCTTATGAGTACAAACAAAAAAGAAATAGAAGATAGGGTTGTTAGAATTGCACAAAAAGCAAGAGCTGCAGGCATTCATTTAGTGTTAGCTACACAAAGACCATCGGTAGATGTTATTACTGGTACTATTAAAGCAAATTTACCATCGCGTATTGCATTTGCAGTTACAAGTTATGTAGATAGTAAAACTATTTTAGATAGAATTGGAGCAGAAAAATTACTTGGTAGAGGAGACATGCTATATTATCCACAAGATTTACCAGAGCCATCTCGTATTCAATGTGCGTATATTAGTAATGAAGAAGTTAAAGCAGTTGTAGATTTTATTAAATCTAACAATGAAGCAATCTTTAATGAAGAAGCAGAAAGACAAATTAATAAAGTATCAGATGGTGGAACAACAAATTCTATGAATGGTTATGATGATAATGAGTTAGATAGTTTAATGCCGGATGCTTTAAAATTTGTAATTGAAGCTAAACAAGCAAGTATAAGCAAACTTCAAAGAAAATTTGGTATTGGATTTAGTAGAGCAGGAAGAATTGTCGATCAAATGGAAAGACTTCACTATGTTTCTCCAGCTGATGGTAGTAAACCAAGAACGGTTTATATAACTATGGAAGAATATTTACAAATTTATGGGGAATAAAATGAACTTAGAAAAATTACTCAAGAAAAAAATTGCATTAATAACACTTGGCTGTGATAAAAACCGAGTTGATGCGGAAAATATGCTTTTCTTTTTAAAAGATTTTGGGTTTACTTTTACAGAAAATTATATGGAAGCTGAAATTGTAATTGTAAACACATGTGCATTTATAAAATCTAGTAGAGAGGAGAGTATATTAACAATATTAGAAATTAAAAATTCAGCCAAAAAATTGGAAAAATTAATTGTAACAGGTTGCTTAGCACAAAAAAATTTGGAAGAATTGAAACAAGATTTAACCGAAGCTGATTTAATTTTACCTATAAAAGAAAACAAATATATCGCAAAACATATTGCATCTTTATATAACATAAAGACTGATTATGTTCCTAAATTTTGCAATTTAAATAGAGTAGTTTCTACTCCTAAAAATTATGCATACTTAAAAATAGCAGATGGTTGTAATAATTTCTGTTCTTATTGTACAATTCCATTTATTAGAGGTAGATATAAATCTATTGCTATGGATAAACTTATTTTAGAAGCTAAAGAACTAGTAAATAACGGAATTAGTGAAATAATTTTAATAGCTCAAGATGTTACAAAATATGGATATGATTTATATGGTGAGTATAAACTTGTTGAGTTAATTCAAAATTTAAGTAAGATTGAAAATTTAAAATGGATAAGACTACTTTATTGTTATCCTGAATTAATAACCGATAATTTGATTAATGAAATTGATACTAATCCTAAGGTTTGTAAATATATTGATATACCACTTCAACATGTTAGTGATAGAATATTAAAATTAATGAACCGAAAAGGTGATAAAGCTAAAATAATAGATACTATTGAAAAATTAAGAAATGCTAAAAACTATATAAGCATAAGAAGTACTTTTATAATAGGTTTTCCAAAAGAAACTAGAAAAGATTTTAAACAAATTAAAGACTTTTTAATAAAATATCAGTTAAACAATGTTGGATTTTTTGCTTATTCAAAAGAAGAAAATACAAAAGCATTTTATTTAAAAGGTCAAGTGCCAAAATTTATTAAAAAAATTAGATTAAATAGTGTACAAAAATTACAAAAAAATGTTATAATTAATAATAACAAGCAAATGGTAAATAAAATTTATAATTGTGTTTGTGAAGATGTTAATAATGATTATTTTACTTTTAGAAGTGAATATAATAGTCCGGTTATTGATACTTTAATTTATGTTAAAAACAATAACAAAAACGTTAAAATTGGCGACTATTATAAAATAAAAATTATTAAAGAAGAAAATATAGATTTAATTGGAGAACTAATAGATGAAACTTAATTTGCCTTGTAAAATTACTATATCAAGAATGATATTAATACCATTAGTAATATTCTTTTATTTAGCAAATTTTATTCCTAACGGAATAGGTAAATTCATTGCTGCGGGAATATTTATGTTGGCGGCTTATACAGATCATTTGGACGGACACCTTGCTAGAAAAAATAATCAAGTAACAAACCTTGGTAAATTTCTAGACCCAATTGCAGATAAGCTTTTAGTTTATGCAGCATTAATTTTAATGTGTGTAGATGCTACAATTACTCATCAATTTGCATTTGCTCAACTTGTTTTAATAATTATGATTTCAAGAGATTTTATAGTGGATGTTCTTCGTCAAGTTGGAGCTAGTAATAATAAAATTATTAGTGCAGATAAATGCGGAAAACTTAAAACTGTTTTACAAGATATTGCCTTATCAATTTTAATAGTATATAGTGCTTTAAAATCAATATCTATGACGGGTTTATTTGTAGACATTTTAAAATGGGCTGGACATATTACAATAGGACTAGCGGCATTAGTAGCAATTATAAGCTGTGTAAATTATATTGTAAAAAACAAGGAAGTATTTAAAGGATAGAAAATTATGGATGAAAATAAAAAGAAAGCATTAGATAGCGTAATATTACAATTAGAAAAACAATTTGGGAAAGGTAGTGTTATTAAAATGGATCAACACTTTTCTCAAGATATTGACGTAATTCCAACAGGATGTTTAACTATTGATAAAGCTTTAGGAATAGGTGGTATACCTAAAGGAAGAATAATAGAAATTTATGGACCAGAAAGTAGTGGTAAAACTACGGTTGCCTTAACTGCAGTTGCACAATCTCAAAAATTGGGAGGCACTTGTGCGTATATTGATGCTGAACATGCATTAGATCCAAATTATGCAGAAAAAATTGGTGTTAATATAAGCGAACTTTACGTTTCTCAACCAGATACTGGTGAACAAGGGCTAGAAATTTGTGAGGCATTAGTAAGAAGTGGTGCGGTAGATTTAGTAGTAATTGATTCTGTTGCGGCATTAACTCCAAAAGCTGAAATTGATGGTGAAATGGGGGATAGTTTTATTGGTCTTCAAGCTCGTTTAATGAGTCAGGCTTTAAGAAAATTAACAGCAATAGTATCTAAAACAAACACTTGTGTAATTTTTATTAACCAATTGAGAGAAAAAGTTGGTGTAATGTTTGGTAGTCCAGAAACAACACCTGGTGGAAAAGCTTTAAAATTTTATTCAAGCATTCGTTTAGATGTTAGAAAAGTTGATACTATAAAAAATGGTGATGAAGTTATTGGAAATAAAGCAAAAATCAAAGTTGTTAAAAATAAATTAGCGCCACCATTTAAGGTTGCTGAATTTGAAATAATGTTTGGTAAAGGAATTTCTAAGGTTGGATCACTTTTAGATATGGCTGTTGAATATAATATAATTGAAAAAAGTGGTGCATGGTTTAGTTATAACGGCGATAAAATTGGTCAAGGTAAAGAAAATGCTAAAAACTTTTTAGAAGCAAATGAAGCTATTTATGCTGAAGTTGAAGAAAAAGTTAAAAAAGCAATGAATGGCGAAGAATAATTAATAAAAAAGTTGCAAATATGCAACTTTTTTTAGAACAAACTTTATGTAATGGTAGTTTATACAACTACCATTTTTTACCAGCAACGGAAATTTCTAAATAGATTTATACAACAATATTTTCTTTTTTTATTATTGCATCTTTTTGGTCTATCATCAAAATCATACTCTTTGCAGTTAGAATTGTTGTTATAATTATTTTGAAAATTATTATTATCCCAACCATAATCAAAATCATTTTCACAGCTTTTTTGATTTCTACCATTATAATTAGTATTTTCACAATCATTCATAGTGTAGTCATTTTCAAACTTTGGATAATTAGTAGTAAAATAAAAATTATCGTTTTGATAGTTTTCATTGTCTTGGAACTCGTTTCTCAAAACATTATTTTCATAGTAACTATGACGGCAACAACAATTATGTCTTGAATTTTGTCTAAAAGTCATGCTCTTCTCCTTATTAATTAAGTACAATTATTGTACTCTATTTCATATTATTCTAAAATAATTAAAATGGTGCTATTGAGATTTTGAACATATAAGTTTATTTGTTAAATTTCTACTGAAATTCGATAGTCAAAGCATTGATTTTAATTTTATTTTAGTGTAAAATTAAACTGAGGAAAGGAAATGAACGATTTTATTTTTGGAGAATATATTTATAATTTAAGAAAAAAAGCAAATTTATCTCAAGCAAAACTCGCAAAACTAATAAATGTTTCTAACAAAGCTATTTCTAAGTGGGAAACAGGAGTAAGCAAACCAGCATTAAAACAAGCACAGGCTTTAGCTAAAATATTTAATGTTACTGTTGAAGATATTTTGAATTGTAAATTAAAAAATAAGGAAAAAATCATCACAAAAATAGTTGTAACAGGTGGACCTTGTGCAGGTAAATCTACTGCAATGGCTTGGCTTAATGAAGAATTTACAAAAAAAGGTTATACGGTTTTAACAATTCCAGAAACAGCAACCGAACTTATTTTGGGAGGAATTGCCCCTTGGACTTGTGAAACTGTTTATGATTTTCAAAAAGCTGTGTTTAAATTACAATTAGAAAAAGAAATGATATTTGAAAATATTGCAAAAACTTTAAACAAATCAAAAATCTTAATAGTTTGCGATAGAGGTTTAATAGATGGTAAAGCTTATTTAAATGATTTAGAGTTTGAAAATCTTTTGTCGGAATTTAATTTATCTGACACTACAACAAAAGATAGATATGATGGGGTTTTTCATTTGGTAACAGCGGCAAAAGGCGCTGAAGAATTTTATACACTTTCTAACAATAAAGCAAGAACTGAAACTATTGAAGAGGCAAGAGTAAAAGATGACAAATTAATATCTTGTTGGACAGGACATTCACATTTTAGAGTAATAGAAAATTCTAGTAATTTTGAAGATAAAATGAAAAAGTTTATTGAAGAAATTTCAGCTTTATTAGGAGACCCTATTCATTATGAATTAGAAAGAAAATTTTTAATAGAATATCCAAATTTAAAAGAATTAGAAAAAAATAATAATTGTCAAAAAGTTGAAATTATACAAACGTATTTAATCAGTGATGTTAATGAAGAGGTAAGAATAAGACAAAGAGGAATTAATAATAATTTTGCTTATACTAAAACAACTAAAAAACAAGTTAAAAATGGCAAAAGAATAGAAGTTGAAAAAAAGATTACAAAAGATGAGTATTTAAATTTGCTTTTAAACGCAAATACCAACAAAAAACAAATTAGAAAAACACGTTATTGTTTAATGGAAAACAATCATTATTTTGAAATTGATATTTATCCAGAATGGAAAGATAAAGCAATAATGGAAATTGAAATAAATAATGAAAATGAAAAATTTATAATTCCATCTTTTATTAAAGTAATTAAAGAAGTAACTAACGATATTAATTATTCAAATAATAGTTTGTCGGAAAATAATTTTAAAATTTAAAACCGTATTATATGCGGTTTTTTATTGTTTATTAATTAATTTATTGCAAAAATTTTTTGTTTTTGTTATACTTTTATTATGTTAGATAAATTTGGTGCAAAATTATTAAGTTTTTTAAATGAAAATAGCAAAAGTGGAGATTTTGTTATTTTAGAGTTAGATGATATATTTGCAAATTTTAAAAACAAAATAAATAAAGAACTTTTAAACAACACATTAAATTATTTAACACAAAATGATTATATTAAAATTAAATATTTAGATAATGAAGAATTATGTTATTCTTGTTTAACAAAAGCAAGAATTTACAAAGAAACTAACGAAATAAGAATAAAAGGCAATAAACAAAACAATAAATATCTTATTTTAAATATAATTTTTAGTAGCATTGCCGCATTCTTTGGCGCTTTTGTTGCTATAATGATAGTGCATTTTTTCTTATAAATAAATTAAAATGGTTAATAATTAATTTGGAGAGTTTATGTTAAACAAAATTGAAAAACAAGTAATGAAATATTTTTATAATAGGTGCTGTAATAAAGAAAGTTGTTTAATTAGGCCTGAAGACATTAAAATTAGTTTAATTCCAGACTTAGAAATTAACGATACAGAACTTGATAGAGCAGTAAATAATTTAATTTACGATGGCTATATAGATTTAGTAGTTTCCGATAATAAAGGCCTACCAGTTTATTGTGTTAGTTTAAAAAGTAAAGGACAAGCTTTTTTAAGAGAAATGGAAAATACAAAAAAGGAAAATCGCTATTTAATTATTCGTTCAATTGCTTTAGCTGTGCTTGGTGTTGTGGCAACTTGGTTAATAAAATTAATTTTTAATATTTAATTATAAAAAATCACGTAAATTTTACGTGATTTTTTGTTATTAAAATTTCATACAAAAACTTGTTTAATAAAATTAAACCCCATCAATTATTTCATCGTAGGTAACGTTAAAAGTTTTTTTAATATTTTTTAACATTGGTATACTAGGAGATGAGTAATTAGTTTCCCAGTGACCAATTGTAGTTCTTCCAACGTTTAATTTTTGAGCAAAATCTGATTGAGATAATCCTAATGATAATCTTATTGCTTTTATATTATCGCCTAATGTGTTTTCTTTCATATTTTTTACTTTAATATATTTTTATATAAAATAGTTGACACTCTCAGAATGTGAGAGTATAATATATTATATGAAAAATAATGAAAAATATAAATTTTATAATGAGTTTAGTATTTATGATTTAAGAGATATTGGAAGAAATAGGGGTGTTAAAAGTCCAACACAACTAAAAAAGCATGATTTAATTGTTGAAATTTTAAATATTGAAAATGGCAAAAAAGAGCCGCATGTTAAAACATCAAAACAGGGAAGACCAACCAAAAAAACTATTAATTTTAATATAAATAGCTTAATTCAAGAAAAAAATATATATTTAGAACAAGAAGAAAAAAATTATACTAATATAATACTATCTTTTTTAAATGATTTTAAAGATTTGACTTTTATAATTTATTCAGCTATAGAAAATTTTATACAAAACCATGAAGAAATATTAAAAATTAGCTGTTTTAACAAATAAAAAAACTTGCAATTTGCAAGTTTTTTGTTTTATTACAGTTCTCTTTCTTCTTCTATTTCTACAGTTCCATAAATAGTCTTTTTTAATTTTTGAGCTATTTTAGGTTTTTTATCTTTTTCATCATCTTTTACTCTTTCTAGAACTTTTTTTAATGAAATTCCTGTACAATTTATACCTTTTACCATTTTAGTGTTAGAGCCATCTAGGTTTTTAAATAATACTGTTTCAAGGTCAATAACTAGGGCATAATTAGCGTTGTAATACCAAACTACTTCTTCAGGGCAAACTTTTCCGTCTATAATATCTACAACTTCTTCTCTGAAATATCCTTTTTGAGAACTTTCTTTAATATTAGAGTAAGATTTAGAACAAGCTTTTAAAATTTTGCTAACTTCTTTATGCCACTCATTTCTTGTTTTTGTTTTTTTTAATGTTTGTAAAGCCTCTGCAAATTCAGTTAAGTTAATATCTAAAAAATATTTATTATCTCTAGATTTAATATGTAAAATTTTATCCATAATAATCTCCTTATTATTTTATAGCATACTTAATAAAATTTGTCAATATATTAATTATTTTAATTTTATGTCATTTTTTGCGATTTTATATTTTAATTATTCAAATTCTTATAAGTTGTTTTTAAAAATGTGATATAATTCTTAAAATTTATTAATATAATGTTTTGAGGTGTTTATGATTAAATTGGTTTTAGACAGTTGTGTAAGTATTGATGAAAACTTTATAATAGAAAATGATATTAAAATTGCCAAATTTAATTTGCTGATAGGTACTGAGCAAATAGAAGAACCCGTTTTTCCGAATTATTTTGAAGTTTATGAAAAATTAGTTGCAAATAAAGGTATAGCTAAAACCAGTCAACCAAGCGTGGAAGAATATACTAAAATTTTTACCGAAATTTTAAATAATGGCGATGAAATTATTTGTTTAACAATGGCAAGTAGGCTTAGTGGTAGCTATAATTGTGCTGAAATGGTAGCAAAACAACTAAATAGCGATAAAATATCGGTTATAGATAGTCATACTTTAATTCAAGGTATGAAAATTTTAACTGAAATTATAGTAGAAGAAATTAAAAGTGGTAAATCTAGAGAAGAAGTTGTAGAAAAAATTAAAGAAGAAAGAGAAAAAATTGTTATAGAATTTATTCCACCAAGTTTAGAACCTTTAAAAAGAGGGGGTAGAATTGGTAAAGTTTCGGCTTTAATTGGAAGTGTTTTAAACATTAAACCTATTTTAAGATTTAAAGATAATGTTTTAACATGCGTTAAAAAGGTTATGGGGTTTCCTAAAGCAATTGCAAGCATGGTAAATTCTATTCCAGAGAACGTAAAAAAACTATATTTAATATATGTTCATAAAAAAGATTTTTTACTACCATTAAAAACTGCGTTAACTAAAAAATTTAACAAAAATTTTAATGAAGAAAATATTAGCAGCACTGTTGGCATTCATGTTGGAGTTGGCTGTGTAGGGGTAACATATAATTTTTAAAAAAGCACCATAATTGGTGTTTTTTTATTTGACATTATATAAAATTTTTTGTTAATATTTTTATGTAAAAAAATAAAAAGAATTTTTAAATTTTTTTATTAATTGTCGAAAATTGTTTGACATGCTCATTTTAAAAGTTGTAAACTTATTCTATACATAGAAAACAAGTGGTTAAATGCTTGAATAATAGTGTTTTAAACACATATCTCCAGTTACAATAGTGTAACTATTCAAAATTGGTGTTATTATGCTACGGCGTAATTACATATAAAAAAAACAATTTTTATTTTAAAAAAGGAGAAAAAACAAAATGGTAAAAACAAAAAATAGCAAAAAAAGTTTAGTTGCTTTAGTTGTTATGGCTTTCATGCTAATTGCTTCTATCGTAATGGCTGCTACTGGCGCTTGGTTTACTGATAAAGACAGTGCAGATGGTACTGCAGTAACTTTTGGTACTTTATCAATTAAAGAGGATAGCGTTTCTGTAGCTAGAAAAACAGGTGAAACTGAAAGCTTAATGCCAGGTGACACTTTAACACTAACAATTAACTATAAATTAGAAGGTTCAGATGATTGTGGTGGTGCTTGGGTTCGTTTTAAAATAACTGCTGCTGTAGGCAAAGAAGATTTGAAATTAGATGACGAAACTACTGGCGCAGAATGGCACTATGTTGACGGTGTTGTTGATGTAGCTACAGCTAAATCAGAAGAAGTAACTATTTCATTCCCTGGTGCAGATTATGATAATGCTTACCAAGGTGCTTCTGTTACATATTCTGTAGACATTGAAATTATTCAAGCTAAAAACAATTCAGGTACAGACCAAGAACCATATACAGCAGAAGATGCATTTGCAAACTATGTTGAATATGTTGAAACACCTTCTGGTGATCAAGAAGGTTAATTATTAAATAAAAACTCAGATTTAATCTGAGTTTTTTTTGTGTGCAAATTACATATTGTGGCTAAACTACATTTTTGTGGTATAGCCATTTTTTAGTGGCTAAGCCACTTTTTTATAAAAATTATTTTCAATTTTATTTTATTTGTAATTATAACATAATTTTATGTTATAATAATTTTATGGATTATAGTCACAAGTTTGAAGTTGTAAGTAAATTTGCTCCTAGTGGTGATCAACCCAAAGCAATAGATAGCCTGGTTGAAGGTATAGAAAATGGCTTAAAAAGTCAAGTTCTTTTAGGTGTTACTGGTAGTGGTAAAACTTACACAATGGCAAAAGTTATAGAAAAATTAAATCGTCCGGTGTTAGTTTTGGCTCATAATAAAACTCTAGCAGCTCAGCTTTGTAATGAGTTTAGAGAGTTTTTTCCAAACAATAGGGTCGAGTTTTTTGTTTCTTACTACGATTATTATCAACCAGAAGCTTACATTGTTTCAAGTGATACTTATATAGAAAAAGATATGAGTATTAATGATGATATAGATAAACTTCGTCATAGCGCAACTTGTTCGCTCTTAGAGAGAAACGACACTATTGTAGTATCATCGGTTTCTTGTATATATGGCTTAGGTTCTCCAGAGGAATATTCGGGTCTTCAAATTTCACTTAGACCAGATGATATAATGGACAGAGATGAATTTATTCATAGATTAATTAACATTCAGTACGAAAGAAACGATTTAGACTTTAAAAGAGGTACTTTTAGAGTTAGAGGAGATATTGTTGAAGTTATTCCAGCTTATTCTAGCGATACAGCCTATAGAGTAGAGTTTTTTGGAGATACAGTAGAACAATTAAGTGAAATTGATTATGTAACAGGAAAAGTTATTTCTCGTTTAAAACACGTAGCAATTTATCCGGCTAGCCACTATGCTGTTGGTAGTGAAAAACTTTTAAATGTTTTAAAAGTAATAGAGCGTGACGCCGAAATTGAAGTAAAAGAAATGGAAGAAAAGGGAAAACTTTTAGAGGCTGAAAGATTAAAACAAAGAACTAGTTACGATATTGAAATGATGAGAGAAATGGGATATTGTAACGGCATAGAAAATTATTCTCGTTATTTTGATGGTAGAAATGTGGGAGAAGCCCCTTATACACTTCTTGATTATTTTAACAAAAACTTTGTTTTATTTATTGATGAAAGTCATATTACAATTCCGCAAATTAGGGCAATGTACAATGGAGATAGAAGTCGTAAAGTAAATTTAGTAGACTATGGTTTTAGACTAAAATCTAGTTACGACAATAGACCACTTACATTTGATGAGTTTAATGATAAACTAGGACAAGTTGTTTATGTTTCGGCAACTCCTAGTGAGTATGAATTAAAACAAGCGGGTAATGTTGTAGAACAAATAATTCGTCCAACTGGACTAGTTGATCCAGTTGTTGAAATTCGTAAAATTGAAGGCCAAATTGATGATTTAATTTCAGAAATTAATAAAGTAAAAGCAAACAATGGCAGGGTACTAGTAACAACGCTTACAAAAAAAATGAGTGAAGCTTTAACAGGTTATTTATTAGATTACGGTATTAAAGTAAAGTATCTTCATTCTGAAATTGATACTTTAGAGCGAATTGATATAATTAATTCACTTCGTCTTGGTGAAATTGAAGTAATTGTAGGAATAAATCTTTTAAGGGAAGGGCTTGATATTCCTGAAGTGCAATTAGTTGCAATACTTGATGCTGATAAAGAAGGATTTTTACGAAGCGAAACATCGCTAATTCAAACAATTGGAAGAGCAGCAAGAAACAGCGAAGCAAGGGTAATAATGTATGCTGATAACATTACTAAAAGCATGAAAAAAGCAATAACCGAAACTGAAAGAAGACGACAAATTCAAATGGAATATAATAAAAAGCATAATATAATTCCTAAAACAATTATAAAAGATGTTAAAAACACATTAGAAATTGCTAAAAAAGTTAATGATAATGTTATAGAGAAAATAGATAGAAAAGAAATTCCTAAAAAGATTGAATTACTTAAAGGACTTATGAGTGAAGCTAGTAAGCAGCTTGATTTTGAAAGGGCAATTACTTTAAGAGAACAAATAAAAGAACTTAAAAAATTAATGGGAGAAAAATAGTGGAAGATTTTATTAAAATAGTTGGGGCAAGAGAGAATAATTTAAAAAACGTAAATTTAACGCTTCCAAGAAACAAATTAATTGTTTTTACAGGCGTTAGTGGTAGTGGTAAAAGCACGCTTGCTTTTGACACAATTTTTGCTGAAGGTCAACGAAAATTTATGGAAAGTTTATCTTCTTATGCTCGTCAGTTTTTAGGGCAAATGCAAAAGCCAGATGTTGAGAGAATTGAAGGACTTTCTCCAAGTATTGCAATAGATCAAAAAAGTACTTCTCAAAACCCACGTTCTACTGTTGGAACAGTTACTGAAATTTATGACTATTTAAGACTTTTATATGCAAATATTGGCATTCCTTATTGTGTTAATTGTCATAAGCCAATAAAAAGACAAACTGTTGATCAAATTGTAGATAAAATTAAAGAAATAGGAATTGGTGAAAAAATTTTAATTGAAGCACCAGTAGTTAAAGGTGAAAAAGGAACTCATGCAAAACTATTTGAAAGTTTAAATAAAAGTGGTTATGCTCGTGTAAAAATAGACGGAAATATTTATACCTTAGATGAAGAAATAAGCCTTGATAAAAACATAAAACATACTATCAATGTTGTTATTGATAGAATTATTATTAAAGAAGATAATTTGGGACGTATTGAAGAAAGTGTTGAAAATGCAATAAAGCTAGCTGATGGTAAAGTAATTGTTGAACACAACGAGGAAGAAACTCTATATTCAACTAATTTTGCTTGTCCTACGTGTGGATATAGTTATTCTGAAATTGCACCAAGACTATTTAGTTTTAACAATCCTTTTGGTGCGTGTCCTGAATGCTCGGGTCTTGGGTTTAAAAGTAGAGTAGATAAAGATTTAATTTTGTCTAAACCAAATTTAACTTTAAACGAAGGTGCACTAACAATAAGTGGTTGGAATATGGATATGGGAAGCATTTCATCTTCTCAATTTAAAGCGTTAAGTAAAAAATATGGTTTTAGTTTAGATGTGCCAATTAAAGATTTGCCAGAAGATGTTTTAAATATGCTGTTATACGGAACTGGTGAAGAAATTGAAGTTAGTTATAAAACCAAAAAATTTGAAACAACTTTTAATACAAAATTTGAAGGAGTTATTCCAAATTTAGAAAGAAGATATCGCGAAACAAGTAGTGACTATATTAAAGGTGAAATTCAAAAATATATGGTCGACACACCTTGTTCATGTTGCGGTGGTAAAAGATTAAATAAAGAAGCTTTAAATATTTTTATTAACAATAAAAATATTGCTGATTTTTGTGATTTGAGTATAGAAGATGCTTATAATTTTATTGAAAACATGAGCTTAACAAAATCACAAGAAATTATTGCTGAAAGCATTATTAAAGAAATAAAATCTAGATTTAACTTTTTAAAAAATGTTGGACTTAATTATTTAACACTAAGTCGAAGTAGCTCTACGCTTAGTGGTGGAGAAAGTCAAAGAATTAGACTAGCTACTCAAATTGGTAGCGGTCTTGTTGGTGTGTTATACATTTTAGATGAACCTAGTATAGGGCTTCATCAAAAAGATAACGATAAATTAATAGAAACTCTTAAAAACTTGCGAGATTTAGGTAATACTATTATTGTTGTAGAACACGATGAAGATACCATTAAAAACGCAGACTATATTGTAGACATTGGTCCTTATGCGGGAAGTCATGGCGGCGAAGTTGTTGCGTGTGGAAGTTTAGAAGAAATATTAAGTAACAAAAACAGTATTACAGCTAAATTCTTGCGTGGTGAAGAAAAAATTGATATTCCAAAATTCAGAAGAAAACCAAAAGATTTTATAGAAATTAAAGGAGCAAAACTAAACAACTTAAAAAATATAGATGTCAAATTTCCACTTGGCGTTTTAACCGTTGTTACTGGTGTTAGCGGTAGTGGTAAAAGTACTTTGGTTAATGATACTTTATTAACTAATATTAATAGAATAATAAACAAAAAACGTGAAGGCTCTTTTATTGGTTGTAAAGATATTAAAAATGTTAACTTAGATAATATTGATAAAATTATCGATATTGATCAAAGCCCAATAGGTAGAACTCCAAGAAGTAATCCAGCTACGTACACCGGGGTGTTTACTTTAATTAGAGAACTTTTTGCTCAGGTTGAACTAAGCAAAGCAAGAGGTTACACTCCAGGCCGTTTTAGTTTTAACGTAAGTGGTGGTAGATGTGAAGCATGTCAAGGTGATGGTATTAAAAAAATAGAAATGTACTTTTTGCCCGATGTTTATGTGCCTTGTGAAGTTTGTCACGGACTAAGATATAATAGGGAAACTTTAGAAGTAAAATTTAAAGGTAAATCTATTGGTGATGTTTTAGAAATGACTATTGATGAAGCGCTACTATTTTTTGAAAATTTTCCAAACATTAAAACTAAACTTCAAACACTTCAAGATGTTGGCCTTGGTTATATTAAACTTGGGCAAAGTGCTACAACACTTTCTGGAGGTGAAGCACAAAGAGTGAAACTGGCTACTGAATTATGTCGAAGATCTACGGGTAAAACACTTTATATTTTAGATGAACCAACAACTGGACTTCACATGTACGATGTAAAAAAACTAACACATATTTTACAAAGATTAGTTGAGGGTGGAAATACTTGTATTGTAATAGAACATAATTTAGATGTAATTAAAATTGCAGACTATATTATAGATATGGGTAAAGACGGCGGAAATGCAGGAGGAACAGTAATAGCAAAAGGCACCCCAGAAGAAGTTGCAAAAAACAAAGAAAGCTACACAGGACTTTATTTAGATAAAATATTAAACAAAAGATAAATTAAAATCATAAAAATTATAGTTAGGCATTACTTATTAATTATTTGACTTTTTATTAAAAATTGTTTAATATATGTTTTTAGGAGAGATTATGAAATTATATAATACATTAACTAGACAAGTTGAAGAATTTATACCCCACGATAAAAACAATGTAACTATGTATACTTGTGGGCCTACTGTTTACCACTACGCTCATATTGGAAATTTACGTAGTTATATTATGGAAGACGTTTTAGAAAAGTCTTTAAATTTTGTTGGTTACAAAGTTAAAAGAGCAATGAATATTACTGACGTTGGTCACCTTTCTAGTGACGGCGATACTGGTGATGACAAAATGCTTAAAGGGGCAAAACGTGAAAATAAGACTGTTTTAGAAATTGCTAAATTTTATACAGACGCCTTTAAAAAAGATTGCGAAAAGTTAAATATTAAATGGCCAGAAATTGTAGTTCCAGCTACAACTTGTATAGATGAATATATAAGCATAATTAAAACATTACTTAATAAAAATTATGCTTATATTTCAAACGGAAATATTTATTTCGATGTTTCAAAATTAAAAGAATATTATGTTTTAACAAATCAAAAAAATGATATGATAGTAGGGGCGAGAGAAGATGTTGAAGAAGATAAAGACAAGAAAAACCCTGCCGACTTTGTTTTATGGTTTACAAAATCTAAGTTTGATGACCAAGAATTAAAATGGGAAAGTCCTTGGGGATTAGGTTATCCTGGCTGGCATATAGAATGTACTGGAATTAGCATTAAAACACTTGGAGAATATTTAGATATTCATTGTGGAGGAATAGATAATAAATTTCCTCATCACACAAATGAAATTGCTCAGTCTGAAGGCTATTTAGGACACTCATGGTGTAAGTATTGGTTCCACGTTGAGCATTTAAATACCACAACTGGCAAGATGAGTAAAAGCAAAGGTGAATTTTTAACAGTTTCGCTATTAGAAGAAAAAGGTTATGATCCTATGGTTTATAGACTATTTTGTTTGCAATCTCATTATAGAAAACAGTTAGTATTTTCTTTTGATAGTTTAGATATGGCAAAATCAGCATATAATAAACTTATAAATAAGGTAAGAAGTATCGAAAATGTTGGTGATATAGAAATAGAAAAATCTGAAGAATATATTATTCAATTTAAAAAAGCATTAGAGAATGATATTAATACATCACTTGCTTTAACTAGCGTTTATGACGTATTAAAAGCTGATATTAATGGCGCAACTAAACTATATTTATTAGAAAAATTTGATACGGTTTTAGGACTTAATCTTTTAAAAAATAAAGTAAGTGAAAATAAAACAGAAGAAAATAGTGATATTCCACAAAATGTAAAAGAGTTGGCGGAAGAAAGAAAAATTGCAAAACAAAACAAAGACTATAATAAAGCAGATATATTAAGAAATGAAATTACAAGTTTAGGATATATTATAAAAGATACAAAAGATGGATATGAAATAATAAAAGGTGCTTAAAGGCACCTTTTATATTTGTTTTTTATCATAATCATAATAATTTGTTTAATTAATCAATAAAACTGTTTTTGTTTAATAAATTAGATATAACAAAAAAGATCAAGATTTTTAAATTAATTATCTTGGTCTTCTTTATTATCATTTGTTTCTTTTTCTCCAAGTGCTTCGTAAATTGAAGCATAAACAAAAGGAGCATTCTTTTTCCACATTTTACAAGCATTGACGGCTTGATTTCTTGTTGGAAACTTTATTTTAATATCTATAGCGTTAGATTCTGTTATATCTTTAATTTTAAGAGTGGTCATATAATTATCATCTTTTAATTTTACAAAACTACAAACATATTCTTGCGAGCGTTTTAAATCCATTCTGTTTTCACGACAATAATTAGTTATTTCATCTCTTAACTTTTCAGGAATTTGCGAGTAGAATAGTTCTAAACATTTTCTTCCTTGCTCAGCAATTACATAACGTTCTTCTCCGTCGGCATCTTTTGTTTTATTAACAAAATTCATTTCAATAAGTTGTGGAAGAATATCTACAATTTCCATATAATTTAGCCAGTTATTACTACTCCAGCATATGTTCATAATTGTATTTTCAGTTAAAGCTATTTCTATTTTGTCAAAAACATATAACAAAATTAATTTACTTAGCATTGTATCTGGTCTAAAATTCATAATTTACTCCTAAGAGCATTTTAACATAAAATTTTAGAAATGTAAATTATTAGTTTACAAATTTTAAAATTATGATATAATAAAAGTAGGAGAAAAGTTATGAGAAGTATTACAAATGATGAATTAATTAAAATTTCAGAGTTTATAAATAGTGTAGATGGTTTAATTAATGGTAAATTTATTTTAGCAGATATTAAAATATCAAATTTATTAAATATGATTGCTACTAACACAGCTCTTTATAATTACATAAAACAATGTTTAATAGAATTTAGTTTTGAAAAAGAGCTAAGTAGGGCAGAAGTTAAAAATCGTTTTAACAACGGTGAATTTAAGCTTCCACCAGAAAGAGAAAAAATAGTTGCTTTTGTTTTTTGTTTGCTTGTTGAATGTGATGCTAAAAGAATGGATTTCTTTGGATTTATTAATGAAAATTTTAAATCATCAAAAAATATGAGTGAATATGCTAATTTTGCTCAATCAGTTTTAGTTCCTTTTAAAGATATTATAATTGAGCATTTTTATAATGAAGGTGCTGAAGAGGAAGTTGAAACAATAGAGGAAGAAGTTGAAGAAGAAATAGAAGAAGTTGAAGATACAATTTATACAAGACTTACAAAATATTTAACTATGATGAGCGATAATGTAACACTTGATAGAAGAATTAAACAACACGACAAAGAAAATCTTCATTATATTATAGACAATATTATTTATAGTATGCAATATGAAGATATGAATATTATTAATGCTTTTATTGCAGTATTAGATATTTTGGCAGATAAATATGCAGCACTAAGACTTCCACTTAAAGATATTAAAAGTGAACTTTTAAAATATTATAATCAGTATTAATTGTAACTTTTATAAAATTTGCTATTGACAAATATATATGTGTGTGTTAAAATTAAAACATATAAAGGAATATGTTATGGCAAATTGTGTAAAATTAGAATTATTTCAAATCTATGTAGAAAAAAATGGTGAGCAAATAGCAATGGATATGTACTTTGCAAAAGAAAAAGAAGCAATAAAATATTGTAAACTTGCAAGTAGTAATTGTACTTATAAAAAACTTGAATTTGATGTTTATAAAAGTGCATTAAAATATTATCAAGATCATTCATACGGAGTTATGCATTAAAAAATAATAAAACTTATTAAATAACTTATAGCACTAGATATTATGCTATGAGTTATTTTTTGTAATAGGAAAAGTTTTTTATTAATTTTAATTTTATTTATAAATGTTAATGATTGTATTAAAATGCTAATTCCTGAAAAACTTATTAATCCATTAGTTAATATAAAAACAAGTTTAATATTTTGCGAATTGTTTAAAATGGATAATCCTTTTGTTATTTCAACAATACCACTAATAATTCCCATTGCTTCTAGATTATTTAAACCAAGCAATGTTAATAATTTTATTAATGGATAAAAAATATTTAAATCTAGTAACACTTCAATTAAAACATAAAATAAAACAATATATCCACCAACAATTAGTACAGATTTGATAGTAGAATACATTATTTCTTCTAATGATAAGGTATTTGTATTTATTTGAGTTTTTTTGGGAGATATAATAGCTTTATTTTCTGTTTCAATATTTTTATTTTTTATACGGCTAAATATTATTCCGTTTATAATGCTAGATATTATGTGAACTGCAAAAATAAGTAGCCCTAATGTAGTGCTTTTTAAAAAGCCTGCACCAACTGTGCCTATTACAAACATAGGACCACTAGTAGAACAAAAACTTAATATTTTTTCAGCATCAGTTTTTGTAATTAATCCTTTTTCATAAAATTCGGTTGTAAGTTTTGCTCCCATAGGGTAGCCGGAAATTATACTCATAAAAAAAATATAAAAACTAATTGCTGGTGTATTAAATAATAGTTTTGTTAAAAATTTAAAATGGCCACAAAAAGAAAATAATATATCAAAACTAGACATTATTTTTGTAATAAAAAAGAAAGGAAATAACCCGGGCAAAATTTTAGTTCCATATAGTAAAATTCCATCAATTAAAATGCTAGAATATTTACTAGAATTTATTATAAAAAAAACTGAAATTACAAATAAAAAAAGACATAAAAAAATTTGATTTTTATATCTTTTTATTTTGCTAAAAAAGCTAATTTTATTTCTATGTTTTAACACAGTTATTTGCATAAAATATTATATGTTTATATTTCTCATTTTATTATAGTAATCATCATCAATTAGTTTAGCGTTAGATATTAAGTTATAAATAACATTTGCATTGTTTTCTATAATCATTAATTTTTTATTAAATTTATTTTTAATTTTATGCACGTCATTTTTTCTGACAATTAAGTTTTTAGTATTAATTTTAGATAAAATACCCTTATTTTTAGTGTTAATAGCTAGTATTTTGGCTATAATATTGGTTTTTATGGTATACATTTTTTTAATTGTTTTTTTATCAATATCAAGTAAAGCATTTAAAAGTATACTTCTAATTTTGTTTTCTTTGTATCTTTTGGTTTGTAATTTTTTATAAAATTCATCAAAAGAAAAACTTGTTTTACTTTCGTTTATAAGTTTATTTTCAAGGCCTTCATTCACTGAATAAATTTTTTTTAATTCTTTATTTTTTAAGGTTTTAATTTTATATAAAATAAGGCCATTAAAAAGTTTATTGTTTAGTGTAAAATTTTCTAAATATTTAATAGAGTTTTCAGGCAAAAAATCAGACACATTTTCTAATTTGTTTATGCAAATATTTTCCCTTAAAAAACTTGCGCTTACAAAGTTTTCTATTTGCTCATTATTATTGTAATTATTTACTCGTTTTACAATTATTGGTTTTATTTTACTTTTTGTTTTAATTAGTGCTTTTACGTATTCAAGACCTAATACGTTATTAGGTAAAGTTAAAATTTGTATAATATCTTTTTGTAATTCTTTTTCGAAGTAATTTAAATTATCTTTAATAGTTTCAATAATGGCATAATTATAAGACAAGCCAGATTTTAATTTTTTCTTTAATTCTTTTTTAAAACTACTAGGTTCTTTTGTTAAAAATTTTGCTAAACTATATAAAGCTTTTTCGTTTACAGTTTCCATACCAAAACACAAATAATTAATATTTAAACTGTTTAAAATTTTTATACTAGCCAAGGCAAAAACTTCAGCATTATTTGTGCAAAAAGCAGTAGGCAAATTTACAACTAAATCTAGACCATTTTTAATTGCTATTTCGCCTCTAGTATACTTATCTAAAATGCAAGGTTCACTTCTTTGAGAAAAATTTCCACTCATTAATCCTAAAACATATTTAGAATTTGTTAATTCTTTAGCTTTTTCAATTAAATACATATGACCTGTGTGCATAGGATTATATTCACATATTATTGCACAAATTTTTTCATTATTTTTTTCCATGTTATTATTGTATAACAAAATTAAAAAAAAGCAAACTAAGTTTGTTAAAATACTTGCAAATAATTATTTTTTTTTATATAATTGTTTTTTGTAAAAGGAAGGTAATAATTATGAAAATTTTAGTTATAAATTGCGGAAGCTCTAGCTTAAAATATCAATTATTAAATATGATCGATGAGAGTGTTATTGCAAAAGGATTAGTTGAAAGAATTAATTTAGAAGGTTCAATGCTTACTCATAAAGCAAAAGGACAAGTTTTCGAATTTAAAGAACAAATTAAAAATCATAGCGAAGCTATTAAACTAGTTTTAAATGCTTTAACTAGTGAGGAAACTGGTGTTATTAAATCTATTAGTGAAATTAATGCTTTTGGTCATAGATATGTTCATGGTGGTGAATATAATAGTGCTAAAATTGTTAACGATGAAGTTATGAAAGAATTAAAAGAAAATGTTGAACTTGCTCCACTTCATGCTCCAGCAAATATTATTGGTATTGAAGCTTGTCAACAAATAGCAAAAGATATTCCAAACGTTGTTGTGTTTGATACAGCATTTCATCAAACAATGCCAAAGAAAGCTTATATGTATGCTATTCCTCAACACTTTTATACAGAATATAAAATTAGAAAATATGGTTTCCACGGAACTAGTCATAAATTTGTAAGTGAAGAAGCTGCAAAATTAATGGGTAAAGACATTAAAGATACAAAAATAATTACTTGTCATATTGGTAATGGTGCAAGTATTTCTGCAATAAATGGTGGCAAGTGTGTTGATACTACAATGGGATTTACTCCTTTAGCTGGTGTTATGATGGGAACAAGAAGTGGTGACTTAGATCCTTCTATTATTGAACACATTATGAAAAAGACTGGTTGGAACATTCAAGAAACAACACAATTTTTAAATAAACAATGTGGGTTACTTGGTGTAAGTGGTTTTAGTAGTGATAGCAGAGATATTACTGAAGCTTTAAAAACAAATGAAAACGCTAAGCTTGCTATGGAAATGATGGATTATACTATTACAAAACATGTTGCAAGTTACGCTGGTGTGTTAAATGGTGTAGATGCTATTGTATTTACAGCAGGAATAGGAGAAAATTCTCCAGAACTTAGAGAAGATGTTTTAGATAACCTAACTTATCTTGGCTTAGAATATGATAAAAAACTAAATGCTGAAACAGTTAGAAAACCTGCAACAGAACTTAGTACTAAAAATAGTAAAGTAAAAGTTTATGTAATTCCAACAAACGAAGAACTTGTTATTGCAAGGGAAACAAAAGAAATTTTAAAAATTTAAAAATAATGATTGACAAATATTAAAATTAATATTATACTTGTTAAGAAATTTTGACTAAAAAAAGAAATTAGGAGGTGCAATATGGCTGTTCCAAAGATTAAGGTTAGTAAAGCAAGGCGTAATTCCAGAAAAGCAAACTGGAAAGTTTCAACACCTTCTGTTGTAAAATGCCCACATTGTCACGAATATAC
>SVIA01000014.1 GCA_015055535.1 Clostridiales bacterium
TCCAACGGGAGCTACTGGAGAAACCGGTCCAACTGGTCCAACGGGCCCAACGGGTGCTACAGGTGCTACTGGTACTGCGGCTGTTGAAAGTTATGGTAGTTTTTTCGCAACAGCTTCTCAATCTTTAAATAATGAGTCTTTTCCGTTAGCTACAACATTAGCTTCAACTGGTTTAACAATTGATAATAGCACAGGAATTGTTACACTTGAAAATGTCGGAACTTATATGGTAAATTATGGTGTATATCCTGCTAGTAGTGCAACAGCAAGTGATTATATTGCATTAAATCTAAATGGTGTAGAAATACCAGGAACGGCTAGAGGACTTGAAAATAGTAATATGATTAGTGCAAGTGCAATATTTGTAACTACAACAGAAAATAGTACGTTAAATATTCAAACAAATACGGATAGCGCTGTAACATTTTTTGATGATGATGGTATTAATGGCTATTTAACAATAGTTCAAATAGCATAATAAATAAAAAACACACATAATTGTGTGTTTTTTTAATTAAAATATAACTTCTTTATTTTTATTGTGAATTTTATTTATTATATTATTTATTTTATTTAAACGATCTTCTTCACTTAAACATTCTGAAAAAATAAAAGGAATTGTACTTGCCATTAATTTTATATCTTCAAACTTTTCGGCTGGTTTTAAATCTTTTACAAAATGACCTAAAAAGTAAGGAAAATCGAGATAGATGCCATCAGATTTAACATTTTCCTCAAGTAAAGGAATTGCTTTTCCAGTTAAAACATCAACATAAGTATTAATATCTGTTTTAATTAATAGTCTGTACCATGAGTTTTTGCTTGAAACACACTTAATTTTAGAAAGATATAAATTTGAGCTTTCAATTAATTCTGTTTTTTTAAAATTTTTTTTCATAATTATCTCCGTATATATTTAAATTATATCATAAAAATATAAAAAGTCAATATTATTTTAAAAGGGTAATTTAAAAAATAGCACACAAAATTGTGTGCTATTTAATTAATTTTTAATAATTAAAATGTTTTTTCTTTATCATTTTTATGATGTATTTTATGAAGTTGATCTTTTGCTTCTTTCCATTTTTTTTCATCGTGCATGTAAGCATTAAAATGATCAGAAACATATTTAGCAATTTCAATTACATCTTCAACTTTTTCTTTCATTCTTAAACTATGAGCATATGTCCAAAAAGGTTTAGGATCTAAAATGTAAAGTTGGTGTACTTTAATATTATCTGAAAACAATGGAAAAATATCCCCAGTTAAAATATCAATAAAATGTTTGTCATCTTTTCTTAAAAATAATCTATAGCCTAAAGCATTATAGTGTGCAGTTCTTCTAGCACCTGTTTCAATATCGTCTTCTAAAACAACTCTTACTCTAGCAACAAATAAGTCGCCACCATCAATAAACTCTTTATTTTTCATATTTTTTCTCCTTATTCATAGTAATTATAGCACTAAATAAACAAAAGTCAATACATTTTTAAATTTATTTTATAGTTCGTTATAAATAAAAACTTTTAATTTTTCTAAATTAAAAGGAATTATACTAAAAATATGATATAATTATAATATGAATAAAAAAGAATTTGAAATAGAACAAAACTATCTTAATAACACTATTAAAATTGTTGAAACCAAAATTGATGAAATAAATATAGACATGTTAAAATATGAAGATGAATATGATTCTCATCAAGAATTTTTAATAAAAAATACAAATTTAAGTAAAGGCGAAATAATTAATGTTAATTTAAGGCAAAATCGTTTATCAGAAAAGATTAATGAGGATTATAAACAATATTTAAGTTATAAGAAAGTTTTAAAAAATCCGTATTTTGCTAAAATTGTTATTGACAATAATAACGAACAATTTTACATAGGAATAAAAAATATTGAGCAAAACGACAAAATTTATGCTATAGATTGGCGTGTTCCTATTTGTTCGCTTTTTTATGATTCAGATTTAGGAAATACTAGTTATATTTCTCCACAAGGAAAAATAGACGTAAATTTAAAATTAAAAAGACAATTTAAAATAGAAGATGGATGTTTAAAATATTTTTATGATACAGAATCGCAAATAAATGATGATATACTTTTGGAAAGTTTATCAAATAATTCTTCTAGTTTTATGAAAAATATTGTAGCTACAATTCAAAGAGAACAAAATGTAATAATTAGAGAAACTCCAAACGTTTCCATTGTTGTAAATGGAATTGCTGGAAGCGGTAAAACATCTGTTGGAATGCACAGAATAGCATATTTGCTTTATTTAGATAAAGAGAAGATAACAAACGATAATATTTTAATTATTTCTCCTAATAAATTATTTACAAATTACATAAGTAATGTTTTACCAGAACTTGGGGAAGAAAATGTTAAAACAATTAGTTTTGTTGAAATTTTTAATAGTGTTATTCAGGAAATTGGTTTTAGCTATGAAAAGAATGTTGCTGTAGAAGATGTTTTAAATGGAAATATTAATCGTTTTAGAGAAATGAAAATGAAATATTCATTTGAATATTTTTTAAGTTTAAAAGAATTTTTAACAAATTTAAATAACAAAGAAAAAATTAATAAAGATTTTATAATAAACAATATAAATGTTAGTAAAGAAATTATTAAAGAATTATATTATAAACCGAACCAAGAAAATATATATGAAAGTATTAGTGTTACAATAGATAGAATAATAGATAAATATTTTTATATTTTATCAAATTCAAAACAAGAAAATATAAGAAAAAAACTTTTTAAATATTTTAATGAATATATATTTAATTTGTCTACAACAAAACTTTATACTAATTTTTTAATTTCTCAAGGTTTATCAAAAAACTTTGTTAATAAAAAAATCATTAATTATGAAGATTTATCAAGCTTAGTTTATTTAAAATTAAAAACAAAAAGTATAACTCAAAATCATTTTATAAAACAAATTTTTCTTGATGAAATGCAAGACTATGATGCAACTACAATAATGCTTATAAAAGAACTTTTTCCTAAAGCCAACATTACAATGGTAGGAGATTATAACCAAAACTTGCTTTTTGATACAAATAATAGAGACGCTATAATAGAAGCTTTTTCTTCTTCAAAATTTTATGATCTAAAAACAAACTATCGTTCTACAGCCAACATTTCAAATTTCGCTTGTAAAATTTTAAATAAAAGTTATGAGGGTAAACTAATAAGAAATGGAAACGAACCAATTTTATTTAAAAATATAGATTTTAATGAAAATATTATTGCTATAAAAAATAAAATAGAAGAATATAAAAAACTTGGAATGAAAAAAATAGCAATAATATGTAAAACAGAAGCAGAAGTAAAAGAATATTCTAAATATTTACCTAGCTGTTATGTTTTATCTAACGAAGAAGAAATAATTGAAACAGATAAACCAATTTTAACAACAATTTTTTTTGCAAAAGGTTTAGAGTTTGATGCTGTTATAGTTCCAAACGTTAGTAGTGCAAATTATAATAATTTAGTAGATAGAAGAATTTTATATGTAGTTTGTACTCGTGCTTTACATAATTTAACACTTTTTTATTATAATGATTTAACGAATTTTTTAAATAATGCTTAATAAAGTAGTTTGTTTTAAATTTAATTTAATTTAATTTAATTTAATTTAATTTAATACATAGTACTTTTACAAAAAAATTATGCAATAAATGTAGATAAGTTTAAAGTGGTGTAGTTTATCTTTTACAAAGGATTTTTTGGTATTTAACAACACAATTTGTTACTTTACCATTGTTGTTAATAATTTTTATTAATTTAAAAAAAATTTACAATAATTAATAAATGTTTTTATTTAAAAATTTTATAAACAATTAATTTTTATTGTGTTATTGACATTAAATGAAAATAGTTATATAATTGTAAAGAAAAGGGGATTTATTAAAAGTGGCAGAAATTACAAAAATAAAAAAATCGGAATATGTTAATGTAAATATGGCGGAAGATGCAAAATATGTTGCTAATTGGACAGATCATAAATATATGGGAGTTTCACTATATTCGCAAGAAGCGGTTTTAGCATTAACAGTAGTGGCTAATGATACGCATACTTATAGATATTGTGCTAATATGAGTGCTGTTCAGTGTACTCATACACATGTGTATGTAAAAGATTTAGATCTAATTCTTGCAAAAATTAACCGTATATTTAATAATAAGGTTGAGTCGGTTAAGGTTAAAGTAATATTAAGTCCTGATTTTGAATTTACTGGCGACGTTGCGCTTGATGATCCTATGGCATATGTGAGAGCAATGGATGGTGAAACACCAGATAATTATCAAATGTTTAGGTATTATTTGGGAAAAACAATGCCAAAAAAATATGGATTTGAAGTTGAAACAGTGCATTCTTCTCAAGTGTTAATTACTCCAGATGGAGAAATTGATACACAAACCAAATTTGAAGTAATTAATGATGAAATAGAAGAATTTTAAATAAGTAATAATTTATTTCAATAATTAAAAATGCTTAAAAACCCAAACACAATTAAGTGTTTGGGTTTAATTTTTAATTTTTTAGTAATATAATTTTAACTCAAATTCAAAGTGTAACTTTTTATATTAATATCATATTATGTAATATATAAAGGAGTTTTTGTATGCGAAAAAGATTAATTGATGGCATTTGTTTTTTTTGATAATAAATGTTGTTGCAAAAAAAGGAAAAGATGTGATAACTATTGTTGTCATAGTAATATAAATAATCAAACTATTGAGCGTGGTCCAACTGGCCCTGCTGGTTTACAAGGTCCATGGAACCTCAAGGGATACAAGGTATGACTGGACCAACCGGTCCAACTGGCGATATTGGACCAATCGGACCTACAGGACCAACAGGTGCTAGTGGCGCAGGCGGCATTTTAAATTTTGCAGACTTCTATGCTTTAATGCCACTTGACAACTCAGTAACAGTAGCGCCAGGAACAGATGTGAGTTTTCCACAAGACGGACCAAATAGCGGAAGTGATATAACAAGAACGGGAGCAAGTTCGTTTAATTTGGCACAAATTGGTTCATATCAAGTTATATTTAATGTTGGTGTTAGTGAAGCCGGCCAATTAATTTTAACTTTAAATGGTGAAGATTTAGATTATACTGTTGTTGGCAGGGCAACGGGAACATCTGATATTATAGGAATTAGTATAATTACAACAACTGAAGTTAATTCAATACTTACAGTTAGAAATCCGGCTGGAAATTCAACTGCTTTAACAATTACTCCACTTGCTGGTGGAACAAGACCGGTATCAGCGCATTTAGTTATAACGCAAATTCAATAAAAAATTGACTAGGAGAGATTTTAACTCCTAGTCTTTTTATTTTAATTTGAGTACTATATGTGAAAATATCAAATAAATTTTAGTGGTGGACGATCAGGGACTCGAACCCTGGACCCACTGATTAAGAGTCAGTTGCTCTACCAACTGAGCTAATCGTCCGTAGTAATTTCTTTATTAATTTCTAATTTTTATTTAAACTTTTTTATTTTACAAACAAAATTTATTATATAACTATTTTATTTACTTGTCAAATATTTTTTTGTATTCTTTGTTTTAAAAATTTTTAAATTTTTTAAAAAATAATAGATATTAGAATAAAAATAAGATATAATATTTATATGGAAAATATTAAAATTGGTGTAGCGTTAAGTGGTGGTGGACTTTGTGGGGTAGCTCACATTGGTTTTTTAAAAGCTTTAGAAGAAAATGGTATCAAAATAGATATGATTTCAGGTATTAGTATGGGATCGATTATTGGTGGACTTTATGCTAGTGGAATGACTATACAAGAAATGGAAAATTCTATTGGTAAAATTAACAAAAGTGATTTATTTGAATTAAATATATTTAAATTGCTAAAAGAAAGTATTTTTACTAGTAAAAAAATAGAAAAAACATTAAAACAATATTTAAAAGTTGAAAATATAGAAGATACAAAAATAAAATTTTATCCTCAAGCTGTTGATATTTTAACAGGCAAATTATATACATTTGAAAATGGTTCTATTGTAGAAGCTTTAAGGGCTTCTAGTTGTATACCAGGTTTATTTCCACCAGTAAAAAAAGATAATACTTATTATGTAGATGGTGGTATAGTAGAAAACATACCGTTTAACATTTTAAAAGAAAAAGGTGCAGATGTTATAATCGCTGTTAATTGTTTAAATGGGTATCAAACCGAAGGTTTGCCAAAAAATACACTAGGTATGTTAATGGATAGTTTTTATATTATGCAAGAAGAATTATGGAAATTACAAAAAGAAAAGTATAAAGACAATTATGATATTTACTGTTTCAATGGCTTAGATGGAACAAAACCTATTAGTGCCGATTTAAAGAAAGTATCTAATTTAATTGAAAATGGATATATAGAAGGCAAAAAATATATAAAAGAAATTAAAAAAATTATTAAAAACAAACAAAAAAATTTAAAAAACACTTGATTTATTTTTTAATATATGTTATCATTAATCGTTAATTATGGCTAGTCCTCTGCAAACGGTGTAAGAATGGTCGAGTTAAAATTTTAAGGGAGGGATTTAAAATGAATATTGTTGATATTATTGAGAAAGAAAATCTTAAAAACAATGTGCCTGACTTTAATATTGGTGATACCGTTAGAGTATATGTAAAAGTTGTAGAAGGAGACAGAGAAAGATTACAAGCTTATGAAGGTGTTGTAATTTCTAAGAAAAATGGCTCTATTAGAGAATCTTTTACAGTTAGAAGAATTTCTTTTGGCGTTGGCGTTGAAAGAACATTCCCAATTCACTCTCCACGTATTGACAGAATTGAAGTGGTTAGAAAAGGTAAAGTTAGAAGAGCAAAACTTTATTATCTTCGTGATTTAACTGGTAAAGCAGCAAGAGTTAAAGAAGATATTACTAAAAGATCAACTAGTGAAAACTAAAAATTAAACGACACATATTTGTGTCGTTTTTTTAGTTGTTAAAGTAAAGAAACAGTTTAATGGCTGTCAAAATAAAACATATCTTCAAATTTTGTATCTAAAGCTATACAAAGAAGAAATGCTAATTTACTTGATGGAATAAATACTTCTTTTTCTATTGATATTATTGTTTGTCTTGTTGTTCCTACAAGTTTTGCAAGTTCTTCTTGTGATAATTGTTTTTCAGTTCTAAATTTTTTAAAATTTTTTTGAATATTTATTTTATGTTAAGATATATAATTTAATAAAAATTAATAAAACTTATAAAAAAGATGCTAAGAAAAAAAATAGAAGTTAGAACTGTTTGTTAAAAAGTATCTATAAAAAGTATATATGCACAAAAGCATACAAATAAAGTGTCCACGGCATAAAAAAGAGAAAGCTGATTGCTTTCTCTATTTTTTTGAAAACTATTTGCTACTTTTACTTCTAGTAGAGCTAGATTTACTTCTAGTAGATGTAGATTTACTTCTTTTACCAGCACTTCTACTTGTTTCTACTTGATTAGATTTAGTTGCAGTTTTACTTCTACTTCCACAATTTGAACAATTTTGAGTAGTAGAATTTGCATTTTTCTTTCTCATCATAATAGTTTTCACCTCCTATAAATTGTAAAGATTTACTTTACATAGTTAGTTTGTATTTTTTTTACATATTTATTACATTATTTTGTTGGTAATATAAACCATTTTTTTACAAAAAAATGCATTTTATTTGTTTGTTTTAAATAGAATATTGTATGAATAAAACAAAAAACTTAACAACATTAATAAATGGAGAAAGTGGTTATATTACTCACGTAGAAGGTAATTCAAAAATAAAAACTAGGCTTTTAGAACTAGGTTTTACAAAAGGAACATTAATTAGAATTTTAAATGTTTCTAGTTTAAAGAAAAGTTATTTAATCGAAATTCGTGGTTTTATTTTGGCATTAAGATATGACGTTGTAAAAAACATATTTGTAATTTTAGCTAAGGAGGCAAAATGAAGCATATATTATGTGGAAATCCTAACACTGGTAAAACAACATTTTTAAACAGTTTAACAGGTTCTAACGAGCATGTTGGTAATTGGCATGGGGTAACAGTAGATAGTTTAGAAAAAAAATATAAATTAAATAATTGTGAAAATACTATTGTAGATTTACCTGGGCTTTATTCTTTAACGAGTTTTTCATTTGAAGAAGAAGTTGCAAGAGATTATATTTATAGCAGTAGTAACGAAATTATCAATCTTTTAGATTGTAATAATTTAGGACGAAATTTATATTTAACACTTCAGCTTTTAGAGAGTGGTAAAAAATTAAAAGTTTGCTTAAATATGGCAAATGAATTAAAAAAAACAAACACAGAAATTCACATTAAAAAATTAGAAAAAATGCTTGGGACAAGGGTAGTATTATTAAATGCTCAAAAAAAAGATGAAGTGGTAAAACTTATTGATAACGATTTTAAAAATACTTTTAGTATAAATTATTATAATAAATTACCATTAAAAGAAATAAAAGATATTATAAAAAATAACATAAAAAATTTAAGCAATTTAGATTTAAATATTGATTATATTTGTGTTAAAGTTTTAGAAGAAGATGAATATATAATAAACAAATTACAACTAAATGAATATCAATTAAACATATTAAAAAATTATAATTTGAAAGAGGAAATTATTTCGTTAAGATATAAATGTATTGATGAAATTTTAAAAGAATGTCAAAATAAACCCTCTAATAAAATATATGGATATAGCAAATTAGATAAAATAATTTTAAACAAATTTTTAGCTTTACCAATATTTTTGTTAATTATATTATCAATATTTTATTTAACTTTTTCTTCTGTTGGGCCGTTATTATCAAATTTTTTAAATTTAATTTTAGATAAATGTATAAATGCTCCTATTATCAACTTATTAAATAATATTACCTCATCAGCTTTTATTATAAGTTTTGTTGAAGATGGTTTACTTTCGGTTTTAAATACATTAGTTGGTTTTTTGCCACAAATTGTATTATTGTTTTTATTTCTTTCTATTTTAGAAGATACCGGTTATATGAGTAGGCTTGCGTTTACTTTCGAAGATATTTTTTCTAAGGTTGGTTTAAATGGTAAAACAGTTTTTACTCTGCTTATGGGGTTTGGTTGTAGTACAACAGCAGCACTTACTAGTAGAACTTTAGAAGATAAAAACAGTAAAATAAAAGCAACAATGCTATCAAGTTATATGAGCTGCTCGGCTAAAATTCCACTATATTCTGTTATTTTGGGTGCATTTTTTAATAATAATATTTTTATAATTTTATTTCTTTATTTTTTAGGAGTATTAATAGCCTTAATTACTAGTGTAATATTAGAAAAAACAGTTTTAAAAAGTAAAAATGTAAGTTTTATAATGGAAATGCCGGCATATAGATTTCCAAGTTTTAAAAGAATAATGAAAATAATTCTAAATAATATTAAAGAATTTATAATAAGAGTTGGAAGTGTTATTTTTACTTTTTCAATAATAATTTGGGTGCTACAAAGTTTTACAATCAATTTAAAGTTTATAACAGATAATTCTTCTCAGACTAGTATTTTAGAATTTATAAGCCGTTTAATTGCGCCAATCTTTAAACCTTTAGGATTTGGAACAACGGGTGCAGTCAGCTGTTTAATTTGTGGTGTTGTTGCAAAAGAAATTATAATTTCGACTATGGCCATTATTAATAATGTGAGTATAGATGGTGGGATAGAAACATTATCTAAATCACTTTTAAATATAAATAATCCAATTAATTTTACGCCTATTTCTGCTTTTAGTTATTTAATATTTTCATTACTTTATATGCCCTGTATAGCAACTATTGGTTTATATTTTAAAGAACTTGGCAAAAAATGGGCAATGCTAGCTATTTTTATTCAATTTGTATCAAGCTATTTGGTAACTTTTGTTTTTTATAGACTTTTACTATTATTTAACGGTTTAAATTTTATATCTATTTTTCTATCGTTATTAATTTTAACTTTAATTGTTTTTGCGGTTGTTTTTGTTATAAAATTTATTAAAAAACCAAAATTTTGTTGTTTAAATTGTAAAAATTGCAATAAAAAAACATGTAACAATAAAAGCTAAAAATTCATACACTACTTTATGAGTAAGTACCAAATTTTTGGCGGCAAAAAATTAAATGGAACACTAGAGATTGATGCGTGTAAAAATTCAATATTACCAATAATAGCGGGTAGTGTTTTATGTAAAGGCGTTGTAAAATTAAATAATTGTCCACTTTATAGTGATGTTATAAAAATGTGTGATATTTTAAAAACACTTGGTAGCGTTATCGATTATTATCAAAATACAAAAACATTAATTTTAGATAATACAAACTTAGAATATCAGTTTATTTCTAACGAGTTAACAAAAGATATAAGGGCTTCTATTTTTACCTTGGGCCCAATGCTAGCTAGGTTTAAAAAAGCAAAAATATCATATCCAGGTGGTTGTCAAATTGGTCAAAGGGGAATTTCAACTCATATTAATTCCTTTGAACAATTAGGAGTAGAAGTTTTACAGCAACATGGTTATATGTACTGTAAATGTAAAAATATTAATCAGAAAGAAATTTATCTAGATATTCCAAGCGTTGGAGCTACTGAAAATTTAATGATGTTCATGTGCTCAAGCTTTGGTAAATTTAAAATAAAAAATGCTGCAAAAGAACCAGAAATTGTAGATTTACAAAACTTTTTAAACAAAATGGGTGCTAAAATTAGTGGTGCAGGAACAGACACTATAACAATAATTGGTGTAGAAAAATTTAGCGAAGTAGAATATACACCATTAGCTGATAGAATTATAACCGGTACAATGTTAATAGCTGGGGCAATAACAGGTGGTAATATTACACTAAAAAACTGTAATCCAAATCATGTAGGCACACTAATAGATATATTAAAAAAATCTGGATGCAAAATTAGCAAGACTAAAAATAGTATACATTTAATTTGTAATAAAAAATTAAAAAGTTTTGGTAAAATAGAAACTCTTCCATATCCGGGCTTTGCAACAGATTTACAATCTCAAATAACTACACTTGCTTGCATATGTAGTGGGGTTAGTTTAATTAAGGAAAATATTTTTGAGTGTCGGTTTCGATATGTTCCAGAATTAATAAAAATGGGTGCAAAAATAAAAGTGAATGGTAATATTGCAATTGTAGAGGGTAAAGATGAACTTTTTGGAGCTGAAGTTTATGCTCCCGATCTTCGTGGTGGTGTAGCTTTAGTTTTGGCAGGTTTAATTGCAAAAGGCTATACAACAGTAAATGAAATAAAATACATAGAACGAGGTTATTATAAATTAGAAGAACAATTATCAAAACTAGGTGCGGATATACAAAAAATAGATTGATTAAATGTAAAAAAATGTAGAATTATATAGTAGATAATTAATAAATTAAAAAGTTAAAAATTGTGCTTGCTTTTTAATAACAAAAAATGTTAAAATAATGGTGAAGTATGAAAAATAAAAGTTTAATTATTTCACTTTCTATTTTAGCTGTTATAGTGCTTTTTGTTGTTTTAAGTAGCACAATTTTTTGCTTAAAAAGTGTTGAAATTAACTTTGTTTCAAACACTATTCATTTAACACAAAAAGAAGATGAAATTATTGAAACTACAAATTTTAAATATAACCAAAGTATATTTTTTGTAAATAAACAAAAGTATAAGAATGAAATTGAACAGAATTATCCTTACATAAAAATCATTAATATAGAAACAATTTTTCCAAATAAACTTATAGTTAATGCAGTAGAAAGAAATGAATTATTTACAATAAAAACTTATGAAGAAAATGCTTTTAAAAATTATTTAGTTTTAGATGATGAATTAAAAGTTTTAAATACTTATCAAAGCTTTACTAACTCGCATTTAAATCCAATTTTAATAAATATAGAGGGTGAGTTTACCCAAACAAATAGTGTGGGCAGTTTTTTAACATCAGGAAACAATGATTTAATAAAAAATTTAGCTGTAGAACTTTATGCTTATAACAATAATCCATTACTTTTAAAAGCTAATTTTGAAGAAATAAACTTAAACTATGGTAGCACTGGCGATGTTAGAATTTTAATGCGTAGTGGCGTTGAAATAAAGTTAAAAGATGCAACTACTCGTCTTAGTGAAAAATTTATGTTAGCATTAAGTTATTATAATGAACTTACAGATAAAACTACTGGAACAATTACAACTTATGTAAACAATGAAGATAAAGTTGTAGGCTATTATGTGTCTTAAGTACAATATTAACTAAAAGATAAAAAGTGCCGTTGGCACTTTTTGTGGCTTAGCCACTTTAATTTTAATATATTAAAAAACAAAAAATTATAAAAAGGTGCTCTCGGCACCTTTTATTGCTTAGCCACTTTATATAGTTATATGTTTTAAAACAAAAAACTATAAGAAAGTGCCCACGGCACTAAAATGATTATTTATGCAACAAATTGCCTTATTTTAGCATTTTTACTTATTAGTACTATTTATATTAATATAATAAATAAAGAAATTAATTCAAAAATCAGTATTTTTATGCAAAAATATGCCATATGCACGATTTATTAGTTTATTAATGCAAATTATTTAAAAATAAAATGCAAAAAGTAACCATATTTTGTATTTTTGCTTTTTAGTATATATAAATAATTATATATTAAAAAAAAGAAACTTTCCAAAAAATTTAAATTTTTGGTATTGACAACATATATAAACTGTGTTAAACTTAAGTACATATAAGGAGTATAAAATGAAAAAAGATCCAAAAGAAATTTTAGTAGAATTACAAAAAGCAATAGATAATTTAAACGAAAGAATAGAATATAGAAAAAATTATGAACAATTAAGTAATATTGAAGCCACAAAAGAAAATTTAAAACTTGATATAAGAACTAAAGAAAATGAAATATCTAAAAACAAATCTAATTCAATAGCATGTGTTTTATTGGGTGGTTTATTTGGAGCATTTATGCTTGCTGCTACAATTTTTTTAGCTACTGATCCAGTATTTTTAACATTGGGTATAATAGTTGATTCATTAATATTTGGTGCATTGGGCTTAGGTGCTGTGTCTAGCATTAACACTGACAAAAGATTAAAGAAATCTATAAAAACATTAAAAGCAGAACTTAATGAATTTGAAAAAAACCCACATCTTATAGCATATGAAAAAAGTGAAAAACTTGTAGAATTAGAAGAACAAAAAGCAAAACTAGAAGAAATAAAAAATAAATATGAAGACATTTTAAAACAAGTAGAAGAAGAAAAGAAAGTTAAAAAATCAAAAACAACAAGCAAAGTTAAAACCGAAAAATTACAAAAAGATGATGAAGAGGTATTAACAAAATAGTTTAAACTAATTACAAATTAAATTTAATAATAAAAAACAAAAAACACGCAAAAAGCAAAATGCAAAAAAAGCGTGTTTTTTTGTTAAAAAATTATTATTAGTACTTTATATATTTATATAACAAATAAAGAAAATCATGCAAAAAGTGGAATATTTATGCAAAAATTGATTTTTATATTAATTCATTTTGCATTAAATAATTATTCAAAAATTTTAATAAATGATCTTTTTAATAAAAAATCTTATAAATTAAAGTATTTTTGCAAAAAAGTTAATGTTTTTGCTAAGTTTTCTTATTAGTACTATCTATATTTATAGTACTAAATAGCAAATTTTGCAAAAAAGTGGTATATTTATGCAAAATGCCTAATTTTTATTAAAATGTTATGCATTTTTAATTTTTTTGATATTTATATTTATGCAAAAAAAATTTTACAAAAATTGGAATAAAAATGCATAATTTAAGTTGACACAAGATTTTTAATTATATATAATAAAATAAAAGGTGGTAACATGGTACATAGAGAAACTGCAGTTTTAGACATTGGTTCGTCTAAAGTATCGGTAATGATTGCAGAGAAAGGAATTAACAATACATTTAATATTAAATCTAGCAGCGAAGAAGATTATGATGGCTATGCTAGTGGTGAATTTTTTAGCGAAGATAGTTTAAAAAATGCAATTATTAATGCTGTAAAAAAAGCAGGCGAGAATTTAAGATATAGAATTAAAAAAGTTTACATAAGTGTTCCTGGTGAGTTTTCTTATTGTTTAACAAAAGAAGTTAATGTTACTTTTCCTAAAAGAAAAAAAATAAAAGATAGTGATATTTTTGAAATATTCGATTCTAGTCAAAATTTTGATGAAAATAGTTTTGTAATTAATCGTAGTCCAATTTATTTTATATTAGACGACAACCGAAAGGTGTTAAACCCAGTAGGAGAGGTTACAAGTAAATTAAATATTTTGATTTCTTATATTTTGACAGATAAAAGTTTTATTGAATTAATTAGTAAAATATTTACTGAACTAAATATTTTCGATTTAGACTTTGTATCAGCAAGTTTAAGCGAGGCGCTTTACTTAACTGAACCAGAAACTAGAGATAACGGATTAGTTTTAATAGATTGTGGTTATATTTCTACATCTGTAAGTTTAGTTAAAGGTGATGGACTTTTAGCATTAAAAGCCTTTTCAATGGGTGGAGGGCATATAACAGGTGACTTATGTCAATGCTTAAATTTAAGTTTTAATCAAGCAGAAATGTTAAAACGAAAAGTTGTACTTAGTTTAGATGCTACAGACAATGACTTTTACGAAGTTAATATTGATGGAAATATGCAACCGGTATCAGCAAAGCTTGTTAATGAAATAATACTAGCTCGTCTTGATATGTTTGGTGATGTATTTAATAAAATATTAAACTCTATAGAATTTAATACACAAAATAAACCATTTATTCCAATTTTAATTACGGGTGGTGGATTAAATTACTTAAAGGGTGCAAAAGATTATTTATCTAAACAAATGGGTAAAAATTTAGAATATATAGCACCAAGTGTTCCTCAAATGAATAAACCTCATTATTCGGGAATTTTATCAATTTTAGATATTGCTTTAATGCAAGAAAAAAATATTAAGAAAAGTTTATTTCAAAGAATTTTTAAAAGGTAAAGGAGAAAAGTATGTTTAACGAACAAATTTCAACAGTAGCAAAAATTAAAGTTATTGGTGTTGGTGGTGGTGGATGTAACGCTGTAAACCGTATGATTAATTACGAATTAAAAGGACCAGAATTTTGCGCAGTTAACACTGACCAACAAGCATTATATACAAGTAAAGCTGAAACAAGAATTGCAATTGGTGAAAAATTAACAAAAGGACTAGGCGCAGGTGCTGACCCTGAAATTGGTATGAAAGCCGCTGAAGAAAACAAACAAGAAATTATGGAAGCATTACAAGGTGCTGATCTTGTATTTATTACTGCAGGTATGGGTGGTGGAACAGGAACAGGTGCGGCTCCAGTAATTGCCCAAATGGCAAAAGAAATGGGAATTTTAACAGTTGCTGTTGTTACTAAACCATTTAGTTTTGAAGGTAAAACTAGATATATGAATGCAGAAAGAGGTATTGATAATCTTAAAAAGTATGTTGATACTTTAGTTATCATTCCAAATGATAAATTACTTCAAGTAATGCCAAAAGGTGCTAGTGCGTTAGACTGCTTTAGATATGCAGATGATGTTTTAAGACAAGGTATTCAAGGAATATCAGACTTAATTGTAACACCAAGCTTAATTAACCTAGACTTTGCTGACGTTAGAACTATTATGAAAAACAAAGGTTTTGCTCATATGGGTATTGGTAAAGCAAAAGGTGAGAATAAAACATTCGAAGCTGTTAAAAACGCTGTTTATAGTCCACTTTTAGAGACTGAAATTAGTGGCGCTACTGGTGTGTTAATTAATGTTAAAGGTGATGTTGATTTACCACTAGAAGAAATTTACCAAGCAGTAGATCTTGTTAAAGAAGTTGTTGATCCTAACTGTAACATCATTTTTGGTGCTGCAATTGATGCTAACATGGAAGATGAAGTTGAAATTACATTAATTGCTACAGGTTTTGCAGGTGCAAGCTTTGAAAAAACTTTAGATGCTCCAGCTAAACCAGAAGATCCAAACAAAGCAAGATATGAAGAATTTATAAATAAATATAAAAACAATCCAAATATAACATTACAAAATCCTAAAGAAAGTTTAGGCGGAGTATTTAATAGAGCTAACGAAGTTCAACCAGAAGTTGAACCAGAACCACAACCAGTTCAACCTCAACCATCTAATAACTTTAGCTCTACAAGAGTAGATGTAGATAGTGATATTCCACCATTCTTAAGAAGAATTAAAGGGAAATAAAAATTAATTTTATAGGAAATATTTATGGAAAATAAAATAAAATACGCAAAATCACAAGCTTTTTTCACAATTTATTTTGATAGTGATTTTGAACCAAGTATTATTAGTCGTTTAATTGGGGTAAATCCTAAAAAAATTGTTCTTAAAAAAAATGCAGAAGTAACTTCTAGTAATCCTAAAGGGTTAGGCTTTTTTCAAATTGCAACAAATGTTGCAGAAGATAAAGTGAGTGAGGCTGCTGTTAGTACAATTTTAAGACCATTTATAAAAAAAGAAGAACAAATTAATAAGCTAATACAAGATAATAAAGGTTATTGTCAGTTAGATTTGTTTATTAAACAAACAAAAAATTCGGTTTTTCCAGACATTACACTTTCAAAAAATGCATTAAAATTACTGGCTAGTTTAAATGCTCAATACAAAGTTATTATTTTATAAGCACCAATGGTGCTTATTTTTATTTTAAAATTAATTTAATCAATCGGTAAATTTATATAAAATGTTGTAAAATAATTTTATACAAAATAATAAACCAAATAAAATAATAATAAAAACAAGCAAAACAAAAAAACGTCTTAGCTATTACCTAAGACGCTATAAAGAATTTTTTTAAGTTTTGTGAAAAATCTTCGTTTAAACTAATAAGTTTTTTTACAATTTCGCTAGTTTCTTCGTTTTCAGATAAAGCTTTATATAAATTTGGTAAAGTTTCAACAACAGATAAATAAATATTACTAGCAATTTCAAAAGTTGTTTTCTTTTTTAAATTTGCTATTTTAAGTGAAATTAAATTTTGATATTTTTCAAAAAAACCAATATCTTCAATTTCTAGTTTATTGCTTTTCATAATTAATCTACATTCGTCAGCAATAACTTCAAGTTCGTTTAAAGTTTTTGTACACAATTTTTGAAGTTTTTCATTTTTAATATCTAAAACAAAATTATCTATAACAGTGATAATGCTTTTTGCACTCTGATATGTTAAGTTTATTGCTTCAAATTTCTTATCCATATTGCTATTTTTGTCTTAAAAATTAAATTTATACAAATAATTTTAGTTTATTTAGTTAAAATAAAATTGTGGATTATAATTTAATTACATTTTTATATTTTGTTTTAATAGGACTATTCCTATCATTTTTGGTAATTTCAATTATATATCTTTTCAATAGAAAAGTTTTGTCTAAGTTAAATATTAGTATTAAACTAAGTTTTTATATTGCTGTTTATTCATTAGTGTTAATAAGTTTAGTATATTATTTGTTTGGAAATACTATTTTTTATGATGAAGGCTTTAATTTTATTGTTTTAACAATTATATTCGTTATTTATATTTTAGCATGTTTTTTTACGTTTTACATTAATTTATATCCTTTAAAAAAAATAGCTAGAAACACTAAAAATTTAAGCAAAGGCGGGAAAAACAATTTAGTTATACTTGGTAGTAAAGAATTTGATCAAATTCAAAATAATTTAAATGAAATTGAACAAAAACATATAACTCAAGAAGAATATAAATTAAAAATAAAAAAAGAATATTATAAATTTGTGCCACGTGAGTTTTATGATTATCTTGGAAAAGATGAGGTTTTTGATTTAAAGCTTGGTGAAAATGTACAAAAAGAAGTTACAGTTTTATTTATTGATATTAGACATTCATATAAAACCAGTGAAACACTAAGTTTAGATGATAATTTTAGGTTTATAAACAGCTATTTAAGCGTCGTTGGAGAATGTGTTAGAAATAACAATGGGTTTATAGATAAATTTTTAGGAGATGGCGTTTTAGCGGTTTTTTTAAACGAAGTTGATGCTATTAATTGTAGTTCTGATATATCTAACAAGTTTGAAAATATGAACATAGTGTCAATAGGGCAAGATAAAATTAAGTTTGGCATTGGTTTGCATTCTGGAAAAGTAGTAATAGGTATAGTGGGAGAAAAAGAAAGATTAACACCTACTATTATTAGTGATAGTGTTAATCTAGCGAATAAAATCGAAAGTTTAAATAAGATATTTTTATCTAAAATTTTATTTACAAAAGAGGTTTTAAACAATCTTCCAAGTTCTTTTGAATTAAATTATCGTTATGTTGGTACGGTGAATATTGATGACTGTGGTGTATCGTTATTTGAAAATCTAGATGGCTATACTGGTAGTAATAAAACGGCTTTTATAAAAACTAAAAATATTTTTGAAACGGCAGTGCGTCATTTTGAAAATAAAGAATATGAAAATGCACGAAACCTATTTATAAAAGTAATAGAAGAAAATGAAGATGATAACCTTGCTAAATACTATTTAAAAAAGTGTAAATTAAAAATATAAAATCAATAAAAAAAGTGCTAAATTTAGCACTTTAAAATTCTTTTGACTTGTCTGAAACTTCTTTTGCAAGTTCTCTATTTTTTAAATTTTTAACAAATTCACTTCTATTAAATTTTTTTATCAATTTATTAATAATTTTATCAAGTTCTTTTAGCGATACAATGTTTTCTAGTATTTCATGCCTTTTTACGTCATTTTGGTATGGATGTAAATAATCTAAAATATTATTCATGTCCCAAACTAGGTCTTCTATATTTATGTTATTATATTTTTTTTGGAAAGCATGTTTAGTAGAAGAATATGCATCTTTTTTAAATTCTTGACATTCTGGTAAGTCTAAAATAGTTGTTTCTGCATCAGAAGAAAGTAATTTTACCTTAGATTTTGATTTATTATATATAAATGGTGTAAATGTAGTTTTAACTTTTTTATCTTCTATTCTTAAACCAATATACAAATTTACATCTCCCAATCTATATAATTTTTTTTGTTCGCTCATAATAAACTCCTTTTTTAAACTATTAATATAATTATAGCATATAGTGTTTTTTTTGTCAATAAATAAATTTTATAATAATTTTAATTGATTTAAATAAAACCGTTGACGATAAAGATGAAATATATATCTTAATAATTTTTTTATTTTATAGGGTAATTATAAATGTTTAGAAACAATATTTAACTAAAAGAACAAAATAAAGATGAATACCTCAAAATACTATTTAAAAAAGTGTAAATTAAAAATATAAAATTAATAAAAAAGTGCTAAATTTAGCACTTTAAAAATCTTTTGACACTACTTGGTTTTTTTCATTGATTTTTTCTTGTTTATATAAAATGTTGAAAAATTTTTTAGATATTTTATAGACTTCATTACCTGTTACACTCTTATTAAGATTGTCTAAATAATTTTTTATTTTAGAAGGTTTTAAACAATATTTTAAAACAGATTCCGCATTCCAAACTTTACCATTTTTATGTTCAGAAGCGTCATTTAATGCATAAACCGCCATTTTATAATAATTGTCAACTTGTTGGTTGAAATCAAAAACTGGAGCTGAACCTGCGCCTTTTCCAACTAATTTAATTCTTGTTTTATTTTCATTATATATAAAAGCTATAACACAAGGGTCAAATTCATTTAATTCATTTTTTAAACTAACATACCAGTTTATATCTTTTAATGTATATAAATTTTTTTTCATAATTTACTCCTTATATTTATACTTATTATAAAACTTAATAATTTTTTTGTCAATATATAAATTTTATAATAATTTTAATTGATTTAAATAAAACCGTTGACGATAAAGATGAAATATATATCTTAATAAATTTTATATTTTATAGGGTAATTATAAATGTTTGGAAACAATATTTAACTAAAAGAAGAAAATAAAGATGAATACCTCAAAATACTATTTAAAAAAGTGTAAATTAAAAATATAAATTAATAAAAAAAGTGCTAAATTTAGCACTTTAAAAATCTCTTGATTCATCAGATATTTTTTTGTAATTTTCACTAGAAATTGGATTAAATTTTTTTGACATTTTAATTTTTGTTTTTGGATTGAATTTCTTTTCAACTAATTTAGTTATGTAATAAACATCATCTATAGTAACTACAGATTTCATCAAATTATCTATTTCACTAGGTTTGAAACTTTTACCAATAAGTTCTAATGTAAAAATTGCATTTAAAGATTCACCATTATTACATTTTAAAATTTTATTCATTTCGTTATTAAAATTTGTTTTTACAGTATCAAAATTTGGTAATTTATAAATTTTTTGATTATAGTTATCGAAATAGAATATTTTAATATGAAATCCATCTTTGCTAGATATAAAAGGAACGCAAACATATTCCATTTTTCCGTTTATATTTTTTTCTCCTATGTACCATTCTAGATCTTGTAAAACAAAATTAATTTTTTCTTCGCTCAAAACAAACTCCTTTTAATAGTAGTTAGTATAACAACTTGTATTACGTATGTCAATATTAAATTTTAACAAAAATTATTAAAATAATTAATAAAAATCGTTGACAAGTTAACAAAAATAATATATACTAACATTGTAAAGTAATTTTGCTTTACAAGTTCTTGTTTTTATAGGGCTAATTATGAGTGATTTAGAAAAAAACATTTATGTTAGTAGTTTGTATAATTTTTATAAAAACTTATTAACAGAAAAACAAAGAGATATCTTTTATTCGTACTACTATTTAGATATTGGTTTAACAGAAATTGGGGTAGAACTTAATATTTCTAGGCAAGCTGTACTTGATAGCATAAAAAAAACAGAAAACATATTAAAAACGTATGAAGATAAAATTGGTTTATATAAACTATATAATGAGCAAACCAAGATAATAGAAGATATAAATTCAGAAAAAGATTTACACAAACTTAATCAAATTTTAAAATTGTGGGAGGGCTAATGGCAGTATTTGCAAGTTTAAGTGAAAGAATAAGTCATATTTTTTCAAAACTTTCTAAAAGAGGAAGATTAACCGAACTTGAAATTAAAGAAGCAATGAGAGAAATTCGAATTGCACTTTTAGAAGCCGATGTTAATTTTTTAGTTGTTAAAGATTTAATTAATAAAATAACAGAAAAAGCTGTTGGTGAAAAAATTTTAAAAAGTTTAACACCTACTCAACAAGTTATTAAAATTGTTAATGAAGAATTAACTTCGCTTATGGGTAGTGTAAATGCTAAACTACAAGTAGCCGCTAATGGACCTACTATTATTATGATGTGTGGTCTTCAAGGTGCTGGTAAAACAACTAATACTGGAAAACTTGCGTTAAACTTAAAAAAGCAAGGCAAAAAAGTTTTAACCGTAGGACTTGATATTTATCGTCCAGCTGCAATTAATCAATTAAAGGTTGTAAGTAGTCAAGCAGGTGTTGAATGTTTTGAAAAAGGCACTCAAAATCCAGTAAAAACGGCAAAAGAGGCAGTAGAACACGCTTTAAAACATGGTTTTAATACAATTATTATGGATACTGCTGGTCGTCTTCAAATTAATGAAGAACTTATGGAAGAACTTTCAAAAATTAAAAAAGAAGTTAAACCTACTGAAATACTACTAGCTGTTGATAGCATGACAGGTCAAGAAGCAGTAAATGTTGCAAAAGCTTTTGATGAAAAACTAGACATTTCTGGTGTTATTTTAACAAAACTTGATGGTGATACCAGAGGTGGTGCAGCACTTTCTATAAAAGCCGTTGTAAATAAACCAATTAAGTTCTGTTCGGTTGGTGAAAAAATTGGGGATTTAGAACCATTTTATCCAGATCGTATGGCATCTAGAATACTTGGGATGGGTGATGTTTTAAGCTTAATTGAAAAAGCACAAGAAGTAGTAAATGAAGAAGAAGCTAAAAAGCTAGAAGAAAAGTTTAAAAAGAATAAATTTGACTTTGAAGATTACTTGGTTCAATTTGAAAACTTAAACAAAATGGGTGGAATTAAAGATTTACTTAAAATGATTCCAGGAATTTCTAGCAAAGTTAAAATGATAGATCAAATAGATGAAAAACAACTTGCTAAAAATAAAGCAATAATTCAAAGCATGACTAAAGAAGAAAGGAGAAATCCTGATTTAATTAAAGGCGAAAGAAGAAAAAGAATTTGTGCAGGAAGTGGTACAACTATTCAAGAAGTTAACCAACTTTTAAAATCTTTCGAACAAAGTAGGGAAATGATGAAACAGTTTAATGGTAAAAAGGGTTTCGGTAAATTTCCATTTTAAGTTTGATTAATTTTTTTAAAAAATTAATATATAAAAATTACAAAAGGAGAGAATAAATTTTATGGCAGTAAAAATCAGATTAACAAGACTTGGAGATAAAAAATCACCATTTTATAGAGTTGTAGTAGCTGATTCTAGATATCCTCGTGATGGTAGATTTATTGAAGTTCTTGGTACTTACAATCCATTAAAAGAACCAGCTGAAATTAATATCGATAACGAAAAAGCTGTTGAATGGATTAAAAAAGGTGCTCAACCAACTGATACAGCAAAAGCATTACTAGTTAAAAGTGGCGCAATAGAATCTAAAAACTAATAGGAGGCTTTATGGAAGAGTTAGTAAGCTACATTGTTAAAGCCTTAGTTGTAAATAAAGAAGATGTTAAAGTAGAAGCCGTTAAAGAAAATGACACAACTATAATTTTAAAAGTTAGCGTTAACGAAAAAGATTTAGGTAAAGTTATTGGTAAAAATGGTAAAATTGCAAATTCTTTAAGAGCAATTGTTAAAAGCGTACCAACAGATAACAATGTAAGATATTTTGTAAAAATAATGGAATAGTGCCGCAGGCACTTTTTCTTTTTTATTAGTGTTTTACTTGTTTATAATAATTCAAATTACAATAAAAGTGTTTTTATAATAAAGCATTCTAAAATGCTTTGTTATTGTAAACAATATAAAAATTACAATTTAAATAAAAAAATTACCTTAAATTAAGGTAATTTTTTAAACATAGTCATACATTGTTTCTGTTATATGTTCTTTTAAAGCTTCATGATATTCTTCACCAAAACAGTAATATAAATAAGCTCTAACCAATCTATCTAAATCCATTGTTTCGGTATGATCACCATTTCTTCTTTCATATTTTGCTTCAAAGTCATTAAATTCAATATGGTGAGTATAGTTTGAATCCAACCCCACGGTTTTAAAAGCTAGAGTATCACCTTTTAAAAATTTAGGGTCTGTAAGAGTTAAATCTGAATAATTTATTTTTGTAGCATAATCTTTATCTTTAAAAAGTAAAACTAATAAATCATAAAATTGTTCTTCTCTTAATTTTTGAATAAAAGTAGCTGTTTTTTTAGCCATAATAAAATATCTCCTTAAATTAAAGTAATTATATCAAATTTATTTTATATTGTCAACAAATTATTATTTAATAAATTTTTTAAAATTTTCGAAATTTATTTGACTATATATAAAACTTTATGATATAATATAATTATAAAGTAAATAACGGCAACTTAACTTTATGGTTTAAGTTGTTTTTTTATTTGTAAATAAAATTTAGTTTTGGTATAATATAATTATGGAAAAATTTATTGAAATAGGTAAAATTATAAACACTCGTGGGCTAGATGGCACAATGAAAGTTATGCCATTAGATAGCGTAAATAGTTTTAATGGTTTAAAATTTGTTTATATAAATAATCAAAAATATAGTGTTAGCAAAGTTGGTTCTAGTAAAGGTTTTGTGTATTTAAAAACAAAAGAAATAACAAATATTAATATGGCAGAAATCTTTAAAGAACATTATGTTTTAGCAAGTAGAGAAGATTTAAAACTAGATTCTGATGAATATTTTGTTTGTGATATTATAGATTGCGAAATTTACAATAGTGAAAACGTTTATATCGGAAAAGTTTATGATATAGATAATTTTGGAAGTAAAGATATTTATCACTTAAAAAATGGTAAAAAAGATTTAACTTTTTGTTTGATTGATGGTCTTTTTAAAAATGTTGATATTGAAAATAAAAAGATAATTGTAAACACAAAAGTTTTAAGCGAGGTTTTAGTATGAAAATAGACATATTAACACTTTTTCCAGAAATGTTTGTGCCACTAAAAACATCAATACTTAAAAGAGCACAAGATAAAAATTTAATCGAAATAAATATTATTAATTTTAGAGATTTTTCTAAATTAAATCGTCAACAAGTAGATGACGTTCCTTTTGGTGGAGGTGACGGAATGGTACTTATGTGTGAACCTATTTTTGATTGTATTAATTCAATTAAAACCGAAAAATCACATATAATTTACATGAGTCCAAAGGGTAAAACGTTAAAACAAACAATGGTTACAAACTATCTTCAGTACGAACATTTAATTATTCTTTGTGGGCACTACGAGGGTGTTGACCAAAGAATAATAGATTATTTTAATATGGAAGAAATTTCTATTGGAGACTATGTTTTAACAGGTGGCGAACTTCCTAGCATGGTGTTTGTAGATTGTTTAAGTAGATTAATTCCAAATGTACTACATAACAACCATTCTAGTTTAGATGAAAGTTTTTCTTCGTTTTTACTGGAATATCCACAATATACTCGTCCAGCAGTTTTTAATGGAATGGAAGTACCCAAAGTTTTGCTTAGCGGTAATCATAAAGAAATAGAAAAATATAGACAAGAACAATCCTTAGAGATAACAAGAAAAAATCGACCTGATTTATTAGGTGAAGATTAATAATGGGAAAATTATGGAAAAATGGAGTTTTGCAATAGATAATGAAAAATTAATTCAACTTGTTTTAGAAGGGAAAAAAGTCGCTACAACATATCTTTATGATGTAAAAGAAATACCGACTATTGAAGAAGAATCTATACTTTGTTATAATGATAAGACTAAAGCATGTATTGTTAAGACTAAAGATTATAAAGTAATGAAATTCAAAGAAATGTCACAAGAGTTATGTGAGTTAGAAGGCGAAGGTGATTTATCACTAAGTTATTGGAAAAAAGTGCATTTAGATTTTTTTAAGTCATTAGATAAAAGTTTTAATGAAGAATCAACTATAATATTTGAAATCTTTGAATTGGTTCAAAAATTATAAATAAAAAAAATACTTTAAAACTAAAAATTTAGGAGAAAATATGAAAATTAATTGGTTTCCGGGACATATGAATAAAACACTTAAAGAACTTAGCGACAAGGTAAAACTTGCCGACGTTGTTTTATACGTTTTAGATGCTAGGTGTCCAATAAGTTCTCTAAACCCTGAATTTCAAAAGTTAATTAATAATAAGCCAATTGTTTTTGTAATAAATAAAGTAGACTATGTTAATTTAAATGAAGTTAAAAAATTTGAAAATAAAATAGTAAATGAAAATTCTAAAATTGTGTATTTAGATAGCACAAAACCTAATAGTTATAAAGAAATTATTTTAAAAGTTAATGAACTTTGTATTAAAAAATTAGAGAAAAATAAACTAAAAGGCATTAATATTCCATTAAGAATGGTAGTTATTGGTGTTCCTAATGTTGGTAAGAGTACGCTTATAAATAATTTTGCAAAAAAGAATAAGACTGAAGTGGGCAATAAACCAGGTGTAACAAAATCTACTCAATGGGTTAAAGTAGATGGTAATATTGAACTTTTAGATACACCAGGTACTTTATGGCCAAAGTTTGAAGAAGAAAGCGTAGCGTTACATTTAGCGTATATTGGAAGTATTAAAGATGAAGTTTTAATTTTAACAGATTTAGTATTTGAATTTATTAAAGAGTTAGCACCGCTTTATCCTGAAAATTTTAAAGAAAGATATGGGGTAGATGTAATAAATAAAGAACCTATTGAAATTTATGAAGAAATATGCTTAAAGCGTGGCTATATGATGAAAAACAAAGAGTATGACTATGAAAGAGGCGCTAAAGCAATTTTAGATGATTTTAGAAAAGGAAAACTAGGTAAAATAGTTTTAGAGTAGCATAGCTACTTTTTTTATTCTAATAAGGTTATTAAATATTTATTGATTGAAAGAAATGTAATAAATAAAAAATCTTTAGTTTTTTAAACAAAAAAAGTAGCTATGCTACTTTTAAAAAAATTTTGGACCATTATCAAAATCATCGTTTTCATTGTCTGTATTTTTTTTATTATCATCGAGTTCATTATTTAAAAATTTTTCCATTAAAAGGATTTCTTTTTTAGTAAAAAAATCTCTCAAATTACCTTTTTTATTAAGAAGTAAAGATAGTGAGGTTGTATTTTTGATATGTATATCACCATATTTATAACCATCGAACCAATCTCTATCAATAAAGTTTATATTTTTATTAATATATTCATAATATGTATCATTATGATCTTTTTTTATTAAATTAATAATGGCATGATCTATTTGCTTTGCGCGAATTTTGGTAGAATATCCAGTATATATAATATCATAAATTTTACCAATTCTAGAGAAAAACAAATTTTTTCTTAAATATATTTTATTATCATCTTCTAAAAACAAATTTAATGTTTCTCTAACTTTATTATCTAATAATAAAAGTTTAATTTTTGGTGGTAAATTGTCTAATTTAAAATTATTCTTTTTTAAATAATTATATACTTTTTTTGCTTTAAATTTATTCATGCTCAAATTTTATCATGAAAAATTAATGTTGTCAATATGCATTTTTTATTTATAATTCAACGATTAATACTAAAATTATTGCTTAAAATTTTCAAAAGTGATATTATTTTATTATGGATAAACTTACATATGAAAAAGCATTAAAAGATAAAGGTTATAAATTTATTGCTGGGTGTGATGAGGCGGGACGTGGTCCCTTAGCAGGCCCTGTTGTTGTAGCTAGTTGTATAATGCCACTAGATGATTTAATTATTGGCATTGACGACAGCAAAAAACTAAGTGAAAAGAAAAGAGAAGAGTTATATAAAGAAATTATAGAAAAGGCAATAAGCTATAAAATTGCAATTATAAATGAAAAAGTGATTGATGAAATTAATATATTAAACGCTACAAAAAAGGGTATGGAAGAGGCAATTAATGGTTTAAACATTAAGCCAGACTATGCATTAATAGATGCAGTAAAGGGGTTAAATTTAATTTGTGATTATAATCCATTAATAAAAGGCGATAGTTTAAGTTATAGCATTGGTTGTGCAAGCATACTCGCTAAAGTTACAAGAGATAAACTTATGCAAGATTATGCTAAAATTTATCCTGAATATGCTTTTGAAAAACATAAAGGCTATGGTACAAAAATTCATATTGAAGCACTTAAAAAATATGGAAAGTGTGAAATTCATAGGGAAACTTTTATTAAAAATTTTGTAAATTAAATTATATTTGTTATA
>SVIA01000026.1 GCA_015055535.1 Clostridiales bacterium
ATTGGAGCTGATGATGGGACTCAAACCCATGACCTATCGATTACGAATCGATTGCACTATCAACTGTGCTACATCAGCAAGTAGTAATAGTATATTCTTTTTTTAAAATAAAAGCAATAAATTTTTTATTTAAGATAAAAATAAAAAATACTTGATTTTTTTTTATAGTTATATTATAATACTAAAGAATAGTGATTTTTTACTATTTCCTTACTCGTTAAGAGTCGATTTAGTCCATAAGGAGGTATAAAATGAATAAATACGAATTAATGGTTATTTTAGCTAATAACATGGAAGATGAAGCAAGAGAAAATTTAATTGCAAAAATCCAAGGATTAGTTGAAGCAAACAATGGAACTGTTGATAACGTAGAAAAAGTTGGTTTAAAAAAATATGCTTATAAAATCAACTATAAAAGTGAAGGATATTATGTTTTAATGAATATCACTTGTAATTCAAATGTTCCAAATTTAGTTCAAAAACAACTTTTATTAATAGAAGATGTTGTTAGAAGTATGTTTGTTAAAATTGAAACAAAATAGGAGAAAAATTATGAATAAAGCAATTATTATTGGAAATTTAACTAAAGATCCAGAATTAACACAAACAACTAGTGGAATTTCAGTTTGTCGTTTCACATTAGCAGTTTCTAGAAAATTTACTAATGCTGATGGTGAAAGAGAAACAGACTTTTTAAACATTGTTGTTTGGAGAAACTTGGCAGATATCTGTCATAAATATTTAAAAAAGGGTAGCAAAGCTGCTGTTACTGGTACTATTCAAACTCGTAGTTATGATGCTCAAGATGGTTCTAAAAGATATGTTACTGAAATTGTAGCAGAAGATATAGAATTTGTTGGTGCTAAAACTAATGGTGCTTCTGAAGAAAAAGAAGAAGTTTCAAAATTAGAACCTATTAGTGACGATGGCGATGATTTACCATTCTAAAAATTAAAAGGAGAAAATTATGGCTGAAAAGAAATTTGTTGTAGAAGATGGCGACGATAAAATGCCTAAGAAAAACTATAAACAACAAAAAAGAAAAGTTTGTAGTTTTTGTGCAGATAAAGTAGAAGTTATCGACTATAAAGATGTTAATAAATTAAGAAAATATATTACTGAAAAAGGTAAAATTTTACCAAGTCGCCAAACTGGCACTTGTGCAAAACATCAAAGAGCTTTAGCTAAAGCTATTAAAAGAGCTAGAGTTATGGGCTTATTACCATTTAAAGGGGAATAATACAAATGCGGGTTTTTCTCGCATTTTTTTAAATTAAATTAAAGGAAATTTATTATGGGAAAGAAAATTGGAAGTTTAATAACAGGTATCTTGTTTGCAATTTCACTTGCGGTTATGGGTTATCTTTTTATGGTTTTATGTATAGTTTTAGGTATAGGTGAAAAGGCTTTAGCTGATGTATTTTTAGTTTTATCATTTGGCTTTTATCCTATGGCTTTAATTTCAATTGTAGGGTCAGCTTTGGTTTTTGTTAAACCTAAAATAACTAAAATTATGTTGTTAATATCATTAATTTATTTTGTTATAAATGCTTGTTATATACTTTTTTGTGGAGCATTTTCTATTCTTTACTTAGTACTAATTTTAATAATTTTAGCACTAGGAATAACTTCTATAGTTTTAGCTTCTTTAATAAAAAAAGAAAATAAAAGTAATGTTATTTTTAAAAAGAACGAAATAGAAATTTTAAATACTGAAGTTAATAATAACAATATAAATGATGATAATAAAAATATAGAAGCAGAAATGTTAGAAAACAAAGAAAAAGAGAATTAACATGTCAAAATTATATTTTAAATATGGAACAATGGGCAGCAGTAAAACAGCTTTAGCATTAATGACTAAATTTAATTATGAACAAAAAGGGTTTAATGTAAAATTAATAAAACCAAGTTTAGATACAAGAGATGTAAAAGATGGAAAGATTGTTGTAAAAAGTCGAATTGGCTTATTTGCAGATTGTTTTACTTTTACAAAACGTGATAATTTATACGATTTTATTAAAAAGTTTAACATAAATGAAAAAAGTGTAATTATTGTAGATGAATGTCAATTTTGTACGAAAGAACAAATTGAACAACTTCAAAAAATATCACGAAAAAATCAAGTATTATGTTATGGTTTATTAACGAACTTTAAAAGTGAACTTTTTGAAGGTTCAAAAAGATTGGTTGAAATAGCAGATTCATTGCAAGAAATCAAATCTGTTTGTAAGTGTGGTAAAAAAGCAAATATTAATGCAAGATTTATAAATGGAAAACTTGTTACTGAAGGGGCTGAAATTATGGTTGGGGCAGAAGAATCTTACGAAAGCTTATGCTTTAATTGTTATAATAAATTATTAGAAAAATAATCACATATTTTTATGTGATTTTTTTATTATAATTTAAATAAATAACTAGAATACATAATTAAAATAAAATTACCAAAAATATAATTATGAAAAAAGTTCTTATTGTAATTTTATTTTTTTCGTTATTTTTAACCGGTTGTAACAGCGCTAAGCTAGGAGGTTCAATGTACGATGTTAAAGTTAATGATATTGTTATTAATAAAAGTCATGCTTATGTAGATGTCGGAAATAGAATTATACTTTTAGCTCAAGTTTTTCCATTTAATGCAAATAATCAAAAAATACTATGGAAAAGCGATAATCCAAGTATTGCATCTGTTAGTGGAGGTATTGTTATTGGTAAAAGTGAGGGAAGAACAATTATTAGTGCTATAAGTGAAGAAGGAGAGTATTACGCTACTTGTACAGTATTTGTTTCTACACCAAAACTTAATTATGAAAATTATTAATTGGCATAAAAAAACTACATTAAATGCAGTGCAACCTAAAACTGACATACGAAAAAAAAGTATGAGTTTAGAAAGAGATAGTTTAATAACTATTTCTTTCTTTTTTTGTGTCCAACAAATAGATAAAATATGTAAATGGCGTTTTTGACTGGATTTGGTTCTATAAAACTGAAAGAATTAGCTTAAGTGAACGGCAACACAATATAAATGAAAATATTTGCTAAAAGTGAAATTGTGTGTTATACTCCTATTTATGGGAGATGTTTATGGGAATTTTTGATATATTTAAAAAGAAAAAACAAATAAAAGAACGATATGAATTTAACTTTAATAAATTCCCTGAATTATTAGAAGTTTACAAAGAATATCGAATTTTAGAGTTGAACGCAACCAAATATAGTATGAATGATTCAGCAAATTCTACTAATAAGTATAAAAAAGCATCTGCAATAAGCAAACAATACGCAAACACTGTTCTAGCAAAAGCTATATACAATATTTTTAACGAAATAAAACCAACATTACATAAAAGACGAGGAGAAGAAGGTTTTTATAAATGGGAAGAAGTTTTTGATAAACCATTTGACCAGTTAAATGAGAACCAGC
>SVIA01000015.1 GCA_015055535.1 Clostridiales bacterium
TATAATTTAAATGAAAACTTAGAAGAAAAAGTTGAAAGTTATTTAAGTTATAAAAAAGATCATAAAGATATGAAATTTATAATTAATTTTGATTTTAATATACCAAGAAAAAAATTTCTATCAATTTTTAATTATTTAAAAGCTAAAAAAATTAGGCCACACGATGTTATGGTTAATCTTCTTACCGATAAATTAACCTATACAAAACAAGAACTTCTTAAAATTAGAAGTATATATAGATTTTTAAATAAATTACATGTTTATTTTGGTACAAGTGATTTAGATAAATTTTGGAAAGCTAAAGATATTTGGAATTCTAGTCACCAAATTAATGGAATAGCAAATAAAATTAATCAATACAAACTTTCGCCTTTAGAAAAGTTAATTGAAACATATTTATATGTAACTTACAGCAAATATAACGATACTAAAGAAGATGAACATTACTCATTTTCTCGTTCAATTTACGGGGTTATGAATTCAAACAAAATTTGTTGTTTAGGTTATTCTTATTATGCAACTGAACTTATAAAAAGAATAAATGATGACAATATAAAATTATATAGAAATCATGTGGCAACAATGAATGATAAAAATGAAATTGATGGCCTTCATATGAATTTGATATGCCATATAAAAGACGATAAATATAACTTAAATGGGTATTATTATTTAGATCCAACTTGGGACGCAGGACACTTAGATAAATACATTCCGCATTTTAACTATTTTCTAGTTCCACTTTGTGATATAGATAAAATAAAAGATAGAATTAGAGATGTTAATGTTAATTTGCCTAAAGAAGAAAAACATAAAAAAAGTGTTGAAAATGTTGATGCTAAGTTAAAAAATAAAACAAAAGTTAATAAACCAAAAGCAAATATTGCTCAAACACATTTTTCAAGTGATTGTTTTCATTTTGGGAATGAAGCAGGAAATGATTTTTTAAAATTATACCCTCAAATTATAAAAAAAGCTAAAAAAGACGAAGTATTTAGAGAAAATTTAGGTGATATCCATAAAAACGATTACGTTTATAATTTTATTAAGAAAACAAGTAGGCCTTTAGATTTGCATAGTTTTATGTATGCTTTAAAAAATGTTTTAAAAGCTGAGAATCCCAAACTTGATGATAAAGAATTATATAAACATCTTAAAACTATTCTTTATTATAATTGTGAAAGGGCTAAAAAGAAATTTAAAAGCACAGCAAAAAACTGTTTTGTTCAGTATTCTAAAATCTTTGATAATAAAAATGATTTTGTCGTATAATAAAAAACTGATAGTTAAATGCTATCAGTTTTTGTTATTTTATAATTAAAAAAAAGTGGCAAAGCCACTAAAGACGTGTCTAAGACACTTGTTAGTTGTTCTATAAGCCGAGTTCTGTATTAGATTGACATCTATCTAGACTTATTATTACTAATAAGTTCAAGCGGTGTATAAGACAAGACGAACAGCCTATGTGTCTTTTACCTTGCATCAGGTGGGGTTTACACAACTTGTAAGTCTCCAAACTCGTTAGTGGGCTCTTACCCCGCTTTTTCACCCTTACCAATATTATTGGCGGTTATTTTCTGTTGCACTTTCCTTAGGGTCACCCCCACTGGCAGTTAACCAGCACCTTGTTCTATGATGCTCGGACTTTCCTCGTAAATAATTTTACGCGTCAATCTGGACAACTAACGATTATATTTTACCATACTTTTTTTAATTTGTCTATATTAATTCTAAATTGTTATAATTTTTAAACTTTTAAATAATTTAATAAAATTAATTAATTGTTTGATTTATTTAATAATTTTAATAATGAAGAATTAATTAAATTATTAAAATAAACTGGCTAAGACACGCTTATTTTTTTGTTTTGTGTCGAAAGTCAATTTTATTTTTTAAAAAGTCTTTACTTAAAGTTTTGTCTTTTTTATAATAAATTTTAAGGAGGCATTATGGCTAGAAAAATTGTTTTTACTAGTGGAAAAGGTGGTGTAGGAAAAACAACAATATGTGCAAATTTGGGTGTAAAGCTTGCAAGCCTAGGGCAAAGAGTTGTTATGATAGATTTAGATATTGGTCTTAATAATTTAGATGTTGTTATGGGCATAGAAAATAAAATTGTTTTTGATATTGTTGATTGCATAGAAAATAAATGTAGAGTAAAACAAGCTTTAGTTCAAGATTTTAGATATCCCAATCTTTACATATTACCTAGTAGTCATATTTTTACCTCAAACAGTGTTAATGCTCACTCAATCAAGCTTATTGTAGATACGTTAGCTGTTAGTTTTGATTATGTATTAATAGATTGCCCTGCTGGTATTGATATTGGCTTTCATAGAGCTGTTTTTTGTGCGGATGAAGCATTAGTTGTTACTACTCCGCATATATCAAGCATTCGTGATGCTGATAAAGTAATATCGGTTTTAAAAAGTTATAATTTAATTTCTACAAAACTAATCATTAATAGAATTAGAGGCGATTTAGTTTTAAATGGTGAAATGGTAGAAGCTTCTAGAATTGCAAAGCTACTTAAAACTGAACTTTTAGGGGTTGTAAGCGATGAAGATGTTTTAGGATCTAGTATTGCTGGGAAAATTTTGAAAAATACAGATAATAAACACCCCTCTAGTATAGATATTTTGGGTTTAAATTTACATAATGGAACAAATTTTATATACGATTATATGCAAAAGTATAGGGGACTATTTGGAAATATAAAAAGAACATTAAGAGGTAAGTTATGATAACGGAAGCGGAAAAAAGATTAAATCAAGCATTAATACTGGAAAAACATTTTAACCCAAAAAAAATAAGAAGTGTTATTAAAAGCGATATTTTCAGTCTGCTGAAAAATTACGGAGACATAGAAAGTGAAGGACTACATTTTGATATTGTAATTTTAGATGACGGAAGTTATGAAGTTGAATTTAAAGCTAAATTAAATCATTTAAAGATGTTTAAAAGTTTTAACTAAACATAATTTATTTAAAAATTTAATATAATGTATTAATGAAAAACTTTTTTATTGTAATTAACAAAAAAAAGATAATTTCTTTTTTTATTTGTTTATGTTTATTATTTACTCATATTTTTTTATATTTAAAAATAGATAATTATCACAATATTTTAGAAAGCATTAATAAAGAAATATTTAATAGCTTTAATTTTACAGAAGAAGATTCAATAGAAAGCGATACAAATATTTTTTTTGTATTTAATTTAAATGACTTTATTAATCTTGGGACAAGTAAACCAAAGTTACAACTTCCAAGTGGTGAAGAATATGAGCAAAAAAACGGTGAATTTATTTTTAATTTAAAAACAAATTTGGTTGTAAAATGTGCGGGAAGTGGAATTGTTAAGGATATTGGGTATTTAGAAAATGGACTTAAATTTGTTGAAATTCGTCATTCGGGTAATTTTATAACAAGATATGAAAATCTTAAAATTGTTGGGGTGGGACAAAATTTCAATGTTAAAGCTATTCACATTTTAGGAACTTGTGAAGAAGAAACGCCATTTGTTTTTAAAATTTTAAAAAACAATAAAATTGTAAATAACTACATTATAGAAAATGGTAAAATATTATGGCAAAATTAAAAATAAAATTTCATCCTGTTTTTATAATTTTTATTATACTATTAATATTTTCAAAAAATCTTTTAAGTGTTGTTAGTTACTTGTTGTGTGTTTTTTTACATGAAATGGGTCATTATTTTGTTGCGGGTTTTTTGGGATATAAATTAAATAAAATCAATTTTTTACCTTTTGGGGCAAGTTTAAGTGGAAGTGAAAATGTTTTTTATAAACCTAGTCACGAAATTTTAATAAGTATTGCAGGACCTTTTGTTAATTTTATTTTATTAATAATTTGTTTATCGTTATTTTGGTGCTTTCCTGTTTCTTATTGTTTTTTATTAGACTTTTTTTATGCGAACTTAATAACACTATTATTTAATTTTTTGCCAGTTTACCCATTAGATGGCGGAAGGGTATTATTAGCACTAATTAAAAGAAAAAAAACTATAGATAAAGCCTATAAACAAGTAAAAATAATTGGTTTTATTGTTTCTTTATTATTATTTGTTTTATTTGTTATTTCTAGTTTTTTTAAAATAAATTTTACTTTAGCTACAACTTCTATCTTTTTAATAGCAGGTCTTTTTTTTGAAGATAAATCTTGTTATTATGTAACTAATTATAGTTTTATAAATAAAAGTAAAAAGTTAAAAGCTGGTTTAGAAACTAATATTATTTCAATTAGCAGTGAAGCAAATTTATATAGTTTACTTAGAAAATTAAACAAATTTAAATTTAATGTTGTAAATATAATAGATCAGCGTGGAAAAATTATAAAGAATTTAAGCGAACAAGAAGTTAATAATCTTTTTATTAAATATCCACTTACATTTTATATTAAAGATACAATTAAATAAAATTATTTTATTTCTTTGAAAAGTTATCTTTATATTTTAATGTTTAAGCTGATTTTTTGCTTAAATTATAAATTTGTTTCTATTAAAAGGTAATTTTATAATATATTCATTTTTTAACCTTAGGCACTTTTTATATTTTTTTGGTTAAACTATTTAATTTTGGCAAAAATTTTTATATGAAACAAACACTTAAATATATTTATTCAATATTAACTGAAAATTTAAAGTTTGCCGAAAGTAAACATAGTATTTTAATTGCTTTAAATAGTGCCTTAGCTGTGTTTATTTGTGGTTATTTAGTAGATACTAGCATTTTAATTAAATTTTTAACTTGTATAGATATTTTGTTAATTGTTTTTAGTTTATTTTTTAACTTTATAGCATTACTTTCTAGAAAAATAAAATATGTAAAAAATTTAAAATTCAAAGAAAAAGAATTAAATTTAATTTATTACAAACATATAATAAATTTTAGCTACGATGAATATTTGGAAATGATAAAAAAAGATTATAACTTTCCAAAAGATTATAAATTCGATGGATTAGATGAAGATTTAAGCAAACAAATTATAGCAATTAGTAATGTGACAAATATAAAATTTAGTTATTTTAACTACAGTTTAATTTTTTTATTTTTAGAATTAATTTTAACTATTTTAATTATTTGCTTAGTGGGGCTAGGTTTTTAATGAATTTAGATTTGTTTTATTCTTATTTTATAGCTTATTTAACTGGTCTTATTGAAGATGATCCTATACCATACGAAATTAAAAGTTTAGTGTTTTTTATAAATAGTAATAATGAAATTGGCTTTTCAGGAAGTGAAGAAGAAGATATTAAAATTATTGATTTATATTTTTATTTTCCATTAGAAGCGGAATATTTTGATTTTAAACCTTTATATAATTATTTTAGTAATAATAAATTAAATAAAATTCAAGTAGTTATGGTTTTAAAAAGTCTGCTAATTAAACTAAAAAAAGAAAAAATTTTTCAAAAATTCAATATATATTTTGGTTTATTATTTGATAAAGCAAAAAAAATTTAAACTTAGGTATATATTTAAATTTTCCTTCATATATTTTAACATAAAGAAATGGAGGATTTATGATAAGCACAGATATTTATAAAGATATTGCTAAGCGTTCTTCTGGTGATATTTATTTAGGTGTAGTTGGACCAGTTAGAACGGGAAAAAGCACTTTTATATCTAATTTTGTTAAAAAATTAGTTTTACCTAATATTGTAGATAAATATGATAGAGAGAGAAATTTAGATGAGCTTCCACAAAGTGCTAATGGAAAACTTGTAATGACAACTCAACCTAAATTTATACCTTCAAACGCGGTTAAAATTAATGTAAGTGACGTAGAAATGAATGTTAGACTTGTTGATTGTGTTGGCTATATGGTAGAGGGTGCAATGGGACAAATGAACGAAAATGCTCCTCGTTTTGTAAAAACCCCTTGGAGTGAAGAGGAGTTGCCTTTTACAATGGCTGCCGAAATTGGTACTAAAAAAGTTATTACAGATCATTCAACAATTGCTGTAATGGTTACAACTGACGGCTCTTTTGGCGAAATTAATAGAGAAAACTATGTTAAAGCCGAAGAAGATGTTGTAAAAGAATTAAAAAATTCTAACAAACCTTTTGTTATTGTTTTAAACACAAACAAAGTTGATAGCGAAGATACTAAGAAGTTAGTTCAAAGTTTACAAGAAAAATATTCTTCAAAAGTATTACCTATAGATTGCTTAAATTTAAGTGAAGATGATGTCTCTAAAATTTTAGAAGAAGTGTTAAATCAATTTCCAATCGAAAGCATTCAAGTTAAACTTCCAAAATGGATGCAAGCATTAAGTTTTGAAGATGAATTAATTTCTGAAATTATTAAAGAAATTAAAGATTTAGTAGATGTTAATGATAAAATTGGAGATTTTAAATTAAACGGTACACTTTTTGAAAATAGTGAAAATTTTGAACCAATTATAGATGCTAAAGTTAAGCTTGATGAGGGCACTATTAATATTACAATTGAACCAAAGCCAGAATTGTTTTATAAAGTATTATCTAAACAATGTGGAATACAAATTCTAAGTGATTTTGAATTGATTTCATATATTAAAGAATTAACGTATGCAAAACAAGAATTTGATAAAGTTAAAGAAGCTTTAGAAACGGTTAATGAAACGGGTTACGGTGTGGTTTATCCAAAGCAAGAAGACATAATTTTGGAAGACCCAGAGTTAACTAAACACGGCGGAAAATATGGGGTAAAAATTAAAGCCAAAGCGCCTAGTTTACACATAATGAGAGTAGATGTAGATGCTGAAGTTAGTCCAATAGTTGGTAGCCAAAATCAGAGTGAAGATTTAATTAAATTTTTAAAAGAAGAACAAGAAAATAACCCTAATGGAATGTGGGAAACAAACCTATTTGGAAAAAGTTTGCAAAGTTTAATAAGTGATGGAGTTACAAATAAAATAACAACAATGCCTCAAGATGCTCAGAAAAAAATGCGAAGAACTTTAACAAGAATTGTAAACGAAGGCAAAGGCGGAATAATTTGTATTTTATTATAAAATAAATAGTCGATATGTTCGACTATTTTTTATGTATATATTAATTATTATTTATGTATTTATTTTGTTATTTTCTTTTAAATATTTAAAAAATATGTTAAAATAAAAAAGTGGAAAGATTAATTGATAATATTTTAATAGATGTTTATAAAAGTGAAAAAGAATTACTATCGTATAGTTTATTGTCGCTTGCTTTTTTAGGAGATAGTATTCATTCTACATTTATTAGAGCAAAACTTGTTAATGATAAAACTTATAAGGTAAAAGAGTTACATTCTAAAACAACTAAATTTGTAAAAGCTTCTAGTCAAAGTTATGTTTTAGAACATATTATGGACAATTTAACAGAAGAAGAAAAAAGAATAGTTAATACAAGTAGAAACTCCAAAACTAATAATATTGCAAAAAATGCTAGTATTAAAGATTATAAAAATGCCACAAGCTTAGAAAGTTTATTTGGCTTTTTAGCACTTTCTAATAAATTAGATAGATTAAATTTGCTTTTAAATTTAAGTTATGATATTATTAAAAATAAGGAAAATTTATGAGAATATTTGGGAAAAATACATGTTTAGAAATTTTAAATTCTAATAAAAAAATTAATAAAGTATATTTACAAAAAAATGTTGAAGAAAACTTTAAAAACAAAGTTTTACAAAAATGTAAAAATACTATTTTTGTAGATAAAGATTTTTTAAATAAACTAACCAATTTTAAAGTTCATCAAGGCGTTGTTATGGAAATTGAAGATTTTAAATATTGTAGTTTAGATGATATTTTAAATATACATAAAGAAAATAATACTAAAGCTTTTATTTTGGTTTTAGATGGTGTTGTAGATCCACAAAATTTAGGCAGTTTAATTAGAACGGCTGTCTGTGGTGGAGTTGATGGAATTATAATTTCAAAAAATCGAAGTGCTAGTGTTAACGACACTGTTTATAAAATAAGTGTAGGGGCAATTAACTATATTAAAATTTGTGAAGTTACAAATATTAACGATACTATAAAAAGGCTTAAAAAAGAAAATATTTGGGTTTATGGTTTAGAAGCTGGTGAAAAAACAATTTATGAAACAGATTTAACTTACCACACTGCTTTAGTTGTGGGTAGTGAGGGAAACGGCATTAGTAAACTTACTAAAAGTTTATGTGATGAAATTGTAAGCTTGCCACTAAAAAATAAAATAAATTCGTTAAATGCAAGCGTAGCAGGGGCTGTAGCAATTTATGAAGTTGTAAGACAGCGTCATAGTCGCGTTGTATAATTAAATGTTATTAACAATAGAAAGAAAAATTTAAATTCAAAAGAAAAAAGAAGAATATGATAGAAGATATAGAATTAATTAAAAAAGCAAAAGAGGGCGATGAAAATTGTTTAAATATGCTTATGAATAACTATAAAAATCTTGTAAACAAAATTTCAAGAAAATATTTTATAATAGGAGCAGATTTAAACGATGTTATTCAAGAGGGTATGATAGGACTTTTTTCGGCTTATCAAAATTTTGATGAAACCAAAAATGTACTATTTAAAACCTTTGCAACTCTTTGTATAAATAGACAAATTATAAAAGCAATAAAAAAAGCATATAAAAATATAAATAGTTATTTAATGGATGATGTAAATGCTCAAATATTAAACGTTAACACTATTTATGTATCACCAGAAGAAGATTTTATTTTAAATGAAGAATATAAAAATTTAAAAAAAGAAATTAACGAAAAATTAAGCAAATTGGAACAAAAAATTTTATTTGAGTTTTTAGAAAATAAAAGCTACGATGAAATTTCTGAAAAACTTAACATTTCAAAAAAAAGTGTAGATAATGCTTTAACTAGAATTCGAAGCAAATTAAAATATTTAGTGTCTAAAACACATTAATCAAACATGAATTAAAATATAAAATTAAAATGTGCCATGCATAAAAGGAAGTAAAAAATGAAAAATTTAGCGCTATACAGAGAATATAGACCAAAAACATTTGATGAAGTTATAGGACAAGATCATATTACAAAAACACTAACAAATCAAATAAAAACAAATACGGTATCTCATGCATATTTGTTTTGTGGAACAAGAGGGACTGGTAAAACAAGTACAGCTAAAATATTTGCAAAAGCAGTAAATTGTGAAAATAATCAAAATGGTTCGCCTTGTTATAGATGTAATACATGTGAAAGTTTAAAAGATAACTCTAGTTTAGATATTTTAGAAATAGACGCAGCTAGTAATAATAGAGTAGATGAAATTAGAGATTTAAGAGAAAAAGTAAAATATCCTCCTGTTAACGGGAAATATAAAGTTTATATAATTGACGAAGTTCATATGTTAACAGATAGTGCTTATAACGCACTACTTAAAACTTTAGAAGAACCACCAAAGCATGTTATTTTTATTCTTTGTACTACTGAAGTCCATAAACTTCCACAAACAATACTTTCTCGTTGTATGCGTTTTGATTTTAAATTAGTAAGTCTATTAAATTTAACAAAATTACTTGAAAAAATTTTTACTGAGAAAAATATTAAATATGAAACTGAAGCTTTGCATTTGATTGCTAGTCGTGGCGAAGGTAGTGTTAGAGATACATTGTCTATTGCAGATTTATGTGTAAGCTTTAGTCAAAACAACATAACATATAAAAGTGTTTTAGAAGCATTAGGTAGTTCTAGTACAGAAAGTTTAACAAATATAGCAAATAGTATTATAGAAAATGACGGCGAAAAATTATTAACTTCTATCGAAAGTTTAGCAACAAGTGGTAAAAATTTTAATATTTTAGGCAAAGAGCTTGTTAATCATTTTAAAACTTTACTTGTAATAAAAACTGTTAAAAATGCAAAAGAGTTTCTAAAAATGCCACAAGATTTATTTGATGATTTATCATCTCAAGCCAATAAAATAAGTGCAGAAGAATTGTTAAATATTATGACAAAATTAACAAGTATAGAAACACAGTTAAAATTTTCAATAAATCCGAGAACATTAATTGAAATTACGCTTCTTAGTTTGTTAAATATTGAAAAAAAAACTGAATTTGTAGAAAAAAAAACTAAAATAGAAAGTTTAAATGAAATATCGTTTCAGAAAACAGAAAATTTAGAAATTTTAAGTACAAAAAATGTCAACAATGATGACAAAAATTTAAAAGTAAGTAATATTGATGATGACGTTTTTGATAAAAAAACAATTTCTACTGACAAATTAGAAGCACAAAAAAGTGTGGCAAAAATTTTGAAAAATTTAAGAGAAAATAATTTGTACTTGTTATCGTCAATTTTTCAAGACTTAAAAAATGTTGAAATTAAAGATAATTTATTAAAAATTAGCTTTGAAAATGAAAATTATAAAGAAATTTTATTAAAAACAGATAACAAAAACAAAATTAATGATATAATAAAAGAAGATAATTTATTAGTAGAGTATTATTTTAAAAAAGTAATTGAAGAAAAATCTACCATAGATAAATTAAAAGAAAAATTTAATAATATAGAGATAAAGGAGTAAATAATTATGGGAAATTTTAGAGGTGGCTTTGGTGGCGGTGGAATGCAAATGCAACAACTAATGAAACAAGCACAAAAAATGCAAGAAGAAATGATGAAAAAGCAAGAAGAACTAGAAAATAGTGTGGTTTCAGCGTCTAGTGGTGGTGGAATGGTTAACATTGAACTTAACGGTAAAAAAGAAGTAGTTAGTTTAAAGATCAATCCAGATATTGTAGATAGAGATGATACAGAAATGCTTGAAGATTTAATTGTGGCTTGTTTTAATGAAGCTAGCAATAAAATAGACAAACTTAAAAACGATACTATGGGTAACATGGGTGGTCTACCATTCTAGGTGTCATAGACACTTTATTTTTGGTGCGTGTTTTTGAATTTTGGAATGATGATAACATTTGATTGAGATTTTAAAATATTTAAAATTTGTATTTAAATGACTAAATGTAAACAAATTAATAAGCTAACAAGAAATAAAAGGTAAAAAATGATAAGTAGAGATTTTGATAAATTAATTAATAGTTTTACAAAACTTCCAACGGTTGGTATGCGTTCGGCAGAACGTTTTGCATATGCTATTATTAACATGAGTAAAGAAGACGCAGAAACGTTAGCGCAAAACATAATAGATGTAAAAAGAAAAATACAAATTTGTAAAGTTTGTGGAAATTTTACTACAGAAAACATTTGTGATATTTGTGCAAATAGAAAAAGTGATACGATTTGCGTTTTAAAAGAACCAAAAGATATAGTAAATTTTGAAAAAATAAAAGGCTTTAATTGTGTTTATCATATTTTAAATGGAACGCTTAGCCCAATAAAAAATATAACACCAGACAAATTAAATATTAATTCACTTTTAAAAAGAATTAACGATGGCGGTGTTAAGGAAATTATTTTAGCATTAGGGACGGATGTAGAAAGTGAAGCTACATGTATGTATTTAACAAAATTATTAAAACCGTTAGATGTAAAAATAACAAGACTAGCACAAGGAATAAGTTTAGGTTCTGAACTTGAATATGTAAATACAGCAACGCTACAAAAAGCATTTACAGATAGAAAAGAGGTGTCGTAGACATCTTTTTTTATTTTTTTTAAACACTTTTTAAATAACAACTTTATTATTGTTTTAATTTTCTCCAGCATAAACTAAAAAAGTAGCATTTGCTACTATTTTAGTTATTGTAAATTTGTTTTGAATTTATTTTTGTAGTGCCATTTGCTTTAACATTTTCTGTTTTAACTAAATTTTCATTATTATTTTTTAGATTATCTGTGTTATTAGATTGTTCATTTAAAGTTTGATTATTTTCAATTGCATCATTTTGAGTTGTTGTATTGTCTTGAACTGAATTAATATTATTTTGAGTGTTATTTTCATTAAATATATTGTTATCTGTATTTGGGATATTATTTATTATATCTTCATTATTACCATTTTCTTTATTTACAATGTTTTCTGTTGTGTTATTTTCTAAATTTAAATTACAATTACAACAAAATTCTACTAAAATATTAGCTTTAATGCAAACTTCATTTTGTAAAATTTGATTTAAATAATTTTCATTATTTAGTGATTTAGCATCATATCTATTTACATTAAATAATCCATTAAACAAGTTTTCTTCATAAATTTTACACACATGCAAGTTGTTATTTTTTGTTAAACTATAGGCTTTATTTTTTGCGTTTTCTAAGGCTTTTTCAAGTGCTAAATTATAAGCATTTTTTGTGTCTTCTACACTTAAATTAATAGATAAAATTTCATTAACTTCATTTTCTGTAAGGGTTGATATAATTGTAGTAATATTATCTAAATTTTTTGTTTTAATTTCTAAAACGTTGCTAATTTCATATCCCAAATATACTTGTTTGGAATTTTCCCATTCATATTTAGAAAATAAAGAGTAACTCGATGAATTTATATCTTCTTTATTTATTCCAAGATTTTGTAAAGCAGATATTATAGAGTTAGTTTTTTCGCTATTTTGTTTTTCAATATCTTGAGCATTTTCTCCAATTGTAGTTATATTAAATTTTATAGTTGCAATATCTGGTTTAACGCAAGATTCACCATTTCCTATAACTTTTATTTTTAAATTACAGTTTTCTTCTGCATAAACTTTTGCATTGTTAGTAAAAGTTGTAAAAATAGAAAATGTTAAACAAATGGCTAAAAGTATACTTATAAATATTAATTTTTTCTTCATACATTCTCCTTTGTGCATTTTGCACTTTTATTTTTTTATTTTAGTATGAATTAAAAAAACAAAATTATTTATAAAATTAAAAGAATATATTGTATATATTTTGCGAAAATTAGGTTATTTTGCCAAATCGAAAAAAACTATTATTATATTCTGCTAAACTTTTATTATAAGCATTATTATCGTGACTAGTTACTAAAATATGTTCAAGTTTTATTGGATAAATTATTTTAGTTATAATTACATTATGATAATATCTTTTAGTTCTATTATTATAAAATTGTACTATATCGCCAATTTCTAGTTTATTAATAGACACTTCTTCAATTTTAAAATTTTTATTTTTTAAGCCGTAAGTCCAAAATTCTTCAACACTTGTCCAAGCGGGTGAACGAGAATTTAAACTATTATAAAACCATCCGTTTAAACTATAATCCATTTTTTTGTTGCCAGCTAAAATGCATTGAGAAACAAAATTGGTACAGTCTCCACCAATAAGTGAAAAATTATAGAAACTAGGGTTATAATTATAAACATATTGTTTAGCATATTCTATAGCTTTTTGTCTGTTATACATATTACTCCTTAATCGTTAATAAAATTTATTTTAAAACTTGGTTTTTTTAGTTTTGAAAACAATAAAACTAAAATTGTTAAAACAAATGATATTATTAATAAAATTAATGTAAAATCTTTAAAAAATAAGTTTAAAATAAAAATTAAAATTAAGCATAACAAATTTCCTGTTATTATTGAAAATAAAGATTTCTTAAAATCTAAATTTAAAAAAGAAGCAATTAAACTAGCACTCCAAATTCCTGTTAATGGAAGAGGAGTTAAAACAAAGAGAGCCAAATAAAAATATTTATTATTTTTTTCTTTAATTTTTTCACTCTTTTTATAAATTAGACTGTCGATTTTTTCAAATATTTTTTTAAACGTTTTAAATTTTTTTAAAAATTTTTTAAAGCTTTTAAAAAAAGTTAGTAAAAACAAGGTTAAAAAAACACTTGCTAAAAAGCAAGTTAACATTGCTAAAAATATAGGCATGGCATTATTGCCAAGTAGTTTTTCATTAATTGCAAATGGAAAAGCAAGTCTTCCTTCAAAAACAGGAAGTAAACACATAATAAAAACTGCTATCCAAATAAAATTAGAAAAATTATCTATAAAAAAAGTTTTTAGAACTTCCATATAAATAGATATGAATTTACTAAATTATTTATTCGAATTTATCATTAAATTAATTAGTTAAAATATAATATAATATGAAAAAAATAATTTTTTGTATTTTAGGACTACTTATTATTTTACTAACTGGTTGTAAAAGCGATTTTAACAATATAATTAATGAAAGTTTAAGCGAAGTAAGATATAATTTATTTGCAGCCTCTAATGAATATATAGATGTAAAGTTTATGAGTGGATTTAGAGAAAATCCCTATGTTTTAAATGGTAAAAGCGAAAATAAAAAGGAATTTGGAGTTATTACCATTAAATTTTTGGCGGAAATAATAAATAAAATCGGAAATCCTGAATTCATTATTACAATTGAAGGAATGGATTTTGATGGTGAATTTGAGTTAAACCCATTTGACCAAAGTTATGTTCAAGATATAGAAACGTTTGTTTTAGATAGTTATGAAATTTCTATTGAAATAACTTGGCAAGATTTTGTTTTTGAAAGTGATCTTACTAATATTTCAAATAGCTTTAATTGTAATCATAAGCAAGCGTTAAATATTTTCACTAATACATTTAAAAAAGATATCGAAAAATTAATAAAACAAAACACATCGTTTGAAATTTATGTAAAAATTATTAATGATCCAAGCTTAGATATTGATAAGAATTATTTTTATGTTAGTTTAATTTCAAGTGGGGGAGAGAGTTTTTCGTTAATTATTGATCCACTAAATGGAAAGGTTTTAGCAAAAAATCAAAGTAAAAATTCATTGATTTTGTAAGTAAATTAAATAAATTGTAACATTTATAAATAAAAATTAAAAATAATAAAAATAGTGCTAAATTGCACTATTTTTCAAATCTATCCATTAAATCATACAAGTTGTTTGTTTTATCAATTTTATCATGCCAGATATCTTTATTTTCAGACTGAGTTTTATCTTCCGGATTAATGCATAAAGTTTTACAGCCAGATTTAAAAGCAAATTCATCATTAATGCCATTTCCTACAAAAACAATTGCATTTGTTTTAATATTATGTTTTTTTGCAAATTCAGTTATAAATGTTGCTTTTCCTTTAAAATCGTAAGGAGTTATAATAAACTTGTCGATTATATTATTTTCATCAAAACAAACTTCATTTGCTTGAATAACATCAAAATATTGTTTACTATCTTTAAGGGCTATTTCAATAGCTTGTTTAATACATCCGCTAACAATGCATAGTTTATAGCCTTTATCATGTAATTCTTTAATTAATTCATGAGTTCCGTCAATTAATTCAATTTTTTCTGAAACTTTTTTAAATTTATCTTTAGTTAATCCTTTGTCTTTAAAGGCTTTGCAAGTTAAATCGAACCATTCTTTTCTAGTAATTAATTTGTCTATTGTATGAGCTTTGTATAATTTAGCATAAAGCGAGTCTTTGTCGGTAGAATAGCCGCATTCAAGCCATAAAAGTTTCCAAATGTTAAATTTTTCTTTACTAAGTGTTCCATCAAAATCAAAAATTATAGTATTCATGCTTAAAGTATAACACAAAAAAATTAAAAGTCAATATTGTTTTTTTTGTATTATGCTGAAAAATTTATTTTTAACTCTTTTTATGCGGTAAAAAAATAATTTAAATAAAAGACAAAAAGTTGATTAGTTTTTTATTGATTAAAGAGTTTTTTAAAAATGCTTATTAAAATTGACAAAACAAAAAAAAACAATTAAAATATTAGTATGAGTGATGTATTTGAATATTATAATTTTTTTAAAACTCCTACTGAATTAATGCTTGAAGCAAAAGAAGGTTTAAATGGTAACTGGAAAAAAAGTGTTACAGTTAATTTTGTTTATGAGTTAAGTAAGGTTTCATTTTGGCTTGGTATAATTTTAATGATTAATTCATTAATATTTGTTTTTAATTTACCATTATTATTAAGTTTTGGTATATTATTTGTACTTATTTCTATATTTACTTATGGACCATTAAAAGTGAGTAAGTGTAAACATTGTATTAATTTAGTGAAAAATACAAACCCACAAACAAGTGACCTTGCGTTTGGTTTTAAAAATAAATACATGAGAAATGTGGGATATGGAATAAGTTTATTTTTTATATATTTATTTACTTTTATTTTATTTATAATTCCGTTTATAAATAAATTTGTACATTATCAAATTTCGGGTTATATTCTTGCAGAAGATTTAAATTTAAGTGTTTCTGAAGCTTTAAAAATTAGTACACGTTTAAGTAAAGGTAATTTTTCTAAATATATAAAAATTTTCTTTAGATTATTTCATCATTATTTGTTATCATTCGTAACAGGTGGAATTTACTACTTATGGCTAGCTCCAAGATACAGCACAATTATGTATTGTTACTATAAAGATCTTAAAGAATAAAATAAGTCGCAATAAAGCGACTTTTTATTTTTTAATATTATTTAAGCAAATTATATAAACAAATAAAAATACACCATTTCTGGTGTATTGTTTTTTTAAATCATACCTGAAAGTAACGTATTAAAATCTATTTGACTTATATAATTATTAACAAAACCTGTAATAAAATCATACAACGGTTTTGCAATATTAGAACCTGTAAATACAGTATCTAAAGCATCTGCTACAGCAGGTACTGTTTGAAGTAAATTTGCAACTACGCAAACTATAGCGAAGAAAATTAAACCTTTAACAATACCCAAAATTAAACCTATAGTTTTATCAAGTCCATTTATTGCTAAGCTTTTCTTTTTTAATGCGTCAAATATTTTTGCTAAGAAGAAAATAATTAATCGAATTATAATAAAAGCAATAACCATTGAGATTGCCATAGTAACAACGTTTCCAGCAAAACTGCTTAAACTTGATGCTAAAGCCTCATCGCTAGCATAGATTGTTTCTGGTTTAATAAATAAACTGAAAGCAGTACGTAATAAACCATCAGCCGTACATTTGTTGGCTAGCACTTCGGCCCCGCTTAAATTTGTAAAATCTGTAAAAAATGATGAAATTTGAGAACTTAAGCTGTTTCCAATAGTACTTGCTAACCCAAAAATTTTATTTAGTAGTGAAGTAAGTGGCTTGGCTGCAAAAAATGCCCCTACAAATGTTAATAAATTACTTATTAAGCTAAGCAGAGAATTTAAAAAACCTTTGCTAAAGCCTATAATTGCTATTATTAAAATAAAAACAATTAATACAATATCTAATACATTCATAACAAATCTCGCTTTTACCTTTAACGTGATTTTTTTTATACATTAAAGGTGGATTTTATATAAGTTTATCATATTAATTTAAAAAATTCAACCTTAAAGATTAAAAAAATTAGTTTTGTTTATAATTTTTGTTATGTTTGAGTTTAATTTATATGATTTAGAAAATTTTAATATTTTAGAAAACTTATTTAAACTAAATAATTACAAAAAAAATATCGTTGTATTATGTGTTGGAACTTTAAAATATTTTAATGATAGTTTTGGTGTAATTTTTGGAGATTTAATTAAAGAACTTAACATATATTGTTATGGCTGTAAAAAGCATGAGGTAAATGGGTTAAATTATCTTCAAGTTTATAATTTTATTAGAGAAAAACACAAAAGTGCTAAAATTATAGTTATTGATAGTGTTTTTGTTAAAAGTGACAAGAAACCTATTTTAATATATAAAAATTCACCGATTAATGTAAGTTGTTTAAACAATAATAATTTAATAGGTGATGAAGGAATTTTGTTTAATTCCTTTTCATATAGTAATACTAAGTGCTTTAACAAAACTTTATATTTGTTAAGAAAAATGTTTGAAAAAATAATTTAATTTTAAAAAATCAAAGAAATATTTTGAAATTTTTTTGCAATATGTTAAACTTATCAAGTAACAGGAGGAATTATGACTGAAAAACCCAAAAAACAAAAGAATTGGTTGTTTTATTTAGTAATCGTTTTATTAGTTGTTGCGGTTATTTATATGATGAATAATCAACCAAGTGGAAAAAGTATAACATATTCAGAATTTCAAGATAAAGTGGTGGCCGGAGAAGTTACACACGTTAAAACTGTAGGAAATACAGTTTACATTAGAATTAAAGATAGTAAAATTACTGAAGCAAACTTTATTAAAGGTAAAAAAGGAGATTTTACAACAACTTTTATAAATTCACAAGAATTAATTGAGTTTATGAATGATTATAATAATGGACAGTTAACATCTCAAAATGGTGTTGCACCAACAGAAAAAGTTGTAGTAAGCTATAATCTTCAAGGCGAAAGTTTATTGTCTCAATTATTGCCTTATCTTTCAATAGGTGCAGTAATTATTGTTGCAATTATTATTGTAAGAACAATTGCTGAAACTAGCAGTAAAAATATGGCTTTTGGTAAAAGTAGAGCAAGAAATGTTGAAAGAAGTAAAGTAAAATTTAGTGATGTTGCTGGTAGCGAAGAAGAAAAAGAAGAATTAAAAGAAATTGTCGACTTTTTGAAAAATCCAAGAAAATATACAGAACTTGGAGCAAGAATTCCTAAAGGCGTACTTTTAGTGGGTTCTCCAGGAACTGGTAAAACACTTTTAGCTAAAGCAATTGCTGGCGAATGCAATGCACCATTTTTCTCAATTTCTGGTTCAGATTTTGTAGAAATGTATGTTGGTGTTGGGGCAAGTCGTGTTAGAGATTTGTTTGATCAAGCCAAAAGAAGTGCTCCTTGTATTATTTTTATTGATGAAATAGATGCTGTTGGTCGTCAAAGAGGTGCGGGCCTTGGCGGTGGAAATGATGAAAGAGAACAAACATTAAATCAATTATTAGTTCAAATGGATGGATTTGAAGCAAATGAAGGTATAATAGTTATTGCCGCAACAAATAGACCAGATGTTTTAGATCCAGCGTTAATGAGACCAGGTAGATTTGATAGACAAGTTTATATTAATATGCCAGATGTGAAAGCAAGAGAAAAAATATTAAAAGTTCATGCTAGAAACAAAAAATTTACTGATGATGTAGATTTAGAAAATATTGCAAAATTAACAAGTGGATTTAGTGGCGCAGATTTAGAAAATTTATTAAACGAAGCAGCAATATTAGCAGGAAGAGATAATCGTGTTAAAATTAATATGATAGACATTCAAGAAGCTGTTAATAAAGTTATAATGGGCCCACAAAAGAAAAGTAGAGTAGTAACAGAAAGAGATAGAGAAATTACCGCTTTCCATGAAGCAGGCCACGCAATACTTCATAAAAAATTAGAATTTTGTGATGAAGTTCAAGAGGTGTCAATTATTCCTCGTGGAATGGCTGGAGGGTATACTTTAAGCAGACCAGATACCGATGATAATTATGCAACACTAAATAAATTAAACGATATGATTGCAAGTTTTATGGGTGGTAGAATTGCTGAAAGTATTCGTTTTGGTGATATTACAACCGGAGCAAGTAACGATATTGAACAGGCAACAAAAATTGCTAGAAAAATGGTTACAGAACTTGGAATGAGTGCAGATTTAAAATTTATAAATCTTGGCTCATCAAGCGAAGTTTTTATTGGAAGAGATTATCAAACTCAAGTATTATATTCAGATGATACAGCTAGTAAAATTGACGCAGAAATTTTAAAAATCTTAAATTATAATTATGAAAGAGCAGAGAAAATTTTAAAAGATAATTGGGATAAAATAACAAGTTTATCGGAATTATTACTAAAGAAAAATGTTGCTTATAAAGAAGAACTTGATTCAATTATGGAAGGAAAAAGTGTAAAACAAATAATTGCAAACATGAATAGAAAAGAAAACAAAAAGAAAAAGCAACAAGAAAAAGAAAGACAAGAAAAAATTCTACAAGAGCAAAAGCGTTTAGAAGAAATTAAAGCAAAAACACTTTTAGCACTTAAAAATGAAGGACTTTTAATAGAAAAACCTATTGAAAAAACCGAAAACAAACAGATTTTAAACGAAAATGATAAAAAAGATACAAAAAATGATTAAAACTAATTGACTAAATTTTTGCAATTTAGTAAACTAAATAAATAGGAGAAATTATGAAAAAAGTACTATCAATAGTTGCATTGTCTTTAATTGCTGTTTTAGCTGGCGTAATTATCTTATTTGCTTGTATCGATAAAAGTTACAATCCAAATATTACAGAGCCAGATTATATACAAATTTATATAAACAAAACAAGTGGACAAAATACAGAAAGTTATTATAAAAACGACGGTATAGAAGATAGAAAAGCTGTTTACGATGAAGTTTTAAAATTATATAACAAAAGCTTTAATCAAAAAATTATGAGTGGAATTTTCCAAGGAATTTTATTTAATGATGCTAAAATTGTTAGAGAAACAAAAACTTTATCTACTTTAACTGGAACTTATATTGCGTTCAATTATGAAGATTTACAAACTTTAAAATTAAATGGCAAAACTTATACTTATAAAAATGGATCAACAACTGAAACAAATATTCAATTTAAAACATTATGGGTAGAAGTAAAAGATAGCGATGCTATGACAGACATTAATATTTATGTAGAATACTATAATCAAAATTCAACAAGTGAAACTAGTAGATACAAATATGTTGTTAAAGCAATGCAAAGCGGTTTATATAATTATATTCAAGAAAATTTTGGTGCTTAAAGCACCTTTTTCTTTTTTTTAAATTTAAAGTTGGACAATTTAAATGTTTTGCATTATAATAATGTTATGGAAATAATTGAATATACAAATGAATATACGGAAGAAATAAAAGATATGTTGGTAGGACTTCAAAATCATATTGCTAAAATTGATGATTTTAAACTTAACATTATGACTAATGAGTATAGAGAAGAGTATTTTAAATTTGCTTATAAAATGAATATAGAAAGTGGTGGAAAATTTTTTATAGCAAAAGAAAATGATGAAGTGCTGGGTTTTATAGCTTGTTCTATAACTGAGTATGAAGACATTGCAAAAGTTTCTTATAAATGCCCTAAAAAAGGTGTTATAACAGAACTTTTTGTGAAAGAAACTGCCAGAAGAAAAGGTGTTGCAAATGCACTTATTTTAAAAGCTGAAGAATATTTAAAATCTATAAATTGTGAATTTGTAGAATTAGATGTTTTTGCAAATAATAAAAATGCTTATAAATTATATAAAAGAAATAATTTCAATGAGCGGGTTATATCAATGCTTAAAAAATTAAAATAAAGATAAATTTTAATATTTGTCTTTTTTATTTAAAAAAAAATCAAAATGTGTTATAATAATTTTATGGACGAAAAATGTAGCTTTATATATAACACACTACAAGAAATTTATAAAGTTCCAAAATGTGAACTTAATTACGAAAACAATTTTCAACTTTTGGTGGCTGTAATATTATCTGCTCAGTGTACCGATAAAAGAGTTAATATTGTAACAAAAGAACTTTTTAAAAAGTATAAAACACCACAAGACTTTTTGAAATTAAGGCAAATAGAACTTGAAAAATTAATATATTCGTGTGGGTTTTATAAAAATAAAGCAAAAAATATATTAGCAATGTGTTATGATTTAGTTGAAAAATATAATGGAGTAGTACCAAATAAATTAGAAGACTTAATAACGCTTTCAGGTGTAGGTAGAAAAACAGCGAACGTAGTTTTAAGCGAAGGTTTTAAACAAAATGCAATTGCTGTAGATACACACGTTTTTAGAGTTAGTCATAGATTAAATTTAAGTAAGAGTAAAACACCGGATAAAACTGAGGAAGATTTAAAAAAAATATTTGATGAAAATTTATGGAGCGTATTACATTTATATTTAGTTTTGTTTGGAAGATATATTTGCAAAAGTCAAAAACCTAGTTGTGATATTTGTAAATTTAATAATATTTGTGAGTTTTATAAGGGGAGGAATAATTAATGTTTGTTGATAAAACAAGAATACGTATAAAAGCTGGTAATGGTGGTGATGGAAAAGTTAATTTTTATACTGATACTATGACTATGCATGGAGGGCCAGATGGCGGCGATGGTGGCAAAGGTGGCGACGTTATTGCAATAGCTGATGAAGGGCTTAATAACTTAGTTGATTATTATTATACGAAGAAATTTCATGCTGCAAATGGTGAAAATGGCGGAAAAAGTAAAGCATATGGTAAAAGTGGAGAAGACTTAATTTTAAAAGTGCCCTGTGGAACAATTATTAGAGATAGTGAAACTGGAAATGTTATAGCAGACATGATAAATCATGGCGAAAAACATATTTTGGTTAGAGGAGGCCTTGGCGGAAGAGGAAATGCAAAATTTGCAAATTCTCGTAGACAAACTCCAACTTTTAGTGAGCTTGGAGAAAAAACAAAAGAATATTCAGTAGATTTAGAATTAAAAACTATTGCGGATGTTGGTTTAATTGGTTTTCCAAGTGTTGGAAAAAGCAAAATTTTAAGCGTTTTAACTAGTGCTAGGCCTAAAATAGCTGCTTATCATTTTACGACACTTTCTCCAAATTTGGGTGTTGTAAAATATTATGACAAAAGTTTTGTTATAGCAGATATTCCAGGATTAATTGAAGGCGCAAGTGAAGGTAAAGGTCTTGGTTTTGAATTTTTAAAACATATTGAAAGAACAAAAATTTTACTTCATATTGTAGATATTGCAGCGGTAGATGGGCGTGATCCTGTTGAGGATTTTGAAATAATAAACAAAGAATTAAAAGCATATAATGAAGAAGTTTACAATAGCCCTCAAATTATTGTATTAAATAAAATGGATTTAATTTATGATGAAGAATCAGTAAAGAAATTAAATGAATTCAAACAAAAATATGGAAAAGATTATAAAATTATTGAATTTTCAGCAGCAACTAGACAAGGTGTTGATGAACTTTTAAATACTGTTATTGAAGAAATTGAAAAATTGCCTAAAAAAGAACATAGTTATGTAGAAATTCATGAACTTGATAAGCGTGATTATACTAGTATAAACATTACAAGAGAAGATGATGGTACTTTTGTTGTATCTGGTGGACTAATAGATAAAATGAGCAGAGGTATTATTTTGAGTGATCCTGAAAGTTTTGCATATTTTCAAAGAAGACTTAAACAAAATGGAATTATAGATAAACTAATTGAAAAAGGTCTTCAAGAAGGTGATAATGTAAAAATTGGTGTTTACGAGTTTGAATATGTTGAATAGTTTTTAGTTTACGTTAATTTTAATTAAAAATATTAGAGGAATTATTAATGATAAATTTAACCAAAAGAATAAAAAACTTTAATTTAATTTATAACATGCTTTCAGAAACTTTTTATGGAAAATGTGAATTAAAATTTGAAATGAGTAAAGTTTATGAAAAGTATTTAAAAAAAATAATAAATAGCAAAAGCGAAAAAGAATATTATTTATTATTAGCTGAATTTTTAAGGCTTTTTGATGATGGACATACAGATATAAATTTTTCTAAAAAAATTTTAAATAAAATAGGATATTTACCTTTTTCATTATATAATGTAAAAGGCTCTTATTACATAGGCGATACAATAGAAGAATTAAAACATTTGAAGTTTGAAAAAATTAAATCAATAAACGGAATTTCTTTTACTAAATTAAAAAAGATATGTTCAAGGTATATTCATAGCGTAGAAGGGTTTTTGTATAGAGGAAAATTTGAAAAATTTTTACCATTTTTTCTTAAAAAGAGAAATAACGTAATGATTATTAATGATAAAAAATTTAAATTTGATTTACTAAAAGAAAAACAAAACTTTAATAATATTTACATAAAACCAAAAGATGGTTTTGTAAAAATAAGTTCTAATTTTAATGAAATATATATAACGAATGATAATATTCTGTATGTGTATATTGATACATTTAATAACGTTGATAAAACAAATGAACTTGTAGACATTTTAAAAAAACAGGAAAAATTAAAAGCAGTCATTTTGGATGTTAGAAACAATGAGGGTGGAATGACACTAAATGCAGAGAAAATTGCATCATTTTTTATAAAAGGAAAGTTTAAAGCATTAAATAAAAAAACAAGAATTTCTAATGCATTAGATTTAGCATCTGCAAGACTTTATAATTTAACTCCTCAAAAAGCTGCGGAGTATATTTCAAAAGGAATTACAACAAAAGAAAAAATAAATAAAAGTATAAAAATTTTAAATGGCGATAATTTTGAGTGCTATTCAAATGAATTTGGTGGTAATAATAAGTTTTATTTTGACTGTGATTGCTATATTTTAACATCTCGATATACGGTTTCAGCTGGTGATGATTTTGTTGCTATGTTTAAAGCGAATAATGTTGGGTTAATCGTTGGAGATATTACTTATGGATCAACTGGAACTCCTTATACATTAAAATTAGACGACGGAAGTATTGCTAGAAGTTGTACCGTAAAATGTAGTTTAATAGATGATACAGAATTTATTAATATAGGAATCAAACCTCATGTTTGTATTTCAAACTCTATAAAAGATTATAGAAAAAATAATGATAAAGTGTTAAATTATGTTTTAAATAAAATAAAAGAAAAATATGGAAAATAGATATGTAAAATCACTAGTATTTTTTATGGTAAGCATAATTTTCAAATAAAAAATTAAACAAAATAATTTAAAAATGGGCGTTTTTAGCCTGTTTTTTTATTGTTTTTAAATAAATTTTTAAAATAAAGTTTTATAAATTAAATTTTTCGGTTTATTTTGGGTGTGGTGTATTATACTTAAAAATATTGAAAAATATAAAATAAAAAACTCTTGAAAATATAAAATAAGTGTGTTATACTTAATTTAGTGAGGTTTGTTTGTAATGGGATTATTAAAAAACAAAAGATTAACAAAAGAAAATAAAAAAGAACAAG